>CANHTS010000110.1 GCA_947463435.1 Flavobacteriales bacterium | reverse complement strand
TTTTGAGACCACACCATGAAATACAAACGCATACTTCTGAAGCTGAGCGGGGAATCGCTCATGGGGAATCAATCTTTCGGTATCAGTGCCGATGTGCTCGAACAGTACGCGAAAGAAGTGAAGGAGGCTGCAGCGCTCGGTGTTGAGATAGCTGTGGTAATCGGAGGAGGCAACATCTTCAGGGGTGTGCAGGGTTCCAAAGGCGGTGTGGTTGACCGCGCAACGGGCGATTACATGGGCATGCTGGCCACTGTAATGAATGCCATGGCGTTACAGGGTGCTTTTGAAAACGCCGGATTGGTGACCCGTCTGCAAACTGCCATCAAAATGGAACAGCTGGCAGAGCCTTTCATTCGCCGCCGCGCGATGCGCCACCTCGAAAAAGGGCGGGTCGTGATCTTTGGCGCCGGAACCGGTAATCCCTACTTCACTACAGATACTGCGGCTTCGCTTCGCGCCATCGAGATTGAAGCCGATGTCATCATTAAAGGAACCCGTGTAGACGGCATTTACAGCGCCGATCCGGAGAAAGACCCTACTGCTACCCGTTTCGACGAGATTCGTTTCTCTCAGGTATACGAAATGGGTCTGGAGGTGATGGACATGACCGCCATTACCCTTTGCCAGGAGAATAAGTTGCCCATCGTTGTTTTCGACATGAATAAGCCCGGTAATCTTTCGCGCCTGCTGAAAGGCGAGAAAGTCGGTACGCTGGTGAACTGATTTTTGAAGGTTCGCCTTTTACGGGCTGGTCACTGAGTAGCCGCACCGGCCGGTCATTGAGCGGTCGGAGTGCAGCCGAGACCTTGCCTGCCCCGATAGTTTTCGTCGGGGAAGTGCACCGGGGCTCGGAGCACAATATGACTGCGGCACAACGTTTTACCCCTATCACAGCTTTGGGAATGATTACTCACAGAAATCCGCTCATCACTGAGTTACAGCTATCGTTGAATAATGCCGAATTGGATGTAACAAGAGCCACGGCTCCTTCATCAGGGAAGTGATTTTAACGGATATCCAAGTTTCTTAGTCTCTGGCTACGTATCTCGCTTCGATACGCTTCCGCTTCACTTCAGCTACTCAGTGACCCGCCGTTCACATCCAATACTTCCAAAGCATCTGCAGTCCGGCCAGCACGAAAACGCTGCCAACCACCTGATCCAGGCGGTGCAAGCGGACAGGCGTTGCCCAGCGGCGCAGCTTTTGTGCACCCCAGGAAATAAGGCTTTCTGTAAGGAATATGGCGACAAGTCCGGAGCTTGAAAACAATACCTTGCTGCCAAAGGCCAGTCCGATCGTAACCGGCGTATTCAACGCGATAAGCCAAAGCAACAGGTTTCCAGGGTTGACGATATTCAGCATAAAGCCTTTGCCGGCACATTGCCAGGCATTGAGATGGCGACGGCGGCCGCGTTCGGCATGGGGAGGCTTGCGAAAGAACTGAACCAAACCAAGCGTAACGAGGGCTGAAGCGCCAATCAGGGCAACTAGTCCTTTGTATTCACCATAGATCCTGGATACGGTTGAATCGAATCCCAAGGCCAGAACAAGGAAACATACATCACTCAATACCACACCGGCAGCGATAGCCATGCCATAGCGATAGCCCTGATGGATGCTGGTTTGCAGGAGCGCAAAGAAAACCGTTCCCAGCATGAGGCTCATGGTGAAGCCCGCCAGCATGCCCCATGTCACAACTGCCAACCAGGCCATGCGGAATTAGAAAGGTGCGAGCTGGAAGCTGAAATTGCTGCGCTTGTCGCGGTACCAGAATTCTTTATCCTTGAGGCGCAAGATTTGATAACTGAAGCGACCGAGTGAATCGTAGTCCAGGTCGAAGTCCTTGCCATTGTTATTTAGCTGCCAGCTGCCGAAATACTTTCGGTTGCCGATCTGATAGATGGCAGTGCCCTGGTCGGTGAATTCAAGAATATGGGTACGGTAGAAATTCGTACTGTCGGCACCGTTCAGGTCGGCCTTGGCCACTTTCCATTTATTGGCAATCCGTTCGGCTTTCGGCCAAAACGACATGTAGGGGCCTTCGTCGTACTTCTTGCAGGAAGCCGGTATCAACAGGGCGGGCAGCAACAGCAGGAAGAGCGTCTTTCGCATGGTTCAAATTTAAGGCGGATGGAGGAAACTTCTACATCCTTAACGTCCGTCGCCGTCGAGCAGGTTGCCCAAACCACCGAGGATGCTGCCTTCTTCCTTGCGACGCATGCTTCCGTAAGAAAGAATCCGCGAGGCGAGACGGCTTACCGGCAAGGTTTGGAGCCATACCGAACCCGGTCCGCGCAAGGTGGCAAAGAACAACCCCTCACCGCCGAAAATGGTGTTCTTGATCCCGCCAACGAACTGAATATCGTAGTCGATATCTTTGGTATATGCGACGATACAGCCGGTGTCTACCTTGAGTATTTCGCCCGGACCGAGTTTCTTTTCCATCACATAACCGCCGGCATGCACAAAAGCGAGCCCGTCGCCTTCGAGTTTCTGCATGATGAACCCTTCGCCTCCGAAGAGTCCGGTTCCGAGCTTGCGCTGGAATTCGATACCCACGGCCACGCCTTTGGCAGCGCAGAGAAAGGCATCTTTCTGACAAACCACTTTTCCGCCCAATTCGTACAGGTCGAGCGGAATGATTTTACCGGCATAGGGCGCAGCAAAGGAAACATTGCGCTTGAAGGAAGAGATATTTGTAAAGGCCGTCATGAAGAGGCTTTCACCGGTGAGCAGGCGTTTGCCGGCGCCGACGAGTTTACCGAATAACCCGCCCTGGTTTTGGCTGCTGCCGTCGCCGAAAATGGTATCCATTTGCAGGCCGTCGTCCATCATCATGAAGGAGCCGCTTTCAGCGATTACGGTTTCGCGCGGATCGAGTTCGATTTCCACGCATTGCATTTCTTCACCGAAGATGCGGTAGTCGATTTCGTGGTTGGTTCTCATATAATCAGGCACGAAATTAAGCACTGCAAAAGCGTTTCATTTCCGGTCATTAGGCAGGTTGCCCGGAACGGACGATGAACGATGCGCGCAAGGTTCAATGAAAAATCCTTAGATTCGAAACCGAACATCATCAACCATGAAGAAGACCCTCATCATCGCAGCGGCTGTGCTCGGCCTGGTTTCCTGCAGCAAGGAAAAGAAACTCGAAATGCGCCTCGACAATCAGGAGTGGAACATCGACAAGTACAAGTTTGAACTTGCCAACAATGGAGTAGTAGATCCTGGGCAGGTAATCAATGCTGATAACGTAGGCACATTTAAGCTGGATAAAGGTGGAACAGGTACTGCGCAGTACAATGCCGGCGGCAATGCCCGCGCATTCACCATCACGAAATGGACAACAGGCATCGATTCGGTGAAGCTGGAATTGACCGATCAGTCAACCCAGGGCAAAGAGACCTGGAACATGTCCGTTACCAAGAATGAGAAAAAGGCCCAGGAGTGGTATCGTGTGGTAAAACAGGGCAACTTCGAATTCCGTTACACATTTACGCTCAGCCGCAAGAAGTAATCCCAATCAACCAAATCGAAAAGCCTTCCCGATCCGGGAGGGCTTTTTTTATTTCTGGCTCTGGCGCCGAATCTGCTCCACCAGTCCGCTTTCAGCAATGCTGCGGTCGCGCACGTGCAGGAAATCACCGCCACCTGCAGCAGCGAGTGCACTGAGAAAGGCAATGGGTTGTTTGGCTTCTCCGAAACCGAGCGTGCTGAGCCGGATGCCTTTGTCGCGGTAAGTGTTGACCAGTTTGAGCAGTTCTTCGTTGCCCATGGTACCGGCGGTAAAGACGCCGTCTGTCGCCACGATCACCTGGTTGTTGCCGCCTTCCAGCTTTTCATTGAGGGCTGTTGTATAGGCGAGGCGCATCGCGGCGGCTCCATTGGTTCCACCGGCAGGTTGCAAGGCATTGATGAGTTGCAACAAGCTGTCGGGGCTTTGAATCCAGGAAGGGTTGAATATGATACGGGCTTCACCGGCTAGGGTAATCAGCGTCACCTTGTCGATGGGCCGCAATGCGCGCGCCATCTGTTGCATCGTTGTGCGCAGCAGTTCCAGCTTGTCTTCCCGTTTCATAGAATAGCTGATATCGAGCACCATGACAATGTTGTTGGCATTGTGCAGGTAAGGATCCAGCTTTGGAGCTGCCGGTTTACCGCTTATCCGCACGCTGTCTTGAGCCTGTGGTATGGGCGAAACCACGGGCGGATTGGCGGGAGGCTGCACAGGCGGCGCGTTGGGGTCCCAGATTTCGCCCACCGGGTCGGGCTCCACTTCCGGTTCTTCCTGTAATGGAGGAGGTTGAACGGGCGGCGTGCGGCGCACCACAGGCGGTTCGGGAATTATCACCGGAGCCGGCGGTTCAACAGGCGGAACAACGGCTATCGCATCATCGCGCTTGTCCATGTACACCACCATGTGCGTGCGGTAGGGCTCAAGCATCACATTGGCGAAATAATCCAGATAGCCTTTTTTGCGTGAGTCGATGAGATAAGCTCCAGGCGCTGCAAGCATTTCAAAGCCGGCACCGCTGCGTTCCAGTTTCATGGGTTTACCGCTGCGGCTCTTCACTTCAATTTTTTCCGGTATCAGCAGTTCTTCTGTCTGCTGGTCGCGTACCTCGATGGTAAACACCTTGGAGAGCGCTTCGGCACTGGCCGGACCGGCATTTACCACCGGGCAGCGGAGCATGGCTTCCGGGTGAAAGCCTTTGATATTCCCTTTCAACTGAAACTGGATTGGTTCGTCGCGCAAGTTGATATAAATGGGAATCGAAACCTGAAAGGGTCCGCGTTCGCGGGTATAGTAGTTGATGAAAATTTCTGTGCTTTCTCCGGGTGCAAGCCGTTTGGCCACCGTCGTAACGCGGTGGTTTTCGTTGTAGTGAACGGGCAGGAAGACTAAATCTTTGTTGCCGGCATTGCGGATCGTAAATCGGGCGGTATCGTTTTTCCAGTAGGCAACCGATCCAAAATCCCAGTTATTGCGGTTGAGCTGGAACTGCTGCGCATACAAGCTGTCACCGGCCAGTAGCAATCCGGTAGCGAGCATCAGGTAAAGTTTGCGCCAATTCATCCCTTCCGGTAAAACAAATATCAGTCCGATTTTATTGCGCGGCTCTTTCGCTTTCCAATTGAGCGCCCAGCACCAGGTAGGCGGCGGGTTCGAGTTGTTCGGCTCTTTTGCCGGCCCATTGTTCCGGTACGCGCTGCAGGGTTCCCTTGAGCGCATTTGAGAGTGTTTTGCGGCGCTGGTTGAAAGCGGCTTTGACAACGGTTTTCAGGCTTTCCCAGCGGCAGTCCGTCGGCAGTTCTGCCTTGCGCATGCAGGCGATGACGCCTGATTTCACTTTTGGCGGAGGCGTAAATGAGCCTTCCTCCACCGTAAAGGCATAGCTGCAGTCGTAATAGTTTTGGAGCAGCACGGAAAGGATGCCGTATTCTTTGGAACCAGGGCCTGCACAAAGCCGGCGGGCTACTTCCCGCTGAAACATCCCTCCGAAAAAAGCCACCTGCTCTTTTGCTTCCAATACGCGGAACACAATCTGGCTGCTGATGTTGTAGGGGTAGTTGCCGATCACCGCTCCGCGGGTAAGCGATTGTGCCCAGTCGGAGGCTTCCAGTTCAAGGAAATCGCCTGCCATCACTTTCAAACCGGCGTAGTGCGGTTCGCGGCGCAGGTATTCCACCGATTCCTTGTCTATTTCTATGCACAGCAGCCGTTTGCCAAAGCGGGAAAACAGCGGTTCGGTGAGGATGCCCATACCCGGTCCGATTTCGACCACAAATTCAGCCTCATCCGGCACCAGATCGGCGATGCGGCCCGCGATTGACGGGGCATTCAGAAAATGCTGCCCGAGATGTTTTTTGGGTTTTACGCGTTCCACACCGATAGGTTTCTGCAAAGTTGTGGTTTTGGTATGGTAATTGCTTTGTTATGAACACGAAAAAACTACCAACGCCATGAAGAAGATTTTGAGCATCACCGCAATGGTACTGGCCGGCATCAGCGTTGCTGCTGCCCAAGGTGCCCCTAACCCTGCCGGAAGCGGCAACGGAAAGCCGACACCGGCCAACACCAAAGCACCGGCAGGCAAGCCTTCCAACAAGCCTGCTGCGAAGCCTGCTGTTACCACAGCTCCGGTTGGCAAGACTGCACCGGCTGTTACCACTTCGAAGCCAGCTGTTGTGCCCGGCCCCAGCATCTACTTTGCAAAGAAAGAACACGATTTCGGCAAGATTATCATGGGCCCCAAGGCTTCCATCGTCTTCTCCTTTACCAACAACGGCAATGAGCCGGTGGTATTGACCGATGTAAAAGCTTCCTGCGGTTGCACTACACCCAAATGGCCTTCAGAACCCATCGCTCCAGGCGCTACTGCACAAATCGAAGCAGTATACGACACCAATGGCCGCCCCGGTTACTTCGAGAAAACCATCACCGTTTTCTACGCCGGAAAGACCGAAGAACTGAAAATCAAAGGCAACGTTGAAAACCAGGGTACCGACAGGCCCGGCAACGGTCAGCTTTGATCGGAATACTACTACAACAAGAAAAACGGAAAATACCAGCATGAAAAATCTGCTCATCATCGCAGGCCTCTTCTGCCTCGCTGCACCCGTGGCAGCGCAGCAGGCCCAAACGCCCAATGTACTGAAGTTTGAAACCACTTCGCATGAGTTTGGTACCGTGTACGAAGGCACCCTGGCCACCTTCGACTTCAAATTCACCAATACCGGCGCCGCGCCAATCGCACTTTCAAACGTGCAGGCTTCTTGCGGTTGTACAACACCCAAATGGCCCCGTGAGCCTATCGGTCCCGGTGAGTCGGCTGTGATTCAGGCACAGTACAACAGCGCCGGCCGTCCCGGTGCCTTCCACAAAACCATTACCGTGTACAGCGAAGCCGGAAACCAGGTGCTGACCATTACCGGAAATGTGGTGCAGAAGCCCGAAAAGCCCAAGTCACCCGTAATCGTAAACTAATGCTACAATAAGCAGCAAAAGGGTCTTCCAGCCGGAAGGCCCTTTTGTTTTTTACGCCATGAAACAGCTCTTTTTATTTGCAATTGGTTTGAGCGCAGCCGCTGCTCCCGGTGCACTTTGCGCGCAGGAAACAGAAACGCCGGCACCCCGTTTTTTGTGCTTCGAACAGCTTTCGGTCGGCATGGATACCATAGCGGAAGGCGATGTGCCTTCGGCCGTGTTTAGCTTCCGGGTATGTGATTCATTCCCGGTTTTGATACGCCAGGTTTGGCCGGGTTGTGGTTGTACCGTTCCCGATTTCCCGCAAGACACCCTTTTCCCCGGCAAAACCTATACTGCGCGTTTGAATTACCATAGCTATGGCCGCCCCGGCACTTTCAACCGCAGCGCCATTGCCATGTACCACAGCCTGAACCCAAAGGAGCTGCAACCCAATGCAGAGGTGTCACTCAATATCCATGGGTTTGTGCTGCCGAAGCCAAAGGAAGCGCCAGCCGGCGAATGATTCAGATTTCCAGTTTGGCCAGGCGCGCTGCAAAGGGCGGCGTGAACAATCCGTAGGTTCCGCCTGTATGCAGGAAAACAATGCGTTTTGCAAGCGGCCAGTGATGTTGTTCGAGTAGCTTTTGTAAGGCATACCAGGCCTTTCCGGTATAAACAGGGTCGAGCACGGCGTTGATGACAGCACCGGCAGAGATACAAAAGCGGAGCAAGTTATCGTCTGCCCGCGCATAACCACCGGCTTCAAAGCCTTCCACCAATTCCCAGTTACGCATTCCGCATGCAATCAACGCATCGTGTTGTTCTGCGGCGTTGAAAAGCACGGGGATACCACAAACTTTGGTTTGTATGCCCCGCTGGTCGCGCCCGCGCAGGATTCCGCGCATGGTGGTACCGGTGGCTGTGGCCAGCACGAGAATATCGGGTTCGAAGGGAAGTTCATCCCATAAATCGCCGCAGGCTTTTTCGCCGTCCGGGCCTTCGCCGCCGGTATCAATGAAGAGGTATGGAGTTCCGGCTTTGGCGGCGGCAATTTGTTGTCGCTGTTCAAATTCAACTGCGCTGAGCCAATGCAGTCCCGCACCGAATTTTTTACACAGCCTGCGGTAAGGATTTTCCGGCTGTTGATAACCGCGGATGAGCAAGGTGCAGCGTATTTCCAGGAGTTGACATGCAGCGGCGGTTGCAAGGAGGTGATTGCTGTACGGGCCACCGCATGTTACAATG
>CANHTS010000109.1 GCA_947463435.1 Flavobacteriales bacterium | reverse complement strand
CGTCCACATCTGGAGGAAGTCGTACACGTAAATGAAGCGCTGATGCGGGTCGTTGATGAAATCGCGCATGCGGCTGTCTTTCATCAGCGGCTTGGGGTCGGCATTCTCATCGTCCATTCCCATGTCCATCAGAATGATTTCCATCCGTTTCTTCCAGTTGTCGTCTGATAGATAAAAAGAAGCCGGTTCTTTCTTGTCGAAAGAAATGGCGTCCTGGATGATCTCATGGAACTGAAGGAAGGTATTGGAAGGTTTGATATCGACCCAGCGCACGATATCTTCATCTTCTTCGAACCAGACTTTGAAGCGGTAAATCATGAATGCTTAACGGCACAAATTTACACAATGCAGGCACGGCAACAGACGACGAAATGAGCAAAAGCGAAAAATTAGCATGGCTGGTTTGTAATTATTTTCGCGGCCCATGTCTTTGCAACTCGATGCCGAAGCACTCAAACGTCTGGTTGTCGTTGGCGACAAGGTGCTGATTAAGCCACGGGCCCCGCGCGACAAGACGGGCTCAGGATTGTTTTTACCTCCTGGTGTTGAAGAACAGGAAAAACTGCAGAGCGGTTATGTGATCCGCAGCGGTCCAGGATATGCCCTGCCGGCTCAGGAAGATCCGGACGAGAGCTGGAAACCTGGCAGCGGCGGGGTTAAGTACATGCCGCTGGAGGCAGCCGCCGGAGATTTGGCTGTGTACCTGCAGCGCAATGCATGGGAAATCGAATTCAATAAAGAGAAATATGTCATCGTTCCGCATCAGGCCATTCTGTTGCTCGTGCGGGATGAAGATTAAGCCCGCCTACCTGAGTACGCGAAAAGTGTTGTCTGTGCAGGGTTCTTCCACCTGAGTCTCCTGCACTTCGATTACCCGGGCCAGCCAAGGGCCTTTACCACACCATGCGCGGAGTTTTTCAAGCGCAATTGTGTCGCCACAGGCCTGCAATTCAACGCGGCCATCGCTGAGATTGCGCACCCAACCAACAAGTCCTAGTTCAGAAGCTTCATGTTTGCAAGCTTCGCGGTATCCCACTTTTTGCACCCGGCCACTCACCAACAAACGCAGCGATTTTTCCACGCTGCAAATTTCGCTCAGCCGCTCCTTTACTTTTGTAATAATGCATTTTGAAGGAAACCTCCCTGCGAAACTACCTTCGGCAGGCACGACGATTTTTGCTACCATGTCTGCCCTGGCCCGCGAACACAATGCCATCAACCTGGCACAGGGCTTCCCGGATTTTGCTTGTTCTCCGCGGCTTATCGACCTCGTTGAAAAAGCCATGCGCGACGGGCACAACCAATATGCGCCCATGCCGGGAATCATGGCCCTGCGCGAGCAAGTGGCTATACTCGCCGAACAACGTTACTCGGCTGTGTATAATCCGGATACCGAAGTCACCATAGTGCCGGGTGCAACGCTCGGGCTTTACGCATGCATCAGCGCCGTTGTGAAGGAAGACGATGAAGTGATCATCGTCGAACCGGCTTACGATTCGTATATCCCCGCTGTTGAAATGAACGGCGGCAAGGCGGTATTCCACAAGCTCAGGCCACCGAATTACCAGATCGACTGGCAGGAAATGCGGAAGCTGATCAATTACCGCACCCGGATGATCATCATCAATACGCCGCATAATCCGACCGGTACCATTCTCAGCGCCGCCGATATGCTGAAATTGGAAAAGTTGGTGGAAGATACCGATATCCTGATCCTAAGCGATGAAGTGTACGAGCATATCCTTTTCGACGGGATCGAACATCAGAGTGTGGCACGTTTCCCCAAGCTGGCCCGGCGTAGCTTCATCGTTGGCTCCTTCGGCAAAACCTACCATACCACCGGCTGGAAGACCGGTTATGTACTGGCGCCTGAAAACCTTACGGCAGCCTTGCGCAAGGTGTACCAGTATATGGCTTTTGCGGCCAATACGCCTATCCAACACGCCCTGGCTGCGTACATGCAGGAGGGGAATGCCTGGGAAGAAGTGTCGCCCATGTACCAGAAAAAGCGCGATTTATTCCGGCAGATGCTCAAAGGCGGCACATTTAAACTCCTGCCTTGCCAGGGTACTTATTTTCAGCTGTTGGCGTACGACAAACTGAGCCAGGACGGCGACGTGGAACTTGCCCGGCGCTGGACCATCGAGGCCGGAATCGCTTCCGTGCCTGTATCGGTCTTTTACCACGACAAAACCGATCACAAGGTATTGCGCTTCTGTTTCGCCAAAACCGAAAATACCCTCGAAAAAGCTGCCAGGGCATTGTTGGCTATTCAATCATGAACCCATCCAATCCAAACCTGTCTATTTCTCTCGTGCAGGCCGAGCTTGCCTGGGAAGACGCAGATGCTAATCTCCGGCATTTGGAAGCCTTGGTATTGCCATTGGAAACCAGGCTGATCGTATTGCCTGAAATGTTCTCTACCGGATTCTCGATGGATCCTGAACGACTCGCCGTTGAAGCAGGTGAAAAAAGCCTGAATGCCATGCAGCAATGGGCTGCAGAAACCGGAGCTGCCGTGTGTGGAAGTACCATTTGGGCAGCTGAAAACGGATATACCAACCGCTGCTGGTTTGTGTTTCCCGACGGCAGGCAGGAATGGTACGACAAGCGCCATCTGTTCTCGCTGGGCAAGGAAAACCGACATTATAAGGCTGGTGAGGAAAAGCGTATCGTGTCTTTTGAAGGCTGGAACATTGCACTTTTCATCTGCTACGACCTCCGCTTTCCAGTCTGGAGCCGCAACCGGGGCGAATACGACCTTGCGCTGTATGTAGCCAACTGGCCGCAAGCGCGCATCGCCCATTGGGATGTCTTGTTGCCGGCCCGCGCCGTCGAAAACCAATGTTATGTAGCCGGTGTGAACCGTGTCGGTAACGATGGCAATGGCATACCGCACACCGGGCACAGCGCATTCTTCGGCCCTGATGGCAGCCGGATGCGCTTTGCAGGAGAAGGAGAAGAGACGGTTTTACATGCCGAAGCGGATGCCGAAAAACTGGCGCTTTACCGCCGGCAGCTTCCTTTTTTGAAGGACGCGGATCCTATCTGATGCCAGCCTTCCGGCCTTAAAAGCCAGGGACATTGGTTGTGAACAGGCAACTATGCGTGTATGCGATTATGTCCAGCATCTCACAAACGCTTCTACAAAAGTTCTTTTTAATGGGAATGTAAACCGGTTATTCGGTTTATTCTTCCACTTCCTCCGGCTTCGGAGGCGGCGTGGATGTGAAATTACCATCTGCGTCCACATACATGATCATGCTTTCGAAAGATGCAGTTTCCTGGTGCTTTTTGTCGAGACGCTTTTCAAGCTTCTCTTTTTGCTTTTTGCGCTTTTTGTCAGCGATTTGCTTTTTGTTAAAGGTGCTTTTGGATTTTGCCATAGAGTTTTATTCGGGTTCCGTAAGTGCCCGAATGTTTGGCGGCCTAGGCGGCAGCAAGATTCTAAGAGCAGGTACAGAGAATGTCCGTTGAGTTAAACGGTAGTGCAAAGATGCATATTTTGAGCGGGATTCCCTTGTGTTACTTGTGCACAATCAGGCATGTGCCCTACTTTCCTTGCGCACACGGAGCCATTTTTCCAGCTCCACGGCATGGAACAGTATAGCTGAAACCCCGACACAAATCAGCAATTCCTGCCAGGTAAGTGCTTCAGTCCGGAAAATTTCCTGTGCTGCAGGTAAATAAATGACTCCCAGTTGCAAAACGAAGGTAAAAGCCACGGCACCTATAAGTGGTTTGTTGCTGAATAATCCTTGTTTGTAAAGGAAAGTGCGCTCGGAACGAATACTCAACACATGCCCGAGCTGGCTGAGCGAGAGCACGGTGAAGACCATGGTTTGCCAATGCATGCCTTCCTGTTCCAGGCTCCAAGCTTGGGTGGCAAGGGTGAGGGCGGCCATAAACAAGCCTACCCAAAGAATGTGAAAGGCATTTCCTCCGGCAAAAAGACTTTCACCGGGCGGGCGCGGAGGCCGCTCCATGACGTTGGCTTCAGCTTTTTCATTTGCTAACGCCAGGCCGGGCAGGCCATCTGTGACCAAATTGATCCAGAGAATATGGACCGGCAACAGCGGGTTGGGCATGCCGAGTATCGGCGCGAGGAAAAGTGTCCAGATTTCGGCGCTGTTGCAGGTGAGGATATACTTCACGAAGCGCCTGATATTGTCGTAGATACGCCGGCCTTCCCGCACGGCCTTTACAATGGTGGCGAAATTGTCGTCGAGCAGGATCATGTGCGCCGCTTCACGACTAACGTCTGTTCCGCTGATGCCCATTGCTACGCCGATATCTGCGGCTTTGAGGGAAGGTGCATCGTTCACGCCATCGCCGGTCATCGCTACAAAATGTCCGTTCTTCTGCAGGGCTTTTACGATGCGCAGCTTTTGTTCGGGAGAAACCCGGGCGTAGACACTGATATGCGCGGCTCGCGCTTCCAGTTCTTTGTCTGAAACATGCAGCAGCTCCGCTCCGGTTATCAACTCATCGCCCGGTAAAGCAATGCCGGTAGCCTGGGCAATGGCACGGGCGGTTTCCGGGTGATCGCCGGTTATCATCACCGGATGTATGCCGGCGCTGCGACAAGCCTGTATCGACTCGATTACTTCCGGTCGCGGCGGGTCGAGCAGCGCGGCCATTCCCGCCAGCCGGAGCTCCGATTCCATGGTTTCCGTATCGCTCGTTAATCCACTTTCGGGCAATTTGCGGTAGGCGAACGCCAGCACACGGAGGCCTTCCTTCGCCCAGGCTTCGCTCACAGCTAACAAATAATCCTTTTCTTGCAGACTGGATAGTTTACCCGCGATGGCTTCCGAAGCGCCTTTCACCAGCAGCCAATTGGCGCCATCAATCCGGTGCATGGTGCTCATCCGCTTCCGCTGGCTGTCGAATGGCAGCTCGCCCAGGCGGGGATGCTCGTTGTACAATTGTTGGAATTTTTCCGCACCGAGTTGATCGAAAGCATACCTGATGATCGCGGTTTCCGTAGGGTCACCGCTGAGTTCGCCGTGCTCATCCACCCTTACATCGCTGTTCAATACGGCAATCATTTGCCAGGGGTGGTAAGGCATCCCTGCCGGAGGTTCACCCCGGCGTTCTTCGCGCGTGAGTTCCATCCGGTTGCGTGTGATGGTGCCTGTTTTGTCGCTGCAGATATACGTCACCGAGCCCAAGGTTTCAACGGCGGGCAGTTTGCGAATCAACACTTGCTGTTTTACGAGGCGTGATGCGCCGCGTGCCAGGGCAACCGTAATAAGGGCAGGCATGGCTTCGGGAATGGCTGCCACGGCCAGACTGATAGCGAGAAGCAGCATTTGCATGGCGTCTTCTCCGCGCAGCAAACCAACACCAAACAGCACCAGACAGATCAGCAGAATCAGGTAGGAGAGTTTTCGGCCAAAATCGGCCATGCGTTTTTTTAGCGGGGTGTCGAGGTCTTCGCCTTGCAGCATGCCGGCAATGCGGCCGAGCTCGGTTTGCATTCCGGTTTCTACCACCAGTCCAAGTGCGCGACCGTGCGTTACCAATGTGCCTTTGAATGCCGCGTTGATGCGATCGCCGGGCGACATAGACGCAGTTCCTTGAAAACTTGCATCCTTGTCGGTCGAAACCGATTCGCCTGTAAGCGCCGATTCGTCGGTTTTGAGGCTGTATGTTTCCAGCAAGCGCAGGTCGGCCGGCACTGAAAAACCAGCTTCCAGCAACACAATATCGCCGGGTACCAATTCGGTAGACGGAATGGGAGCGCTGTTGCCGTCGCGCATGACCAATGCCTGCACCTCTGCCAGCTTGCGCAATGCGTCGATCGCTTTTTCAGCACGGTATTCCTGTATGAAACCTACAATGGCATTCAACAGAATAATCACCAGGATGATCCAGGCATCTGTAAGATCGCCGAGGAAGCCGGACAATACTGCAGCTGCTATCAGCACCAGAATCATGAAGTCGGTAAACTGCAGCAGGAACATTTTCCATGGCGGCACGCGCTTGCGTTCCTGTATGCGGTTGGCACCGTGTTGCAGGATGCGATTCCCTGCCTCTTCCGCACTCAGGCCTGTGCGCTGACTTTTCAGTGTGGCAAGACATTCTTCTTCGCTCAGGGTATGCCATTGTGTTGCAGTTTCCTTCATCATCCGGCCGTGGTTTATGTTACCGGATAAGCCAGCAAGGGAATGCGGGTGTGATGGGCAACCTTGCGCGTAGTGCTGGGTTTGAAGAGGTTGTCAAACAAGCCGAGCCTTCGATAGGTGGTCATGAGCAGGAGATCGGGCTGGGTTGATTCGCTGATTTCAAGGATGCGGTTTTCGGGCATTTCGCCAGTATGCCAGGAAAAATGGGTTTTCCTGCCGGGTAATATGCCGGCAATGGCAGCCTGAAAAGTGGCGGCTTTGCGCTGCTGTTGTCGGTCGGGCCGGGTATGACTACCGATATGGATGAATTGAAAGGAAACACCTTCGCTGGCAGGTAAATCAGACAGGAAATGTGCAGCTTCCAGATCTTCCAACCTGAATTCAGTTGGCATCAGTACGCGTTGGAATGGTTTGGGTTCGAGGTCGGGCGGAACAGCCAGAACCGGACAGGCAGAACCGGCTATTACATCAGCTGTGACGCTGCCCAGGAGTTTTTCTTTTAATCCACCCGCGCCTTTGGTGCCCATGGCGATCAAGGCAAAGGGTTGTTTTTTGGACCAGGCAACGATGCGCCTGCTTTCAACTCCTTTGTCAACTTTAAGATCTATGCCGGCTTCCGGGAATTCATGCGCCAGCTTTTGCCGAAGCGTATGCAAGCGGCCCATCAACTGCTTCATTTCGGCTTTGTTATCTCGCTCTGCCTTGGTGCCGGCAAAACTTCCCTGAAAGGGCATGAAACAATGGTAAAGAATGAATCTGACCTCCGCGCGCCTGAAAAGGCCCAGGGCGAAACGCGACGCTTGCAGCGCATGGTCAGAGAAATCGGTTGGTAAGAGTACAGTTTGAACATGGTTCATCATACAGCGGAATGTGTGAACCACAAAAAAAACCAAAAGCCTTACGCTACGGCCTGACCAATGACAGTTGCGGTAATGATACAGTCCCGATTGTATCATCAGAAAGTAAATTCTGGAATTAATCGGGGTTGTATTGAAAGTTCATTAATATCCGAGACGTCAATGGAATTGATGGTAAGGGGAACGATAAACCCAAATCATGCATTAGAAAACTAACTTGGGTTCGCAGTCAAGAGAGGACAGGAAGGGAGCGAAATTTATTGGTTTCCTGTTAGAAATCTGTTGTCTGTCGTTTGAGGAGTGTCTATTCCGAAGGCTGATGGAATGGGTGATTGAACCCGTAACGAAATTCAGAGGCGCGATATGGAGTGAGAGGCGGGAGGTTAGGAAGGGGTAGGGGATGAGGTGTATTGTAGTGTTTATATAACGAATGTTAAACGTTTATAAGCGTGTAATTTCAGGTCAGATTAGGCATAAGCCGACTATTGGCCTTTGCGGTGTATGTCGTTAACCCTATATTGTGCCTGTATTATAATCACTTTTAATTATGGACTTTGTTACTTTTATTCAAACTTACAACACCGAAGAGCGCTGCATCCTTTTGTGGAAGAATTTGAGGGATAAGCACGGTGTATTCTGTAACCGCTGCGGCAGCAATGAACATCTGTGGCTCCCTTCAAAGCTGAAATACCGGTGTAAACAATGCAAGTCTGAAACCACCTTGCGCAGTGGAACCCTGTTGGAGTATTCCAAGCTCCCTTTTCGATACTGGGTCTATGCGATTGCTGTGCTTGCTTTTCAGAAGAAATCGATTTCTGCGTTGCAGGTCCAGCGCCATCTGGGGCACCGGAACTATCGCCCCATCTGGTTGATGATGCAGAAAATGAAGGTGATGATGGCAGATCTGGTCGATTGGTACGCTATGCTGGACCATCTGACGGCTGGTATGGCAGAGTTCCCGGTAGTGCCTGAAAAGTCAGACCCTGAAGCTGAAACCACCAAAGCCGCTGCAAAGCAAGGCTTGAAGGTACAATCAGAAGATGGACAGGGTTTGGAGATGATGCCTGTTGAGATAAAGGGACTGAATCTGCAATTGCCTCATAGCCATCCGTGGTTCATCCACGCGCAGGGCGGGCGTTTGCGATTGATTTCCATGCGACCTGAATCACTGAAAGACCTTCCGTACAACCATCATCATCCGGTTCCACGGAAAACCACACCGCTGACGCCTGAAGAGCTTCCGTACGGAATGAATATCCGCATCCG
>CANHTS010000108.1 GCA_947463435.1 Flavobacteriales bacterium | reverse complement strand
TGCGTGCCAATCAATTCTTTCCGAAGCTATGGGTTTATACGTATCCCAGGAATACGTTGCCAGCTGACTGTCTTTGCGCGCTTTGCGTGAAACAATCCCATGAAAGGTTCACGCAGAGACCGCAAAGGGGAAAACACGCAAAGACCGCAGAGAGGGCAGATTACAGATGTCTTTGCGCTCTTTGCGTGCCAATCAATTCTTTCCGAAGCTATGGGTTTATACGTATCCCAGGAATACGTTGCCAGCAGGCCGTCTTTGCGCACTTTGCGTGAAACAATCCCATGAAAAGTTCACGCAGAGAACCCAAAGGGGAAATCACGCAAAGACCGCAGAGAGGGAGTTCCCGATATGCTTATGTGTTAGTGAAATTCGACCCGTGAGACCTTGGTCGGACAATGCGCTTCAATTGTTGAGCCAAGATATGCGACCCGGGAAGGCCGGGTTGGGTTCGCGTAAGGGCGAGAAACGTCGACCCTGGTGGTCGACCGCGCATGGAATCCTACAAAAGGAGGCCGGCCACAAGGGCCGACGCTAGCGGATTGTGTCGCGGAAGAGGCTGGCGCCAGCAAAAATGCCGAGTCCGTCGCGGATATTGCTGTAAACGAAGATTGGTTCGCGGAACAAGGCCGCGCCTGCATTCTCGTAGCGATTCAGACTGGTCGAATACAGGTAGAATTCTTCCGATAGGTTCTCCATTTCTATCAGGAAACGCGGAGTGCCTTGCGCGTAACCGAATGGCGTCTGGAACCGGATTTCCCGGTTGCGGCCGTTGAAGGTGGCGTCGTTGAAGACGTAAAATCCGTCACTCTGACTGGCCAATTGGTTCACCAGCGGGTCTTCCGATTCCACAGGCAACAAATCAAACAGCGCCTGCGTGGTATTGTAGTACATTATCCGGATGCGGTACCAGTTTTTCTCTGCACTGTTGTCGTTGATGCGCACCGTGATAGCGCCTTCCGGAAAACCAAAAGAATCCGTCGCCACCGAATCCTGGAAAGTGGATTTGCCGAAGCTGCCGGCTGATGGCAGTTTTGCCGTGCCTTCAACGGAGGGATAACCGGGAGCGCTTACCACAACGCGGTATTCGCGCCCCGGCATGGCAGGAAAGCCGTAGAGATACTTGGCGCTGAGGGCGTCGTAAGGTAAATCCGGTTGACGGACTCCGTCGATGAAGAAACTCACTTTGGCATTGCTCAGGTACTCCGGATCGTTCGAAGAACCGAATGGTACCGCCGTGGAAACAGACAGTGAAATCTTGTCCTGGTTGTTGATTAGTCCGTTCACCACCAGCTTGGGCTGATAATCGCGGTAGGTATATTTCAATTCGCGCTCACAGGAAGCCAGACCCAGGAGCAACAGGGCAGAAAGAAGGAGACGCATGGTGCTTAGAATTTCATGGAATAGGTGAGTACCGGTAGGAAACGGAAAAAGGCAATCCCCACCACCCTGGGCGGAGTGCGGGTATTGTCAATATCAATATAAAATGGATTAAATCGGTTATATACGTTGTAAATGGTGAGGTTCCAGTATTGCTTGGTTGATGTAAAGTTGTTGCGCGGTTTGATGCGTTTCTGGATGGAGATATCCATGCGGTGGTAGAGCGGGAAACGCTGGTCGTTCTTGGCCACATAATCGTTGATGGGCGTTCCATTCACCGAAAGGTAACGACCTTGAGGCAAGGTAATGGCATTGCCCGATTGCAAGAGGAAGGTGGAAGACAGTTCCCAGGCTTCGTCTAACTTGTAAATGGCCACCGCACTGAGGTGATGGCGGCGGTCCCAACGGAAGAAATAGCGGCGACCGAAATTCACTTCAGGTATGATGCGATCAGACCAGCTCAGCGTATATCCAACCCAGCCATTGAGCCTGCCGCTGCGCCTTTGCATCAGCAATTCACCGCCGTACATGCGGCCCCTGCCTACACGCGCCTGTTCTTCCCAATCGGTCTGAACGGCAAAAAGGTCAGCACCTTCTGCATAATCCACGATATGGTTCATCCATTTGAAATAGGATTCGAGGCTGAACTCGATACCGTGTTTCCAGGGCTGAGCCAGGCCAAAGGCAAGTTGTTGGGAGCGCTGCGGACGGATACGCGCCGTAGCCGGGAACCACAAATCCCAGGGCAAGCCGCCTGAACTATTGGTAAGCAGGTGTACCGACTGGTTCATCATGGCATAAGAGAACTTGATGGCCAGGTTGTTTTCCAGTCGTTGACGGATGGAAATGCGCGGTTCCGGAAAGAAGCGGTAGCTGCCGCCACTGAGGTAGTTCACCATGCGAAGGCCGGCGTTCATGTGCATGCCGCGGCCCAGGTTGCGTTCGGTTTCGCCGTACAAGGCAAATTCCTGGGAATAGAACGGATCTTTCGGGCCGATAACGGTGTCGATATTGGGCCCTCCGGTGGCATTGATGCGGATATTGAAATAACCCGGTCGGAAGCGGTGCTGGATGAATTCTCCCCCAAAACGAAAGCGCTGCGTGGTTGAGTGCGCGTACTCGAAATCGCTGCGTGCAATCAAATCGGTGATACCGGCTCCATAACCGAGTGATAATTCAAGCTCGTCAAAAGAAGTATCTGTGCGGTAGCTGGCATTGAAACTTACCCCATTGCGGTAGCGGTAACTGGTGAATCCGAGCGTATGGGTGGCAAAGAGGCGCGGATTGTGTTCGCGGGTATAGCGGATGGAACCGCAGGCATTTCCCCACATCAACGACGATTCCACGCTTTCGCGGGCTGTGCGGTTGCCATTGGTGCTCTCGTTGTTAAAACCGGTATAAAACTTATCGCGCCCCGAATAGAGCGACACATACAAACGCTCCTTGTCTGAAATGCGGTGGCTGATCTTCGCATTGAGATCGTAGAAATTGTAGTAAAAAACGTTTTCGCCGCTGCGCGGAAGCAACAGGTCGAAGATGGAACGGCGCAAAGACAAAGCGTAGGTGGTTTTGCCGCTTGCCCCGATCGGTCCGTTGAGTGAGATCCGGAATGCAATGGGCGAAATATTGAAGTCGCCTTCGGTTTTGCGGGTATTGCCTTCCTTCATCGAAATATCGAGCACTGAACTGAGACGGCCGCCATAGCGTGAAGGGAAACCGCCTTTATAAAGCTGAATGCTGTTGATGGCATCGGCATTGAACACAGAGAAGAAACCGAACATGTGCTGCACATTGTACAAGGGCATACCGTCCAGCAGAATCAGATTCTGATCCGGTCCGCCACCACGCACATACAAACCCGAAGAACCTTCGTTTCCGCCTTTTACCCCGGGCAGCAGCTGGATGGCTTTGATAACATCCACTTCACCGAGCAAGGCCGGGAGTTTGCGAACCTGTTGCAAGGGAAGATCGATGGCACTCATCTGGGTGCGGTTGGTAAATCCGGAAGCGGGACGGGCACGGATGGTAACCTGATCCATCGTTTTATCCGGTACCAAACGCACGCGGAAGGTTGCGTTTGCGTAAAGCGAGGTATCGATAATCCAGGGTTCGTAACCCGGATAATCAATTTGCAAGACCCTGCGGCCGGAAGAAAACGAAAGGGAGAAGAAGCCGTGGTTATTGGTGCCTGTTCCCAATTTACTGAGGGTATCGTAAACAGACGCTCCGATGAGCGATTCTCCGTTTTGATCAGCCACTACATATCCGCTTACTACAATTTGCGCACGGGCGCTGCCACTTGCAAAGAGGAGCGAAAAGAGTATGAATACTTTTAAACGCATGCAGGTTTCAAAGTAAAGCCGAAACCATGGCAGGGGCAAAACAGCGACGGGTCAGAATTCGGCCGTCCATCGAATTTCCACGCCGACCGATGCTGCCTGAAATCGCGGAATCGGGGGGTGTGGTTTTTCCACACGCACCGCAACTGTAGTCAGTTTCAGCCTTTCAAAGGCACTTCGGATCAATTCAAGTAAGTTTTCTGCCACCGTTTCAAGATAGGCTGTCGGCGTTTCTGTGGCCTCCCGCATCAGGCGGTAAAGCGTCTCATAATCAACAGCAGCAGCGGTTTCGTTGTTGCCTGATGGAATGTAGCGCACTTCGACAGAGACTAAAATGGCGTTGCCGGTGCGCATTTCGCCATCGTATAGCCCAATGGGCAGATGAAAGCTTGCCTTGTCAATAAAAACGCTGGAAACCTTGTTCATGCTTGTGGCCCCAAAATTATACTTTTGCACCCGCATGATGCACGAAACCAATCTGGACGATCTGCTGGCTGCCAACCGCGGCAAAGACCGCTACGAAGCGCCCGATTTTTATGGAATCGACGACCTGCTCACCGAAGAGCAAAAACTCATCCGCGACAGCGTGCGCGACTGGGTGAAGAAAGACCTCTCTCCCATTATCGAATACTATGCCCAAAGGGCTGAGTTCCCTCACCATATTATCAAAGGTCTGGCGGAAGCCGGCGCTTTTGGTCCGCAGTTACCGGCCGAATACGGCTGCGGCGGGCTTGACTATACCACTTATGGACTCATCATGCAGGAACTGGAGCGCTGCGACAGCGGCATCCGCAGTACTGCAAGTGTTCAAGGTTCGCTGGTGATGTATCCGATTTACAAGTTTGGCAGCGAAGAACAGAAACGCAAATACCTTCCCAAGCTGGCCAAAGGTGAATGGATGGGCTGCTTTGGCCTGACCGAACCCGACCACGGCAGCAATCCGGGCGGCATGGTGACCAATTACCGCGAAGACGGCGACGATGTAATCCTGAACGGCGCCAAGATGTGGATTTCGAATGCACCTTTTGCAGACGTAGCCGTGGTTTGGGCTAAGAACGAACAAGGTAAAATCCGTGGTATCATCGTTGAGCGCGGCATGGAAGGCTTCAGTACGCCTGAAACACATAACAAATGGAGTCTGCGCGCATCGGCCACCGGAGAACTGGTGTTTAACGATGTACGCGTGCCCAAGTCGCATATCCTGCCCGGCGTGGAAGGACTAAAAGGTCCGCTCACCTGCCTCAACTCAGCCCGCTATGGCATCAGCTGGGGTGCGCTCGGCGCCGCGATGGATTGTTACGATACAGCCCGCCGTTACAGCATGCAGCGCGAGCAGTTCGGAAGGCCGATCGGGGGTTTTCAATTGCAGCAAAAGAAACTGGCTGAAATGCTCACAGAAATCACCAAGGCACAGCTCGTGGTTTGGCGTCTCGGTCAATTGATGGATGCGGGCAAAGCTACACCGGCTCAGATCAGCCTGGCCAAGCGCAACAATGTGGAAATTGCCCTGGAAATTGCTCGCGAAGCACGGCAGATGCTGGGCGGCATGGGCATCACAGGCGAATATCCCATCATGCGCCACATGATGAACCTGGAAAGTGTTGTGACCTATGAAGGCACCCACGATATCCACCTGCTGATCCTCGGCCACGAGATCACCGGACTGAACGCCTTTGTATGAGGATACTGGCGGCATTCGGTTTGACACTGTTGTTCGGGTTCCAAGCCCGCATGGCAGCCGCATACACCGAAGTGCCGGCCATGTTGCACCTGGACGTAAACCGACAGAACGATACGCTCGGGTTCAATCTTCCGGCCAAGTTGCCGGCATACCTCTACAACCTGATCCGCGAGGAAAAACTTAACCTGTGGGACTCACCGCGGAAAAACAGCCGGATTTCTTTTGAATCGCTTCAGGCCATCGAAAAGAATTCAGGAACATCCATGAGCCGCACCCATCATCTCTTCCTTTATGAACTCTGGTCGAGCACACGCCGGCGCACAGATTTTGTGGTATTGGGTTTCAGTTTTGTAAACCATACCAAAGACGGCAAGGTTTCTTACGGCTATGTGGATGCCCAAGAAGCTTTCACTCACCTGGTCAATACACCGGTCGAAGTGAATGTCAACGGCCCTGCCCAGCTTACCTATTGGCAAGCCATCACCAGCCGGCGATACCATTACAACCTGATTCAGTTTGGGAAAAAAGAACTGAATGAGCAACCGGAAAAGTCTTTTCAGATTCGCGATAAAGCATTCAACAGCCGCAAGGAGGTTCAAGGCATTTACCGCATTCCGAACACCAAAGATGTACAGTATTCGATCGAGCCCGATGTAAACGATCCGAATGAAGAAGGCTTCATTTTCATGTCGAAAATGCAGGATTTCCTCAATGCCAACCGCGAGATATTCTTCAATATCGGTGGTTCGCGCTACTATGATTACAAGACCTATCTGAGTGAATTGGTGGTAACGCGGGTGGAAGTGAATGAAACGTGGACGAAATCACCGCGCGGATTCGTGCAATATGAAATCCAGTCCGTTACCCTATTCGTCAACAACAAGAAGCTTGATCCGGTGAGCATTGACCTCATAGAAAGCTTCAATATTCTCTACAAATTCAAAACAGCGGAAGACCTGCTGAAAGAAAAACATTTCAAGTACCAGCTCCTGCGGATCAACAATACCTATATCGCCGAACCGGATGCAGACAAGTATCTGAAGGCCCTGGAAAAGTACCGCTGGACGCAGGTGAGCAATTACGTAAGGTTCTACTGACAACATGTATACCATCAAATTCGGCACAGACGGTTGGCGTGAAATCATCGCAGACCAGTTTACGGTAGCCAATGTGCGCCGTGTGGCAGATGCAACAGCCCGTTACCTTTTGCAACAAAATCCGCAGGCGAGCTGCGTGGTTGGACATGATTGCCGTTTCGGCGGTGCCATGTTCGCCGAAGAAACAGCCCGGGTCCTTGCCGGCCGCGGTGTAAAAGTGCACCTATGCGAAGGCTATGTATCAACTCCCATGATCAGCCTGGCCACCCGCAATACCCAATCGGATGCCGGCATCATCATCACCGCAAGCCATAATCCTCCCTCCTACAACGGTTATAAAATCAAGGCTTCCTACGGTGGTCCGGCTATTCCGGCAGTAATCACCGAAGTAGAGCAAATGATCGAAGCCGAAACCCCGGCACCCGCAGCCAGTCTCGCTTCCTTGCGCGAAAACGGTAAGGTTTTGGCCATTGAAGCGGAGAAAATGTACATCGATCATGCACGTGCCAGCTTCGATATGGACAAGCTTGGCAGCATGGGTTCTGCCCTCGCCTACGACGCCATGTTCGGTGCTGGTCAGAACGTAGTGCGCTCCTTGTTTCCCGATGCAGCTTTGTTGCATTGCGATCACAATCCGGGCTTTCATGGCCGGGCTCCGGAACCTATCCTGAAAAACCTGCCTGAATTATCCGGCCTGCTCGCAGGTAGCCCAAGCCTGCAATGTGGTTTGGCCACCGACGGCGATGCAGACCGCATTGGCTTCTTCGACGAAAACGGACGCTTTGTAGACAGCCACCATATCATCCTTCTGCTCATGAAATACCTTACCCAATTCAAAGGCATGGGCGGCAGCGTGGTGAAGAGTTTCAGCGTGAGCGACAAAGTGGACAAGCTTTGCGCTTTGTACGGCCTTCAGAGTATCACGACCAAAATCGGATTTAAGTATATCTGCGAATACATGGTGGAAAGTGATGTATTGATTGGTGCTGAGGAAAGCGGCGGTATTGCAGTAAAGGGCCATATACCGGAACGCGACGGCGTTTGGATTGGTCTGATGTTGATGGAATACATGGCCGTTACAGGCAAAAGCATCAGCGCACTTATAGCTGAAATATACGATGAAATTGGATCTTTTGCGGTAGAACGTTATGATCTTCACGTTGAGGAATCGCGTAAGCAACAGATCATCGCTGCATGCAAAGCGGCAGAATACAAGGCTTTCGGTGCTTATACGGTAGAACAAGTGGAAGACACCGACGGCTATAAGTTCAGGTTGGGTGATGATGGTTGGGTGATGATACGCCCTTCCGGAACCGAACCGGTTTTGCGTGTTTATGCAGAGGCAGCCGACAGCGACGCCGCCTTCCGCATTCTCGACGCGACCCGTGCGCATATCTTGTCATGATGCGCCCCGGCTGTCGTTGTATTCTGCCGGGAATAATCTACCTGGCGAGCGCATGCAACAGCCACGCACAAGACAGCTTGCACAAGCGCGAACGCACGTACATCAGCATCGGGATGGGGGCCGGTACGGTGATCACCCACGCCGGATTGTACCAATTGTGGTATAAAGACTATCCAAGCCAACGCTTTACCTGGATCAACGACAACCATGGCTGGATGCAGATGGATAAGATCGGACACGGCTTTTCTGCCTTTTCCATCGCGCATGTTTCCACATCTGTCTACCGCAGCACCGGTTTAAACCAACAGCGCAGCGCAGTTTACGGCACCTTATGGTCATTGGGGTTTCAAACACCCATTGAAATCTT
>CANHTS010000107.1 GCA_947463435.1 Flavobacteriales bacterium | reverse complement strand
TACACCGGTACTTCAGCTTTGAAGGAAGCCACAGATGTTCATTGCTGCCGCAGCGGTTACAGAATACACCGTGCTTATCCCGCAAATTCTTCCACAAAAGGATGCAGCTTTCTTCGGTGTTGTAAGTTTGGATAAAAGTAACAAAGTCCATGATTAAAAGTGATCAGAATACAGTCGCAATATAGGGATCACGACATACACCGCAAAGGCCAATAGTCGGCTTATGCCTAATCTGGCCGGAAATTACACGCTTATAAACGTATAACCAATACTTAATACGCACCACAAAACTTTATTCCTCACTCCTTCCTCGCCTCCAGCCCCCCTCATCCCATATCCTGCATCTGAATTCCGCTATGGAGTCAATCACCCATTCCGACAGCCTTCGGAATAGACACTCCCCAAACGACAGGCTTCTAACAGGAAACCAATAACGCCTGTTTACTTCCGGTTCTCTCTTGATTCCGAACCCGAATAGCTTTTCTAATGCATATTTGGCTTTTCAGCATTCCTCCAATGCAGCACCTGCGTTTTTCCGTAAGTTCGCAGTGCAATGAGCGACAACCGAACCCTCATTCTGGATCACCGCCGCATCGTATTGACCCTGGAGCGCATAGCCCTGGAAATCTGTGCGCGGCATCATGACGGTTCCGACCTGGTTTTAGGCGGTATCGGAGACCGTGGTTACCTGCTCGCTACCCTGCTGCACAGCCATTTGCAACGCCTGCATACCGGGAGCGTTAATCTGTTTCGGATTGATTTCGACCGAAGTGGATTCCGACCCGATGCCATTCTCTATGCGCCGCGACCTGATTTCAGCGGACGCCATGTGATTGTTGCCGACGACGTACTGAACTCCGGCAAGACCCTCATGCATGTCATCCAACCCATCGTGGCAGCCAATCCGGTTTCGCTGGAAACAGCTTTCCTCGCCGAACGCAGCTACCGCAGCTTCCCCGTGCGGGCCGATTATACCGGTATTTCGCTTGCCACCACCATACAGGAACACGTGAGCTTCGACGCCTCAGACCCGGATAATATGGCCCTCTGGCTGAGTTGATCCAATTTCCGCTTCGCTTGCAGCCCATGGCTTTTTACTTATTTTAGCCCGCTCAAACAGACCATAAGACCTATTCTGAAATCCATGAGCAGCACTGCATCCAAACACCCGCGAGCACTCCCTTATCTATTCCTGACCGAAATGTGGGAACGTTTCGGCTATTACCTGATGCTTGGCATCTTCTCTCTCTATATGCTCGATAATGTCGACAACGGAGGCATGGGTTTCAGTCCTGAAAAGAAATCAGATATCTACGGAACCTATCTCGGGCTGGTTTACCTGACTCCATTCATTGGAGGCCTGCTGGCAGACCGCATGCTTGGATACCGACGTTCGATTGTGTTGGGTGGCGTGTTGATGGCAGCCGGTTACTTCGGTCTTTCCTTCCACGGAGAAACTTCCTTTTATGTCAGCCTCCTGCTCATCATCATCGGCAACGGTTTCTTCAAGCCCAATATCTCTACCCTATTGGGCAACCTGTACAACAAAGACGAGTACAAAGCCAATAAAGACAGCGGATACAACATCTTCTATATGGGCATCAACATCGGTGCCTTTGCTTGCAATTTCGTTGCGGCTTTCCTGCGCATCAACTACGGATGGGGCTGGGCTTTTGCCGCAGCAGGTGTCGGAATGCTGATCGGTTTGGTGATTTTCTTCCTCGGCACCCGCCACATCCGTGAAGCCGATGTCATCAAGCCCATGGAAGAAGGCGACATGAGCACCGGAAGAATCCTGCTCTATACCCTGATTCCGATGTTCGCCTTCGGGATCCTGGGTTACCTGATTCCCGGAAACATCCTGGGCAGCGATTCCAATGATGCCTTTATTTTGGGTTGTATCCCGGTCATCTATTTCTTCATCAACCTTTACCGGAAGGCGCGGGCAGAAGATAAAAGGCCGATCGGCGCCCTATTGGCTGTTTACGGCTGTCTGGTTGTTTTCTGGGCCGTGTTCCACCAAAACGGTGATGCATTAACCGTTTGGGCTGAAGAATATACCGACCGCGTGCCTTCGCAACAGGTGGGCAAGACGCTCGATTTCCTCAAGCTCAACCAAACCGTTACCAACGACAGCGTTGCGCGCCTGAGTGCGGATGATTTCAAGAAGCACAAGGCTGCCATTAAAGTGCAGGATTCCATCCTGAAGGCACAGGGCGACGGCGCAGGACGGCTGGCACTTAGCCAGACGCTGAAGGCCCAGACAGCCAGCCGCAAATATTTCCGCAACCTGCCCGAAGACCAGAAGCCGGCAGAAGGTAAGAGCCTGAAGCTGATCAGCACCGAACTCTTCCAGAGCGTGAACCCCTTCTGGGTGGTTTTGCTCACGCCGGTGGTGGTGGGTTTCTGGGGCTTTTTGCGCCGGCGTCGCCGCGAGCCAAGTACCGCTGCTAAAATCGCCATCGGTCTGGTTATCACAGCCTTGAGTGCTTTGGTGATGGTGGGAGCTGTAAAAAGCACAGACATCGAAGCAGGCAAAGTGAGCAGCCTTTGGCTGGTAGCTTCTTATGCGGTTATAACCTTTGGTGAACTCTGCCTTTCGCCGATGGGTCTTTCCCTCGTTTCAAAACTCAGTCCGCCGCGCATTACGGCCCTCATGATGGGCGGTTTCTTCCTTTCTACTTCGGTGGGCAACAAGCTCAGCGGTATGCTCAGCGGCATGTGGGAAGGCTATGAAGATAAGAGCGATTTCTTCCTCGTAAACTGCGCCCTGGCATTGCTGGCCGGCATTATGATGTTTGCCATCCTGCGTTGGCTGAATCAGGTAATGCGGGAGAAGAATATTCTCTGAGTTCATTGGGTTGAAAGAAGGCAAGTGACTGCACGCGTGCGGAAAACCTGTATTTTAGCCCGTTCGAAAACAAGATCACACCTATGAAAAACACCAATACCAAGTTATTGCTGACCTTTTTGGTCTCATTGCTGGCTGGCGTCTTGCTCCTGAATAAGGTTGCAGGCTTCAGCTTCAGTGTCCCCGCTGAATCGTTCCAGATTTACATGTACTCCGTGGTGATTGCCTTTCTGGCTACCATCATGGTTTGGATTTTTGAGCAAAAGGAACATCCCGCCGGCCTGCGCCTGCTGTTCTTCACAGAAATGTGGGAGCGCTTCAGCTATTACGGCATGCGCGGTCTTCTGATTTTGTATTTGACAAAGAGCCTGGTTGAAGGCGGTCTTGGATTTTCGGAAGACAATGCCGGGCTTATCTACGGAGTATACACCGGTCTCGTTTACCTCACGCCGATCATCGGCGGCTGGCTGGCCGATAATTACCTCGGGCAGCGCCGCTCCATCACCATTGGCGGTATCCTGATGGCATTGGGTCAGTTTGCGCTGGCATCCAACATGGGCCTCCCTACTTTCTACCTTGGTCTCGGCTTGTTGATTATCGGTAACGGTTTCTTTAAGCCCAATATCTCCATCGTGGTTGGTCAGTTGTACGACAACAAAGACCCGCGTAAAGACGGAGCCTTCAACATTTTCTATATGGGAATCAACCTGGGTGCCTTGCTTGCGCCGCTGGTATGCGGTTTCCTGGCTGAAGATTTCTTCGCAACGAAGGAGCAGCTCGCAGACGGATCCACACGCATTACCCAATACGCCTTCCAATATGGCTTCCTTGCTGCCGGTATCGGTATGACGATTGGTCAGATCATGTTCAATGGCCTGGCTGCCAAATATCTCGGCGACAAAGGCTTGCGCCCGCAGAACAAGAATGCTGCAGCCGGTGACATTGTAGATGGCATGAGTTCCAACAGCAAAGGGCTTTCCAAGGAAGAAAAAGACCGTACCAGGGTAATTGTTATCCTTGTGGCCTTCGTTACTTTCTTCTGGGCCGGTTTTGAACAGGCCGGTGGAACTTTCTCGCTGTATACCGATAAATACATCAACCGTACGGTAAGCGACTTCCTTATTCCAACCTCCTGGTTCCAGAGCGTTAACCCCTTGTTCATCGTAATGTTAGCACCTTTGTTTACAGTGCTTTGGGCGAAAATGGCCAAAGGAAACCGCGAACCCAGTACGCCTGTGAAAATGGGGCTCGGCATGATCCTGCTCGGTTTGGGCTTCCTGCTTATGGTAGGCGCCGTTCTCGAACGTGGAGAAGCAGGCACCGACGAAGCCATCAAAGCCAATATCAATTGGATGCTCGGAACCTATCTCATCCACACCTGTGGTGAACTCTGCCTCAGCCCAATCGGTTTATCAATGGTGACCAAGCTGGCACCTGTGAAACTGGCTTCACTGCTGATGGGTGTTTGGTTCCTCAGTTCCTTCATTGCCAACAACCTCGCCGGACTTACGGTGGGCATTGTGAATGAACTGGGCGCCATGACCATCTTTGCCGGCATTGCCGGATTCACCATCTTTATGGGATTTGTGCTGATTGCCCTCAACAAGAAATTGCTGAGCATGATGCACGGCGTGAAGTAAAACGTCGGATTCCGAATGAGCCGGAATATCCCTCGGGGTATTCCGGCTTTTTCTTTTATGGACGGTTGGCCTGACCTATTTTTGCCCCTTCGTTTTCTCGAACCCGTTATGGAAATGTTTGACCGGATCGTCGCAGGTGAGAAGAGCATCTGCGTTATCGGCCTTGGCTATGTAGGTCTCCCCCTGGCCCTTGAATTTGCCCGCAAGTACCGCGTGGTAGGCTTTGACATCAATGCCCGCCGCGTTGAAATGATGCGCAATGGGGAAGATCCGAGCCGGGAATTACCCGCCTCCGAATTCGAAGGCCGAAATATCACCTTCACCAACCAGCTCGACGATATCCGCGAATGCGGTGTCTATATCGTAGCAGTTCCCACGCCCATTAACGACGCCAAGGAGCCCGATCTGATTCCCCTGCAAAAATCCAGCGAAACCGTTGGCAGGGTGATTAGCGCCGGAGATTACGTGGTGTATGAAAGCACCACCTATCCCGGTTGCACGGAAGAAGACTGCGTTCCAATCATCGAACAAATCAGCGGGCTGAAATCGGTGCAGGATTTCAAAGTGGGCTATTCACCCGAACGCATCAACCCGGGAGACAAGGAAAGGCCGCTCACCAAAATACTGAAAATCGTTTCCGGTTGTGATGCCGAGTCGCTCGACAACCTTTCCAAACTCTATGGTTCGATTATCGAAGCCGGTATTCACCGCGCACCAACCATCAAAGTGGCTGAAGCCGCCAAGATTGTTGAGAACACCCAGCGCGATGTGAACATCAGCCTCATGAATGAGCTTTCCCTCATCTTCGATAAGATGGGTGTTAATACCTACGATGTAATAGAAGCAGCGGGTACAAAATGGAATTTCCACCGCTATTTTCCCGGACTTGTGGGCGGGCATTGCATCGGTGTGGATCCGTATTACCTGCTCCACAAAGCAGAAGCACTCGGTTTCCATCCCCGCGTTATCGCGGCAGGTCGTTTTACCAACGATATGATGGCGGCGCATATCGCCAAAATTGCTGTGCAGAAACTCATCAAGCGCGAGCGCAATGTGAAGAGCAGCCGCATCGCCATTCTCGGCGCCACCTTCAAGGAAGATGTGAGCGATATCCGCAACAGCAAGATTGTCGACATAGTAAACGAGTTGAAATCGTATGAGGTGAATGTGGAAGTGTTTGATCCGCATGCCGACAGCGAGGAATTGCAGCACGAATACGGCTTCAGTCTGACCAACGAACTGGGCAGTGATTACGACGGCATCATCCTGGCTGTATCGCACCGCGAATACCGCAACTTGCCCGAAAGCTGGTTCAGCGAAAAACTCAAGGCCGACGGCTTCCTGCTCGACCTGAAAGGCATCTACCGCGACAAGCTCGAAGGCCTCGACTATTGGAGTTTGTAAGGATGTGACGCTTCCGTTTGAGGAGGCGCCGCTATCTTTGGAACGATAGGATTTTCAATTGTATGGACAAGGCAACCCGACAGCGCATCGAACAGGTTAAGGAGGAAGTCCGCGTGCTATTTACGGATTACCTCGAACGCTCAGGTCAGCGCAAAACACCGGAGCGCTACGCCATACTCGACGAAATCTACACGCATAAAACGCATTTTGATGTCGATACCCTGTTCCTGCAAATGAAGCAGCGCCGTTATCAGGTGAGCAGGGCTACAGTATACAATACGCTCGACCTGCTGGTGGATGCAGGTTTGGTGAAACGGCATCAGTTCGGGCAAAACACCAGCCATTACGAACAGGCCTACGGTTTCCGTCAACACGACCACCTGATTTGTCAGCGTTGCAACAAAGTGCTCGAGTTCTGCGATCCGCGTATCCATCAGATTACCAGTACAATGGGCGATCTGCTCAAGTTTGATGTAGACCACCATTCCCTTCATTTATACGCCGAGCCCCGCGCCGACGCAGCTGGAAACTGCCAGCATTGTGGACTAGCCATGGCGAAGCTCAACGAAAAAATCACCCATGGTTGATGTACTCTTAGGCCTGCAATGGGGCGATGAGGGCAAAGGCAAAATTGCCGATTACCTCACGCCGGGCTACGATATCGTTTCCCGTTTTCAAGGCGGTCCCAATGCCGGGCACAGCCTCGAGTTCAATGGCGAAAAACACGTATTGAACACCTTGCCCAGCGGCATTTTTCATCCCGGTATCACCAACCTCATTGGCAACGGCGTGGTTATTGACCCGGTGAAGTTGGTAGCAGAAATCGGCCGTGTGGAAGCTGCCGGCGCAGATGTACTGTCCAGCCTGCTCATCAGCCGAAAAGCGCACCTTATCCTGCCCACACACCGCCTGCTCGACGAAGCGCATGAAAATGCCAAAGGGCAATCGCGCATCGGCAGCACCCTCCGGGGTATCGGTCCGGCCTACCGCGATAAAACCGGCCGCAACGGGCTGCGCATCGGCGATATGGATGCGCCTGATTTTGAAAAACGATACAAGGAAATCTGTGAAGGGCATCTGCAGTTGATCGAATTCCTGGGTCTCGGCGGCTTTGACCTCGATGCCCTGCATGCAGAGTTTTTTGCATCCATTGAAAAGCTCCGCCCTTACCGCCGGGTGAACAGCGAGTATTGGCTGAATGATCAGATCGTAGCCGGCAAGAAAATACTGGCCGAGGGCGCACAGGGCAGTATGCTCGACGTCGATTTCGGTACCTATCCCTACGTAACCAGCAGCAATACGATCAGCGGTGGCGCTTGCATCGGATTGGGAATCGCTCCCCGGCATATCAGCAAGGTAAGCGGCATCTTCAAAGCCTATTGCACCCGTGTCGGATCCGGACCGTTCCCTACTGAACTGCGCGATGCCACAGGAGAAGCGCTGCGCGAAAAAGGCCGTGAATTCGGCGCCACCACCGGCCGCCCGCGCCGCTGTGGTTGGATCGACCTGGTAGCACTCAAGTACGCCATCATGCTCAGCGGTGTGACCGAACTGATCATGATGAAAAGCGATGTGCTCAGCGGTATGGAATCCATCCACGCCGGAACAGGCTATCGCCTCAACGGCAACGAGTCTTCAGAAGTACCTTTCGGTATCTGCGAAGAAGGGCTCGAACCGGTGTATAAGACCTTCCGGGGCTGGGATGAGGACATCACACGCGTCACCGATTTCACCGCGCTGCCTTCTGCCTTGCAGCAGTATATCGCCTTCGTGGAGTCGGAACTTGGCCTGCCTTTGAAAGTGATTTCTGTTGGGCCTTCCCGCGAGCAAACCATCATCCGTTAAGCTTTCGCGTATGGGCCTCAACACGCTCGTACTCGGTGCAACTACCAATCCTTCCCGCTATGCGTTCATCGCGGCCGAAATGCTAACAGCCTATGGCCATGAGATTTTCCCGGTGGGCATCAAGAAAGGACAAGTGGCGGGGAAGGAAATAGCACGCGATTTTCCCGGCGCTGAAACCGGCATCGATACCATCACACTCTATATCGGTCCGGCCCATCAGCCGGAATGGTACGATGCCATACTGCACAGCGGCGCCCGGCGCATCATTTTCAATCCGGGTACGGAGAATGAGGAATTGCAGGCGCTGGCAGAAGAAGCTGGTATCGAAGCCTTGGAAGCCTGTACCCTTGTGCTCCTCCGAACCGGTCAATACACAACCTGAAGCCTATGGGAACGCTGAGTGTCGTGGTCATCACCTACAACGAAGGGCAGAACATCGGGCGCTGCCTGCAAGGGGTGAAAGATCTGGCCGATGAAATCATCGTACTCGATTCCTTTTCCACAGACAACACTTGCGAACTGGCCCGTCAACTGGGTGCGCGTGTGGAACAACATGCCTTCGAAGGCCATGTG
>CANHTS010000106.1 GCA_947463435.1 Flavobacteriales bacterium | reverse complement strand
TGGTAATCGACGCCTCCGCTCAGGGTTTGTTCGGTCAGATCGCTGAAAAACCGACCCGAACCTGCATTGAAGAAGTCGTTCAGGATGAGGTAACGCTCACCATCGATAAGGCCATAGGTAGCAATGCGGTAATCGGGAATGCGGCGGCGTGTGGAACCGTAATTGAGCATCCATGTGAGGTTGCCTTTGTTATCGGCGACGCTATGTGTGCCATTTACCTGGGTGCTGTAAAGGCGATTGGCATTCACCTGATTGGCAAAGGCTTCTGCGTTCAATCCATTGTCCACATCGGCTACACCTGTGCGCAGGGTACTGGCGGCGTCGTAGTTGAGGTTATACAGGTTTTTCCAGTCGATCCGGCTGCGCTTGCTGATTTCATACGACACATTGAACAAGCCACCACTCTGCACATTGAAATTGTACAGGCGGTCGTTGTAGGTGGAAAGCTGGCGGTTGTCGCCAAGGTCATTCCGGTTAATGACGCCGTCTGAGTAGCGGTTGGTGAGAGAATAGTTCACGCTGGCGATCAGACCGAGTTTGCGACCGCGCGACAATTTGAACGGAACGCCAATCGTGTAATTGAAGCGCGGGCCGGGCATCGGATTGATCTTATTGATCTTCCAGTCGTGGTTGAATTTACGGCTTTCTGATGCATTGCGTGCCGGATTGGCATTGCCGTAAAGGTCACCGTCGAGTGCCGGAATCTGGCGCTGGCTGCCGGGCAAACCAAAGAATTCGCTGGTCTGGGTAGAAAACGCCTCGATGTCGCGCATCGTGGTGATCGAGTTGTACTGGAAACCGATGCTCAGGTTTTGGGTGAGCTTCGCAGGAATGTTGCGGGTATTGATGCGGATGATGCCACCGCCGAAATCGCCCATCAGATCGGGTGTTCCCGATTTGATTACCATGATATTGTCGATCATGTTGGCGGGGATAACGTCAAAGCTGAATGCCTTGCGATCGCTTTCCGTGCTGGGCAGCGGTGCACCGTTCAGGTAACCGGCATTGTAGCGGTCGTACATGCCGCGGATATTGGCAAACTTGCCTTCCATGATGGTGGCACCGGGAATACGCTTCAACGCGTCGGCAGTAGTGCGGATATTCACCTTCTTCATGTCTTCGATGCTCAGCACTTCCACCATCTGCGGTGTGATGCGCTTGGTTTGAATGGCACCGGCGGCAGTGGCAGGCTGCGGCTTCGACTTTACACGGATGCGCACACCCTCCATCGTTTGTGAGGCGGTCATCAATACATTCTGATAGATCTCCTCACCCTGCACAGCCTCTACGCTGTAGCTTTCCTCTTCAAAATCCTTGAGTGAAAAAACAACTACGTATTTGCCAGGGGGGAGTTCAAGGCGGTAACGGCCTTCCAGATTGGTTTCGGTCTGAAGTTCCGTTCCTTTGGCTTTCACCGTCACCGAGGGAAGATTGCGGCCATCGCTCGACTGCACCACGCCGGTGATGACACCATTCTGTGCATGCAGCATGCCTGAGACGACAAACAGCAGCAGGAATGTAAGAAAGTTTTTCATTTTTAACAGGCAGGTTTTTCAACTGCAAAACACGCCCCGACCTGTTACGCCATTATGAATGAAAAGCACCCCTGCGTAAGGATTCTGTTACGCTGGCGTTACGTTTCATTAATCTTTTCATAATCTTTCCTTGTTCTTGCCTTCACACCTGTCATACCACGTTTCCAATCGCGATTATTGCGCAATGGAGCAGCAGGATTGGTTTGCGCATTGGTTCAATACCGCATACTACCACACCCTTTATGGTCATCGCGACGAAACGGAAGCGGAGGCGTTTCTGGCTGCTTTGCGCGCGAAACTGCAACTCAATTCCGGCGCAGCAGTGATTGATATCGCTTGCGGTAATGGCCGCCACAGCCGAGCCTTGCATGCGCTTGGTCTGACGGTAACCGGAATTGATCTGAGTTGCGAAAGCATCGGCATCGCCAAATCCAAAGGACCCGATTCCATCCATTACCATACACAAGACATGCGCGAAGCCCTTCCCGCAGGGCCATACAAGGCAGCTTTCAATCTTTTTACAAGCTTTGGTTATTTCGACGATCCATCCGATGATTTACGCGCCTTGCAGCAAATCCGTGCCGTTTTGCAACCCGGTAGCATCTTAGTGCAAGACTATCTCAATGGCCTGCCGCTGATAGCACAATTGCCTGTCAAAGAGACGATTAACAAGGAATCACTGCAGTTCCATATCCACAAATACTACCGCGAACCCTTCATTTACAAGGAAATTGAGGTAATCGACGACGGGAAAACGCATGCATTCCGTGAACAGGTACGTGTATTCAAGCCCGAAACACTCGCAGCCTTGCACGAAGAAGCAGGATTCCGGGTGCGGGAAATGCTGGGTGATTACCGGCTGAATGCTTTCGATGCTGCCTCATCGCCACGAATCATCCTGATTTCCGAAGTTTGCTGAGATGTCGTTCATGCATGCATTGCAGTCACTCGATGAGCAGTTGTTCGTTCTCATCAACCAGAAACTTAGCGCAGGCTATCTCGATGGAATCATGTCGCTGGCCAGCCATCACTATTTCTGGATTCCGGTCTATGCCCTGCTTGTTTGGTGGATGTGGAAGCACTACCAACACCGCATTTGGCTGCCCCTGCTTGGCATACTTCTGGTGTTCGGCTTTTCCGACAGCTTCAGTTCACGCGTCCTGAAGCCCGGTATAGCACGCGAACGCCCTTTCCTGAACGAGAAACTCAATGCGCGTTTGCCCGATGGCCCTGCCGGCAGCAAGTACGGATTTGTTTCCTCGCACGCTGCCAACACCTTCGGCATTTACACCTTTGCAGCGTTGGCCCTGGGATTTAAGCGGCGAAAATGGATAGTTTTCCTGGGCATCGCAGCGTTGGTATCCTATTCCCGCGTGTACCTCGGCGTCCACTACCCGGGCGATGTGCTTTTCGGAGCATTGCTGGGCATACTGAGTGCCTTCCTCGTTTACAGAGTCATGCGGAGGCTGGAAGCCCGCCTGTTCACTTGAAACCGAGGGCTGTTATTGGACTGCCTTGCCTAATTTCGCCGCATGGCCTTTGAATACATCCTCACCGATGCGCAGGTGGCACCGTATGTCGCCCTGATTCGCCTCAACCGCCCGAAAGAACTCAATGCCCTGAATCTGCAACTGATGGGAGAAATACGCGACGCGCTGAAAGCCTTCGACGAAGACCCTGCAGTGCGTGCCATCGTGATCACCGGCAACGAACGCGCCTTTGCGGCCGGAGCCGATATCAAGCAGATGGCAGGAAAAAGCGCCATCGACATGTTGCAAATCGACCAATTCAGCACCTGGGATGCCATCCGCAAGACCCGCAAACCAATCATTGCAGCGGTTAGCGGCTTCGCCCTTGGCGGCGGTTGCGAATTGTGCATGCTCTGCGATATGATCGTGGCCAGCGAAACCGCCCAGTTCGGGCAACCTGAAATCAATATCGGCGTGATGCCGGGTGCCGGCGGAACCCAACGCCTTACCCGCGCGGTTGGCAAAGCCCTCGCCATGGAAATGGTGCTCTCCGGCCGGTTCATTTCTGCCGAAGAAGCCCGCGCAGCCGGATTGATCAACAAGGTAGTACCTGTGGAACTGTATCTCGACGAGGCCGTAAAGCTCGCCTCCCGCGTAGCAGAGAAATCGCCGATTGCCGTGCAGCTGGCCAAGGAATCCGTCCTAAAAGCCTTCGATATGCCTTTGCAGGAGGCGTTGTATTTCGAACGCAAGAACTTCTACATGCTGTTTGCTACCGAAGACCAGAAGGAAGGCATGGAAGCATTTATTGAAAAACGAAAAGCTGAATTCAAAGGCCGCTGACCGGAACTTAAGTCTGGTTCCAAACAAAAAGCCCCGAAATGTCGCATTTCGGGGCTTTTTGCTGGACGGGGGGAGTCCGGGTTTGTTTTATTGTTTAATCACGCGATAGGTAGCCTGAATTCCGGCGCCTTCCACACGGAGCATGTAAACACCGGGAACCACTTCACCCAAATCGAGTTCATAGCGGTTGATGCCGCGTGTTGCGTTTTCACTCCGGCGCACAATCTGATTGCCGGCAGCAGCAGTCAGCAGCAGGCTCACACGGCCTTCCATGGCTGCATTCACTTCGATGGTTATGCGGCCGGCAGTCGGGTTCGGATAACCGGTTACAGAACCAGCTTCATTGCTGATGTTGCGGTTGAAGCGGGTGAGGCAGATTTCAGTACTTTCCTCGTAACCATTGCGGTCTACAGCCAAAACACGGTAGTAGTTGTTACCGGGCAATGGTTGTGCATCGAACCAGCTGTAGCTGCGGAGTTGTGAACTGAATCCGGCTGCGGGAAGTGTAGCCATGCGTTTCCATTCGCGGCTATCGGCACTGCGCAATACGGCAAAGTAATCGCTGTTCTCTTCCATCGCTGTCACCCAGCTCACCAACACGCCACCTTGACGTTCCCGGCAACCGAAATGGATGATTTCAACCGGCAGCGGTGAGAGGTAGTTGATGGTATAAGGCGCAGACGGGCCCTTCACTCCTGCTGAATCCATGTAGCTGTAATAGAACTTGGTATTCAACTGATAAGCGAATTTGAAGAGCATGCGCAGGCTGTCGGCATCGAATCCTGGAATTACATACTTCTTCATGGCAGTATCCCAGAAGATGAGCGCATTGCGCGTCATAGTGCTGGTCGGATTCGGCCAGAGGTTGTATACCTGCCCGTTGTAGATGTATTCCAGCAGGGCGTTCGTGGTATCGGGCAGCGAATCAAGCACCATCGACATATTCATCAGACCGGTTACACCATTGAAGCGTCCGTCTTCATCATCATATCCTGAGAGCACACCGGGCATATCGCCGGTTACACCGGTAAAGGCTGTATCGCTGCTTCCGGAAGGGGCATTCAGGGTAAGGCGTCTGATAAATGTTCCAAGCGTTGAACCGGTCACATTGGTCAGCGAATCCGGATTCACGGTGTATGACTTGGGATGTGCTATCGGTGCATACTGGATACCGAAATTGGTTGCCGCTGTACTGCTGTATCCGGTGCGCATGGTCACCAGGCCATTCGATCCTGTGAGGTCAATGCCATTGCCGGCCAGGTTATTGCTGCCATAGGTCTCTCCTACCGGTTTAAAACTGAATGGCAAGTTGGCATCAACCGGAGCGCTGGTTTTGATTCCGTTCTGCCGGGTTGAAATGGCTATGCGGTAATCACCCAACATCCTTCCGCTGGTGAAGCTGTAGGTTCCGTTCGAAGCAACACGTGCCGAATCGATAACCCGCCCTTGTTCAATCAGATACGCATACAATGCACTTCCTCCGATAGAACCAATCGGCGTTCCATTCACCAGGCTGTCGGTCAGACCGTTGCCATCGCGGAAAACTGTACCGCTGATGGTGATTTCAGCAGGCGGCACCAAGAGATAAACGGTTGCCTGCGCACAAAGTGGCTGGGGCAATACAGTTGTAACATCGCATATCTCGTAGGTCACCTGGTCAGGTCCTACAAAATTCACCGGCGGTGTATAGGTATAAGTACCGTTGGCAAAGAAGACTAAAGAACCACCTTCGACTGTCGCAACGGTATCTACCGGAGAAGCTGTACCGGGCAGTGCACCGAGTTTCAGGTTGATGGTTTTGCCGTTGAGTCGGATAGAATCCCCATTTGGTTCGGCATCATTGGCTGCCCAAACAGCTGTTATCGGCGTATTGGCTGCCGTTACGGCAAAGTCGTCACCCGCGAAAGGCGGATCATTGGCCGGGCCATTGTCGCGCAATACGGTGATGATCAACAAAGCCGTATCGTAGGCTGTTTCAGCATTATCGTCTTCTATGAAGTACTGCTGTGTTACGGTTCCGATGAAGCCGGTTGTCGGAGTGAAGCTATAGGTACCATTCGCGTTCAGCGTCAGGCTGCCGGCATTGGTCACCGGAGCGCCGTTGCGGTCTACACCGGCTACGGTTTGTCCGACACCAAGCGTACCGCTGGCATCTGGGATACCATCTCCATCGGTATCGCGGCGGTAGCCGGTTACATCGATGTTATCGCCTTCTGCATCACCGTCGTTGCTGAGTACATTGCCGCCAACAGCAGCACCAAAGCTGATGTTGAAATCGTTGTTGGCAATGACACTGTTGTACAACACGCCGGGGAGAGAGTCTACCGTAATAGTTAGGTGAGCGGTATCGCATTTCGAAGGCGCACCGTTGTCGCAGATATTGTAAGGAACAGTCACCTTGCCGGTGAATCCGCTGGCCGGGGTGAAGGTATACCCTCCTCCGGTGTTGAACACCAGCACACCCGCAGTACTCACCGGATTACCCTGGCGGTCGAATCCGTTCAGTGTAGCGCCGGAGCTGATGGCACTGCCTGAACCATTCTGGTTCTGGAAGCTGCCAAATGTCTGCGCATCACCTTCAGGGTCTACGTCGTTCGTGGTCACGTCTCCGCTTACCGGTGTATTCACCCAGGTATTGTTGAAGTCGTTCACCGCGAGCGTACTGTTCTCTGAACCAACCAGAAGATAGAGCGTGGCTTGGGCACACAGCGGAGTCGGCACGATTGCGGTTACATCACAGATCTCGTAAGTCACATGATCGGGTCCGATATAACCGGAAGGCGGAGTGTATGTATAGGTTCCGTTGCTGCGGAAGATCACCGTTCCACCCTCGGCAGTTGTTACCGTATCGATTGGTGTACCTGCGCCCGGAAGACCTTTGAGATCGAGCTTTACATTTACACCGTTGATGCGGATGGAATCCCGGTTGGGTTCCTGGTCGTTGCCTGCCCAGTTGCCGTCGACGGGAACATCTACCTTGGTGAAGGCATAATCATCGCCGGCAAATGGCGGGTCGTTCAACGGTCCGTTGTTTTGCAATACCGTAATCACAAGCAAGGCATCGTCTTTCGCTACAGGCGTGCCATCGTCTTCAATGGTGTAACGCATGTTTACCGTTCCAATGAAGCCTGCTACCGGAGCGAACGTATAACTTCCATCCGTGTTGAGACGCAGCGATCCGGCATTGGTCCATGGTTTACCATTCTTAGCCATACCGGCTACGGTTGTGAACGAGCCCATGGTTCCGGCAGCGTCGGGTTCGCCGTCGCCATCTGTATCGCGGCGGTAACTGATCACATCAAAGTTGTCGCCTTCCTTGTCGAAGTCATTCAGCACCACAGTCGAACGGATGGTGTCGCCATAGCTTACATTGAAGTCGTTATTGGCCACAACTCCGTTCACATTGGGGTCTGGCAAGGCCTCAACAGTAATGGTGAGAATCGCAGTGTCACACTTGGCCGGGTTGCCATCGTCGCAGATGTTATAGGGAACAGTCACCTTACCGGCAAATCCGGTGGCAGGTGTGAATGTGTATCCACCTGTGCCTGTAAAGCTGAGTGTACCTGCATTGCTCACGGGTGTGCCGGTCGTATCCACACCGCTCAAGGTAGCGCCCGTGCTGATCGTGCTGCCCGTTCCGTTCTGGTTCAGGAAGCTGCCGAAGTCTTGCGTATCGCCTTCAGGATCAAAGTCGTTGGTGCTTACATCGCCGGTTACGGGCGTGTTCACCCAGGTATTGTTGTAGTCGTTGGCTGCTACCGTGCTGTTTTCAGGGTTCACCAAGAGGTAAATGGTGGCCTGGGCGCAGAGCGGAGTCGGTACGATCGCCGTTACGTCGCAGATCTCGTAAGTCACCTGGTCCGGACCAACATAGCCGGTCGGAGGTGTGTACTTGTAGCTGCCATCGTTGTAGAATACCACCGTTCCGCCTTCGGTAGTCGTTACCGTGTCGATTGGTGTCGCTGTGCCTGGAAGGCCGGTCAGCAAGAGTTTAACTGGTACACCGTTGATGCGGATCGAGTCGCCGTTCGGTTCGCGGTCGTTGGTAGCCCAGTTGCCATTCACCGGTTCGCCGGTCTTGGTTACAGAGAAGTCGTCGCCGGCGAACGGCGGATCGTTCAGCGGTCCATTGTCCTGCAATACGGTGATTACAAGCAGCGCGTCATCTGTCGCAACCGGTGAACCGTCATCTTCGATGGCGTATTCTACCGTTACCGTGCCGATGAAGCCGGATGCAGGTGTGAAGCTGTAGGTGCCGTTTGCGTTCAGTGTCAGGCTGCCTGCATTCGTCCAGGCATTGCCGTTGATGTCAACACCGCCTACAGTGGTAGCAGAGCCAAGCGTTCCGGCTGCATCGGGTGCGCCATCGCCGTCGGTATCGCGCTGGTAGCCCGTTACGTCGAAGTTGTCGTCTTCCGGATCGGCATCGTTCACCAACACCTGACCAGTCACCGTGTTGCCATAGCTCACGTTG
>CANHTS010000105.1 GCA_947463435.1 Flavobacteriales bacterium | reverse complement strand
GATATGAAATTGGTAATTGTCTTCCTGAAAACTGAACATAAGCGGTTTCAGGGTTTGCAATGAATGCGTGCGCTGGGCAAAAGCCGGTTGCAATGCACATGCAAGCACCAGGGTATATAAACGCTTTTTCATGGGGTATCTTTGTTGGGTTGGATGAGTCGGTAAACCGGCAGATAACGGCCGCTTTCGGTTGGCAAAAGGCCAAAGCTGACAAAACTGTTTGGGGCTTCCGGTTCGAGCAGTTCGCCTATGATATTTCCACGCAATTGCCGGGTGCTGATGCGAAAGGTTCCGGCAGGGAATAATTGCTTCGTCTGTTCAAGCCGGGCGCTCACTTCCTGCAGTTTCATCTGTTCGTATTTCTCGGCCGGTGAATGGTGTTTTTCAATATAAAACTGTTCCACCTCGAGCTCTTCGGCCTGTTTCAAGGTGTCGATTTTGAGGTTAAAGAATTGAAGTTTGCGCACAAGCATTTCCTGGCCACTTTCGATGATATAGGCATCCGGACGGTTGCGGGTGAGCGTGGCTTTGCTTTGCCAGGCATCGCGAAACGTAGTGCTAAGGCTGATTTTCTCTGCTTTTTCAATGTCTATAAAATCCATCTGGCCTTCATAGCTGCCGCGCTTTGATTTGACAACCGTTTCAGTGAGTTGCTCCGGATTCTCCTGCATCGCCAACAAAGCCGTTTTTTCTTTAAGCGCCAGATCGAGATACGATTGTGCAATGAGGTAACCCGTGAAGATGCGGCGCTTGAATGAAACGCGCCCCAGGCCGACACCGCGCACTTCCACCAAAGTTGAAACACTGTTCAGCAGCGCGAAGTTGGTGGCGCTGGAACGGGCATTGTTTGACCCGCGGTTGAAATGCATGTGGCCATCTTCTTCTTCGGGTGTCACATAATCGTGGTGCTGCAAACCGGCCTGGCCAAGCACGGCACGGGTAGGATCGAGAAAACGCTCCTGGGTAAAACGACGCTGCGCCTCGGGTACGTTCAGGTTGCCGCTGTAGAGGAGCATCACGTCGTGCAAACCCGTCACGCCGAAGCTGCCCAGCTTCACATAGTCGCGGCGATAAGGGCGGTATTCGTGGAAATCGAGCGAAACATGCGGCTGAAAGCGGGCGAAGGCGATCTTCAATTGCGGACTTTCAACGGCCATTAGCTTGGTCTGGTCGCGGTTCAGATCCAGACCTTCGGCATTGTTGCGCTGCTGTTCCAGGTACCCATCGATATTGGCCATCGGAACCACAGCCAGCGTTATATGTTCGAACAGCTTATTGTTTTCCCTTTGATGCAAAAGCGTGTGCAAGAGGTAGAGCAGCGCTTCGGTGCTGGCCGGTTCGTCGCCGTGCAAACCGCCTTGCATCCATACCCGCACCTTGCCGGCTTCGTCACCGCGGCCCAACCGGATCAGCGGAATGTCTTTCCCCTTCTTGCTTTTTCCGATGAAACGCAGCTGTACCAAGTCTGGAAACTGCTGTTCCAGGCCTTTCAAAAACCCGATCAGCTCAGGGTAATTGGTGAAGCCTTTTTTCTTCTTCAATGCCGGCGTAACAGCGGGTAAATCGCTCTTTTCGGGGAAGAATTTCTCGGTGATTTTCTTCGGCTGCGGATTGAATTGCATCAACAGCAAAGCCGCCAGGGCAAGCAAAATGAAATGGAATTTGCGGGCCATGGCGTTAAAAAGTGAAGGTGCTTTGGATGCGTCCGATCAGTTCGTTGCCGCTCACCGGTAAGCCCTGGTTGTTGTTGATGCCGCCCCGGTTCTGCACGAGGGTGAGATCGGCCTGAATTTTCGCGCCGTAATGCCTTCCCACATACTTGCTCAGTCCGAGGGTATAGTAATAAGGCCGGTTGTAGAAGGTTCCGTTGTTGAGGAAGGAATGCGTGGCCGGTGTCAATTGTGTATAGCGGCCATCCACCGAAATACCATTTTTCATCAGGTAACCCATTTGCAGGTTCCATGCCGAGCCGACGATCATCCGGGCTTTGATATAATCGGAGACGTTTTGTTCACCGTTCACAATGAAATCGCCAGATACAGAGCCATCCGTCCTTACCCGTTGGGTGATGCTTCCGGGAACGAAGGCATTTCCTTGCATGTATTCGCCGAGGGCCGAGAAGCCGCGGTATTTGAAAAGGAAATCGATGCCGAATTTGGCGTAATCGGGCAGCAATTCCTGGTTTAGTGCGTTGAGGTACAAAATGGCACCGCTTTCACGGCCGGAACGGCTGCTGACGCCTTCAGCATAGCTGTATGTTGCGCCGATAACCAATTTGGGCGTGCGTTCGCGGATGATATCGACCTGGTTGAATTGCCCCTGGCTGCTGAAAAGGCCAAAAGGGAGAAAGTCGATCCGCGCGCCGTATTTGAGTCCGCCGCGGTCTCGGTTGAATACATTCGGTCCGTCGCCGTTGGTGAGGGTGAGATAGGAGCGGAGGTAAGCCTGGTTACCGAGCCTGGAGGTGGCTTCAGTGAAAATCCCGAACTCGCGGATGGTGGCAAAGGCCGAAGTGAGCCGGCTGCGTTCGACCAATTGCAGGGTATTGCTGTTCATGAACAGTTCGCGGTTGTCTGTATACGGCGCCCGCTGTCCGAAACTGATTTTGATGCGCCGCACCGGTTCATAGGCTACCCAGGCATCGAGCAGGTAGTTGCTGCTGCCGTCGAGCAATTCGCCAGTGCCACTGAGGTCGGTCTGAAAGCGATAGGTAAACTTTTCGTCGGCGCTGTTGCCGTCGATACGCAGGCGCACCCTTCGCATCCGGAAGCGTACGTCCGGATCGCCAGCCGTTTCGCTTAACAGGCGCTTCGACTCTGCATAGGGTTGCAGATAGCCGCTGACGCGCAAGGCCGCGCCGCCGCTGTCGTTTAGCTTCCATCCTTCACCAAAGCGGTATGCGCGCTGCAGGGCCGGATTGCTCTGCGCCTGCAAGGCCATCCCACAGGCAAGTATCATCAATAGGGTAAGGGTGCGTTTCACAGGCATTCGTCGGGTTTTAGGGTGATGGTTCCATCCAGCATCACGGGCTTTCCTTGCGCAAAGACATCGCAGAGTTTCCACTCCGAATCGAAGCAGCAGAGGTCGGCGTCGTATCCCGGCGCAATCCGCCCCTTATTCCTGAGGCCAAGGTTGGAAGCAGGATTGGTGGTGATGAGCCGGAAAGCTTCCGCCGGACTCATACCGGCTTGTTTGATGAGCTGGATGGTTTCAAAGAGGTTCTGATCGAAGGGCGCACTGCGGTATCCGATTTGCCATCCGCTTGCATCGAGCTTACTCAACCCTGCATGTCCGTCTGAACTGAAGGTGAGCTTGCTGAGCGGGATGCCGTTTTCAAGCGCCAGCATGACGGTTTTGTGCGGGTCGGTATATTTCGATGCGCCGGTTGTGATGTCGATCATCCCGCCCAATCTAGCAAACTCCATCGCCTGCTCGAACAGCTCTTTTGTTCGGCCGACATGGGTGGGCGAAATATGGGCGATAGGGAAGTGGTAATCGTGTACCAACTGAAACAGGAGATCCATCTTATCGGGCAGACTGCCCAGGTGCACGTGCATGATGCCTTTTTTACCGGAAAGAAGTCCGCCCGTGCGCACCTCGCGCAGCTTCCGCACAAGCTCCAGGGCAGTGGGGTAGGAAGAGCGGATATCGGCAATGGCGATTTTGAAACCGATGACCGCTTCCACAAAAACCATATCGCTTTGGATGCTGTCGGTAAGTGTGACGGTATCGGCGCCGTAATAACCGCTGTACATATAAGCCGACAGCCCCTGTTGGCGCAGGGCCTGCACTTTGCCATACAAGGCGCGGATCGAGCGGATGGTGCCATCGGTGCCAAGTAATCCGACCGATGTAGTGGTGCCGCAGCGTATCAGGTCTGCCGCCGGAATCTCGGCCGTCATGGATGCAAAACCATCTTTGCCGCCTGCACCTGCAATATGGATATGCTGGTCGATCAGTCCGGGTACAACGTACTTCCCTGCTGCATCGAATTCCTGCAGGCCTTCCAGCCGGAAATCGAGCGAGGCACCGATCGCGGCGAATTTTCCGTTGGCAATCAGCATATCGCAGACTCCCAATTCTTCAGGAGCAAACAAGCGGGCATTGCGGATGAGGTACAACATGGTCAGATGAAATGGAGTAAGAAAAGGAGTATGAGGGTCGTAACCATCGGTATGAGGTTGCGTTTTACAATATCGATGCTGTTGAGTCCGGCAATCTGCGCGGTGGCTATCAGCACGCCTGCCACGGGTGAAACCGCACGGCCCATCGAAGCGGCCAATTGCATCGGCAACATGAGCGTCGTGGTGGCCATGCCAATGCTGCCGGCCAGGCCGGGCACCAGCGGACCAAAAGCGAAAAAGGCTGCATTGCCGCTGCCCATGAGCATCGAAGCGAGGAATATCATCGTGGTGAGCATCATGCCCACCAGACCTTTGCCGAGGCCGATTTGCTGCGTGAGCTCCAGCAAGCCGTCGATGAATCCGAGCAGAATCAGGCCCTGCGCGAAGATTTCAGCTGCGATGATCAGGGTGACAACCGATTTGAAAATATCCGCCATGCCGGTCCAGAATACGTTGAATGCGTTTCCCAGGTCGCGGAAATTGCGGTGCCGCAAGCCTTCGAAAAGCAGCGCAACGAAGAAACTGAGGAACATCACCGTGCTGGTATCGAGCACGATTGGCGGCGCTATCCAGGTGCTGAGTTCAGAAAACACCAGCAATAATGCAATGGGCAAAATGGGAAGCACGGCATACACGCACGGAGCGGAAGGCTTTTTCTCACTTTCTTCAGCCGGCTTTTCCTCTGCAGGCTGCTTGCGGTCGTAATAACGGTTTACCAGATAATAGCTGAGCATCAGGCAGAGTGTGAGCGGCCACACCATCGGAATCTGGTATTCGAGAAAATACAAGATGGTATCCATCTTCATAATTTGTATGGCACTGGCTGTGGTGGCACAGGCCGGACCGATGCCGAAAACCGTGCTCGCAGTGATCACCGCTACTGCACTCAGCTTGCTCAGGCCCAGGCGGGTAAGGATTGGGTAAAGCGAAGCCATCAGCAGCAATGCCAGGCCCGCAGCAGAAGGAATGGCCACAAACAGCACCTGCCCGATGGGAATCACCAGGCTGGCTGCGATATGCGGCTGCTTGCGAAACAGCTTCAGCGGTTTCATCGCCCAATAGACCAGCACATCCGACGCGCCGATATGGTCCATATACGCCACAAAGCCGCCGATGGCCATGATCATCAAACCGACGCCGGCATTGGTCTTGCTGAATGCTTCCTTCAGCGCTGCAAAAAGGTCGAAATAGGTATTGCCGGTAGATTGCCGCAATTGCATCCCTTCCAGCCCGAGCCAGTGCGCCGCCAGCAACATGCCGATGCCGGAGAACAACAGCACCGCATGGGTATTGTGTTTCTGCAGCAGCAAACGCGCCACCAGCAGAATAACCAGAACGGAAAGGATGGGGCCGGCGTAATGCATGGCTCAGAATCGGGTGCCGTCGAGCTTCAATCCCGGACTGAAGGGCTTGCCTTTGGCTGCAGGAATGCGGGCGTGTTGTTCAAATGCACCGCTGATATCGGGGTTGCGCGTGTACGATTCGTCGGGGTTGCCGGATAATCCGTTGATATCGAACACCGCCACTGTGTTGCCCATGGCGTCTTTGAGTGTCAGCATATCGCCGGCATTGTTCATGTTGAGTTGGCCTTCTGAAGCTGTTTGCACGATGGCACCGCCAAATTCACCGGTCGGGCTGCCGCCGCCGAAAACGACGATGACGCCACGGGACGGGAGGATGGTGCCGGCAGGGAAGGTATGGCGCAGCATGGAGGCATCGCTGAGGGTATAACCGCTGATATCCAGTTGCGGGTTGCCGTTGTAGAGTTCGACGAATTCATCGGCCAGCGGATCGCGTGTTCCGTCGCGATTGGCATCGCCGCTGGTATCGGAAGGCGGGTCGTAGAGTACTTCATTGATTAGCAGGCCCGGCCATGGACAGCCGCGGTTGGCTAGCGGTCCGGCCTCATCCGGACAAGCGTCGTCGCAGTCGCTGATGCCATCGCTGTCGCGGTCTCCGCCGCAGTTCACCAGGCGCAGGGTGATGGATGTTGGTGGCAGAGGCACCGCCTGGTCTGTGTTTTCAAGCGAAACGACGATGCTGCGGATGGTGGTATCGGTCGTGGCGATGCCGCTCAGCACAATCACTCCGCTGTCGCTGCCGGCGGCGATGGTGATTTCTGTGGCCGAGGCGGAAAAATGCGTGTTCAGCACCGCCGTTCCGGTAAAGCGCAGTTTGAGTTTCAGTTCGCGGGTCACGCGCCCATTGAGCCGGGCAAACACCTGAGCCGTACCGCTGTCGGCCCCGAATTCAGCCACCGGACTTTCGAGCACTACCGTTGGCAGCACATCTTCCGTTTTACATCCCTGAAAAGGTCCGCAGAGCAGGAAAGCCGCCGCAGCCGTCAGAAGCAGGTGTGATCGCATCATGGTTTTGTTGAATGTGTATGCCGTCCAATTCGAACCAGCACTGAACCCCAAAAAACACCTTAAGCGGGCGGCGGGCGCAATACCGGTATGCGAAAATAAAAGGTACCAGTTTGGGGTAGTAGTATGTAGAGCGTTAAAAAGGACTTGAAAGACTCAAAGGACGAGAAAGGCAGCTCCTTGTGCTTCCGTAACAGCCATTGGTTGTCTTTTGGGAACTTTAAATCTGGCCATGCACACAATTTCCAAGTGGCGTTTCGTTCATTCTTCTTCGTAGTAATAAGAATAGTCAATGCCTTTCATAAACAGTTTCCTGTCATGGATTTCAGGGGTAAGTGCTTTTTGGATCAGTTGTTTCAAAACGCTGCTGTCAACAGCGCTGATGATCATGGCGTTCATATAGTTCTCCTTGCTGATTTTGCTCCAGTCGACACACTGGTTCAGTTGTTTCTTGAGCACCATGTCAAGCCATATACGTGTGCTTCTTCCATTGCCTTCCATGAAGGGATGCGCCTTGTTCATTTCGGCGTACTTCAGGATAATTTCTTCTAGGTCATTTTGGGGAAGTGCATCGATTTGTTGTAAAGTGGCTTTCAAGTGCTGGGCATAAACGAAGCGGTAGCCGCCTTTTGCAATATTCTTATCCCTGATTTGCCCGGCAAAATCGTACAAGCCACCGAACAGGTATGCGTGAATTTGCTGCAGGCCCCTGGTGGTACCCACTTCAATTTCGTTTATCAGATTGCTTTCAAAAAGGGTATAGGCCTTCTTCTTGCTTTGCCCGTCGAGACTTGTATCGCTGTAGAGAAACCAGTCTAAGAATCTGGCAGCTTTGGCGTTGGGAAAGCACTTGGAAAGTTCTATAACCCCGCTGCTGACTAACATATCGGTATTGTACTTCTTGCCATCAGCCGCCGACAACTTCAGTTGGGTAGTGGCACTAACCAACTTGTTGTGTTCTTTTCTGAGCTTGGCTTTCAGGTATTTCCAATAGTTCCTGACTTTCGCGTAATCCGACTCGTCATTCAAGACAGCCACAATATCCAACACACTGAACCACCATTTGGCATGCGCATCATCCCAAACGGCGCGCACTTCCTTCTCATCGAAAAAGCGGACGGAAAGTTTGTGTGTGTTTGGTGTCACAGGGTTTCGTTCTCCTTGGGTCAAAGTTAAAGACTGTATTGATGCCGTTCAGTGAGCGCCCGATTGGAACATTGTATCCTACACCTCCCTCTTCCCCAAAAACCATTCATAACTCCCTTCCATTACCAAAATGCCTTGTTCATCGTGCACTTGCACCGGGATACTGATCAGGGCGCGGCCGCGGGTTTCAAGTTCTTGGGCAAGGTCAGGCTGCGCGGCAGGGGAGATGGGTACGCTGGCGCGAAGACGGCCATGCGCCGGTTTGCGGAAACGGACTTCCGAGCGTCGCAGCATGGGCACCACGCGATCTGCCCATTCGGGGTAGGTGTTCAGCAGCCATTGTCCGCTCGTGAACTCCGCCAGCGAAAACTGCGCTGCTGCAGCCACCGTGCCGAGGTGGTTGAGGTATTGCGGCGCGTCGGGCAATGCGAGAATGCATGCTTCTTCCTTACCCGGCTCCAAAGCCAACAAACGCGCAAACGGTATCTCGTGCAAGTTCATGCGGCCAATTTACTGCTCCGACCGGGCTTGTTGCCGCCCTTGGCAGTCCATCGCCGCGATTCATACATTTAAACGTTTATCGAACGACTCTGTCCCGACATCGGCGCGTACTTGCGGGCCGATGCGTCTTCCGCCCGATGTAGATCCGCTGGTATTGCGGCTGGGCCTGCTCCTGGTGCCGGGTGTGGGCGACG
>CANHTS010000104.1 GCA_947463435.1 Flavobacteriales bacterium | reverse complement strand
TCATCCCAACTAAAAGCAACAAACCCAGCTAAAGCGGGGTTTGTTGCTTTACTGCTGGTAAGAAGGTCAGTTGCGGATTACCCGCTGAGCATTACGGTTGACACCGTCGTTGTGCGTGGCGAAGTATACGCCGGCAGCAAGATGGCTCACCGAGATGCTGCGCAGTTCAGCCACATTGCAGATGCCGATTACCTTGCTGCTCATGTCGGAAAGGGTAACGATGCCTTTGTCGCTGACGTTGATGGCGGAATTCAGGATTTGGCTTACAGGGTTCGGGAACACCTGGAAACGAATACCGCCGTTCGCTCCTTGTGCCGTAACAGAAGCCTGGTTGCGGGTAGTGAGTGCTAGCTTCCTGACCGCTTACTGCCTCTCCGATCACAACGCAAGCAGGTGCAGGCCTTTCGAGACCAAGGGCAAATACACCACTCACATTGTTGTGTTGGGCCGTTCCGCTCGACATAATGCAGTTATTGGCGATAGACAGTTGTCCAAGGTTGTTCGCGTTGCGCCGCTCAGCGAGGCAACACATACATCGGCATTCAGCCGGCCGTTGTTAGATACCGTTACAACGTGGGCAGCAGACACACCGGTCTGAACACCGAGCTAAAAATACGTACCGAGGAGCGTGATATTGTTGGCCGTCAGGCTGATACTGTTTCCATCCAGGTAGATGGAACCGCTGTAAGCTGCTGCTACCATCAGGTTGTTCACCTGTACATTGGCATCTGTCACGCAGTGCTTGTAACTCGTACCCTTGAAAACGATATGATCGCTGGACGTACGCAAGGTGTTGGCTTACCAGGTGGCGGCTTCAAAGAAGATATCTGCGGTACCACCACCATTCTATGTGCGGGTTACCTGGGCGGAAACCGATGCTGCTCTGAGCATGGCGACTGCCGCTAGTGCAAGGCGGAGTCAATACTTTATTGTGTGCAATCCATCCTAAGTATTGCTTAAAAATTCATTTATTGTTTTATGAACATGCTATTTCTCCAAAATGTAACCTTCGTCGATATCCAGTTTGTGAAGGGTCGCATGGACCAACTCAATCGAAGAAACACCTAACATTGGTTTGTCCGTTTTTTTTCACTTCCTGTCTCCGTTTGGTTCTGGGATAAGACCCCTAAGTTTACACCATGAATACGGCACCCCTGGCTGAACGCATGCGGCCCGCAAGATTGGACGACCTCTGCGGACAGGAGCACCTGACAGGTAAAAAAGGCCCGCTGCGGGTCGCCTTGCAAGCCGGCGTCGTTCCCAACCTGATCCTTTGGGGACCGCCCGGTTCGGGTAAAACCACCCTGGCCAATATCCTCGGCAACGAGTCGGGCCTGCCCTTGCGCAAGTTGAGCGCCATCAGCGCAGGAGTGAGCGAACTGCGTAAAGTAATCGATGAGGCGCGCATCAATGGGAAACTCATCCTCTTCATCGACGAGATCCACCGCTTCAACAAAGCCCAACAAGACGCACTGCTCGGTGCCGTCGAAGCCGGTGAGATTGCGCTCATCGGCGCTACTACCGAAAACCCAGGCTTCGAAGTAAACAGGGCCCTGCTCAGCCGATGCCAGACCTATATACTAAAGGAGTTGGGTGAAGAGGCCTTGTCTGCCGTGCTCAAACGCACCCTCGAAACAGACGAACAGCTAAAGGAACTGGAATTTGATATCCGCTCTACCGCCGCTCTATTTCACCATGCCGGCGGCGATGCACGCAAACTGCTGAACCTGCTGGAACTGCTCGCCGGTATGGCCCAAAACGGCAAAGTTGAAATCTCCGACGAAAAAGTGGCCGCCGTCCTGCTGCACAAACAAGCCGCGTACGACAAATCGGGCGAGATGCACTACGATGTCATTTCCGCTTTCATCAAGAGCATCCGTGGAAGTGACCCGAATGCGGCTGTTTATTGGCTGGCCCGCATGTTGGAAGGCGGTGAAGAAATTCGTTTCATCGCCCGGCGCATGCTCATCCTGGCCTCAGAAGACATAGGCAATGCCAACCCAACGGCCCTTGCACTGGCAACGGCTTGCTTCCAGGCAGCAGAAATGACCGGCATGCCCGAGGCGCGCATCATCCTGAGCCAATGTGCCACGTACCTGGCTTCGAGTCCGAAAAGCAACCGGGCATACCTGGCCATCGGCATGGCGCAAGACACCGTGCGTAAAACAGGAGATTTACCCGTGCCAATCCATCTGCGGAACGCGGCCAATTCCTTACTGAAGAATGTTGGCTATGGAAGCGGCTACCAATACCCGCACGATTATCCCGGTGGCTTTGCCCTGCAGGAATACCTGCCGGATGCGCTGCGCGGAACCGTTTTCTACGATCCCGGGCAGAATGCACGCGAAGAAGAAATCAGGAAATTCCTGCGCAGCCGCTGGGCCGACCGTTACGGCTATTGAACAGAATCAGTAAGCGCGCTTCTTGAACCCGCGCGACTCTCCGCTGCCGTATGACTTGCGGTCTGACTTGCCTTTATAGCCTCCACCCTGCCGGCCTTTGTTATCGCCGTAAGACTTCTTGCCATATCCGCCACCGCCTCCGCGGTTTCCGTCGTCTTTCTTCTTCCAGGAACCTTCAGGCTGAAAACCACCGGCCTTAGACGCAGTAAGTTCTGCACGCACCGAACGTTCGTTGAATTGTGCACCATTGAGTCCTTCCAAAACAGCAGGCACCAAGGTTGGCGTCACATCCACAAACGAGTAAACGCCTTTTACATACACATGGAGCTGTTTTTTCTTCAGGCCGCACAGATCGGCAACCCAATCTTTGAAACCAAGGGTATCGAAACCGTCTTTCTTGCCTACGCTCACAAATACGCGTGATCCGCCGCCTTCGCTCTGATCCATCGATTCGGCAGTCTTGCCGCTCACGTTCAGATCGGGAGCATCGAGGTAATCCGCTGCAAAACGATTCAGTTCCAGCGAAAGAATCTTCTTCACCAGATCCTGTTTTTCCATGGCCATCAGCACTTCCATGTTCTGGAAGTTCTCGGCATCGAACAGGCTCTCGTCTACCAACTGGCTGGCTATATGCTGGGTGAAATTGAGCAGTTTACGGTCAAGCACTTCGCGGGCACTGGGAATCTGTATACGCTTGAAAGTGATACCTGACTTCTTTTCGATTTCCTTCAGCTTGTACGATTCGCGCACATTCAAAAGGGTAAAGGAAATACCACTTTTTCCGGCGCGGGCAGTCCGGCCACTGCGGTGGGTATAGTTCTCGATCGCGTCGGGAAGGTTGTAATGGATCACGTGCGTGAGTCCGCTCACGTCGATGCCGCGGGCAGCCACATCGGTAGCCAGCAGGATGCGAACGGCTTTGTGACGGAAACGGTTCATCACCTTATCGCGCTGTTGCTGGCTGAGGTCGCCGTGGAGGCAATCTGCGCTGTAGCCGTCGCGGATAAGCTTATCGGAAATATCCTGGGTTTCCATCTTGGTCGTCAGGAAGACGATGCCATAGAATGAATCGCCCGTGTAGTCAAGCACCCGCTTCAAGGTAGGATACTTGTCGCGCGCCTGCACAACAGCATATTCGTGTTCGATATTGGCATTGCCTGAGTTGGCTTTGCCTACGGCCACTTCCACCGGATCGGTCATGTATTTCTTGGCGATGCGGCGAATTTCCGGGGGCATGGTGGCCGAGAACAGACACACGCGCTTCACGGCCGGAGTGAAAGAAAGGATATGTTCCACATCCTCTTCAAAACCCATGTTCAGCATTTCGTCTGCTTCGTCGAGCACCACAAAACGCACTTTCTCGAGGTGCACGGCCTTGCGGCTCATCAGATCCATCAATCGGCCGGGGGTGGCTACCACAATCTGGGCACCGCCACGGATGGCCTTGATCTGCTTGTCGATGCTGCTGCCGCCATAGACTGCAGCGATTTCGACACCGGGAATATTCACGGCATACGATTCGAGATCGCGGGAAATTTGCAGGCACAGTTCGCGGGTCGGACAAATCACCAGGGCCTGTAACTGGTTGATGCTTGCATCCAAAAGTTGGATAAGGGGAATGCCAAAGGCGGCTGTTTTACCGGTTCCTGTCTGCGCCAGGGCAGTAAGATCGCGGCCGGTTTCGAGCAGAACGGGAATGGCTTGTTCCTGGATAGGCGTGGGTTGTTCAAAACCCAGGCGGGCGATGGCAGCCTGTATTTCGCTGCTCACACCCAGTTGTTCAAAGGGATTCAATCGTTGGTATTAAGACCGCAAAGGTAGGCAATAATAAGCGGGAAGGCACTATACTGCGGTGAATTCCACTTGTCACAGAAGGAGAAACACACCCGGCTTGTCCGGCACACCCTACCGGAACGCAGCATGTTATGCTTATTTTCGTTGCATGTTCAAGGTAGACCATTACCGGACGCAACTTTCTACTCTGTGCCAAAAGCACAATGTAAGATCACTGTACCTGTTTGGATCCGCTAACACACCTTCATTCAACGACACCAGCGACATAGACTTGCTGGTGCAGTTCAACCCAATAGACAAGTCGGGATACTTCAGCAATTACATGAACTTCAAATCAGAACTGGAAGCACTGTTCCATCGCCAGGTTGATCTCGTAGAAAACCAGGCTATCCGGAATCCGGTTTTCAGGAAAGTAGTAGATCGAGACAGGATTATTTTATATCAACAAAAATAACCCCTCACCCATATCTCGGATCATGCACATACGGCAGGCGCTCCATGCGGTCTGCCTCGATGCCGTAAACACCAAAATCTTCATATACGCGGCCGCTGATGCGGTAAACACCCCGCCCGCGGAAAGGGAAAGCCCGCACGGAAGGTGGAAAATGAACGGTGTCAAAAAACTGTCCCCGCCGGTCAGTCCAGGTGCCAAAATTCATCTCTTCGCCCTTGCGGGTGCGCGTGGGTTTCACGGTCACCAGATAGCCTTCGCAGACGATGCGCGCACCCACGCCGAGCCGCTCCGGATCCACCGCTCCGGCCGCCTGCGGATCGCGCGCTGAGGGGTCGACCAGCGCAAAAGGATCGCAGAGCGGAAAGCCCAGCAACTCCAGCTGTTCGAACGCATCTTCCAGCGGCAGCTCCGTCAGCTCGGGCAAGGTATAGCTGCGCGGCGCCTCGCGGAAAAGCGGCTGTGAAGCCGGCACCACAGGTTGCTTGTTCAGCAGCCAATGCGCTTCCCACATCAAGGCCTTCTTCGACTTCCCGGTGAACCGCAGCGCGCCAATCCGCACCAACAGCTTCAACTGCTCGAGCCCGCAAACACTGCGCGCCACAAAATCGGCCATACCGGCAAAAGGCCCATCCGCCGCCCGGGCACGCAGGATCGCTTGCACCGTCTGCTGCTCGATACCCGAAATCATCGCCAGGCCCAGGTACAAGGTCTGCTCTTCCAGCCGGCAATGGGCCAGGCTACTGTTCACGCAGGGCGCTGCAATGGTGGCTCCACATTGCCGCGCCGCATGCACATAGAACTCGGTGCGGTAAAACCCGCCGAAATTATTGATCACCGCCGTATAAAACTCGAGCGGATAATGGGCCTTCAGGTACAGGCTCTGATAGCTTTCCACCGCATAACTGGCGCTGTGGCCTTTGGCAAAACTGTATCCGGCAAAGCTTTCGATCTGCTGCCATACGCCTGTTGTAAGCTCTTCCGCATGACCGCGTTGCCTGCAGCTTTCAAAGAAGCGTTCCTGCACGCGCTTGAATTCGGCCCGGCTGCGGAATTTCCCGCTCATGCCGCGGCGCAGCACATCGCTCTCGTCGAGCCCGAGCCCGGCAAAGAGATGCGCCACGCGGATTACATCCTCTTGGTACACCATCACCCCATAGGTGTCGGGCATCAGCTCCATCAGCACCGGGTGTGCCCTGGCCCGCTGCTGCGGATCGGTATGCCGCAGGATGTACTCGCGCATCATGCCGCTCGACGATACGCCGGGGCGGATTACGCTGCTGGCCGCCACCAGCGTCGGATAATCGCAGCAGCGCAGCTTGCGCAATAACTGCCGCATGGCCGGGCTTTCGACGTAAAAACAGCCCATCGTGCGCCCATGGGCAATGAGCCGCGCCACCCGCTCGTCGCGCTTGAAGTCGTTGATCCGGTGAATATCCAGTTCTATGCCGCGGTTCTGCTGCACAATTTCAACCGCATCGCGGATATGGCCCAGTCCACGTTGGCTGAGTACATCGAACTTATGCAAACCCAAATCTTCCGCCTCCAGCATACTGAACTGCACCGTCGGAAAGCCTTTCGGCGGCAGGTCGGTGGCGCTGTAAGCGAAAATCGGGCGGTGACTGATCAGGATGCCACCGGCGTGGATGCTGCGGTAATTCGGCATGTCGTGGATGCGCTGCGCATAGCGGAACATCAGGCCCAGCATGTCGCGGTCGCCCGTCTCCGGCCTGCGCAGCGCCGTTCTCCGGTACGATGGCTTGTCGAGGAGGCTGTCGATTTCTTCCTTCGGAAATCCAAACACCTTGCCCAATTCGCGCACCACCGCTCCGGTCTGAAAAGTGCTGTAAGTGGCCAGCAAGGCCGTATGTTCCGGCCCGTGCCGCTCAAACACATAGCGGATCACGTCGTCGCGGTCTTTCCAGCTGAAGTCGAGATCGAAGTCGGGCGGACTGCTGCGGTGCGGGTTGATGAAGCGCTCGAAATAGAGATCGAGCTCCACCGGGTCTACATTGGTGATGTAAAGGCAGTAAGCCACCAGGCTGTTGGCGCCGCTGCCGCGCCCGACATGGAAATAGCCGCGGCTGCGGGCGTAGCGCACCATGTCCCAGCTGATGAGGAAATAGGCCGTAAACCCCAGCCCGATAATGGTATGCAGTTCCTTGTCCAGCCGCTGCCGCAGCTTGCGGTCCACCTTCGGATAGCGATCCCGCAAACCTTCCTCTGCCAGTTGCCGCAGCAGGCGCACGTCCTCATCGGGCTGCCCGCTGAAACAGCGCTTGTTCTGGTTTTCACTGAATTCAGGCGCGAAACAGCAGCGTTCCAACAGATTCACCGCGCGGGTAAGCAAGGCCGGATAGTCGGCATAGACCTGCAAGACCTGTTCAGGCGTGCGGAACAGCTCGTCGGGCCGGCCGCAATGCGCCTCGGGAAGGCGGCTGAGCAGGCAGTTGGCATCGATGCTGCGCAAGAGGCGGTGCGTATTGAAATCAATCTTGTCGCGGAAAGTTGCGGTGCAAAGCGCGACCATCTTCTCCGGACAGGCCAGGCGCAGCAGCGGGAGCCTTTTCATGTCGGATGGCTTCACGCCGATATACTCCTGTTCGCGCAGCGAAGCGGCAAAATCGCCTTTCAACACTTCGCCAAGCGGATAAACCACTGCACAATGTTCGAAAGCAGGCGCGCGGGAAGGAAAAGGACGGTGCTCCATGAGATGCGCACTCAGCCAGCGGTTCATCTCTTCATAGCCTGCAGCGTTGAAAGGCAAGGCCACATAGAGCTGCCGCGCGCCGTTGCGGAAATCGACCCCGCCGGCCACACGGATACCGCGGGCCGCTGCCAGACGAAAAAAATCAGGAATCCCCGACATCGCATTGATATCTGTCAGCACCAGCAGCGGCGGTATGCCCGGCAAAGCATCCTGAAGCGCATCCTGCCGCCGCGCTCGCCAGGCGCCCGGCAAAAGCTGCTCGAGCGGATGGCTCCCCTCCTGCTCTTTTTCGCCTTCCTTCGGGTAATACAAATCCAGCAATTGCTCCGGAGATAATATTCCGTAGCGCAGGCTAAACCAGCTGTGACAGTTCAGTAACATGATAATATTTTTGACATTCTAACGATAACAATATACACAAAACAAAACGGATATAAGCGTTTATAAGCGCGTAATTTGTTCAGGCCGGCAAGTCGATGCGCTATATTCGAACCCGAAACCATGCAAACACGCCCCCAAATCCTCACCCTGCTCCTGCTTGCTTCGGCTGTCAGTGCCTGTGCACAGAGCGGACTGCAAACGCGCAGCATCCATATCTATAAGAACGGCGCTTCCTATATCCAGCGCAGCGGCAAAGTGAATACCGAATCGGGCCGGTATATCCTGCGCGACGCCGATATCCCGGGAGCCGCAGCCGGCAGCATCTGGTTCAGTTCCAAAGACGGCATCATCAACGCCGAGCGTTACCGCGATTCGATGGTGGCACCGAAGGAAGCCATCAGCCTCCCGGCCCTGCTCAAAGCCAATATCGGGAAACAGGCTATAGTGACCACCCAGGGCGAGCCGCCGCAGCGCCACGAAGGCACGATTGAAAAACTCTACGGGTATGAGTTTGCCAACTTGCGCGAGTTCGGCGGCAGCTGGCAACTGGGTATCCGCACCGGCAGCGGCTGGAAGGTGCTGCAGGGCAGCGATATCCGCGCGGTGGAATG
>CANHTS010000103.1 GCA_947463435.1 Flavobacteriales bacterium | reverse complement strand
GGTGCCAGTTCGGGCGACCTGATGGCCAATACCGGCGGAGCTTTGCTCTCCGGATTGCAGCATTACTTCCTGGATGACGCTCCGGTACTGCTGCGTTGGCGCTACGGCTCGAGCCCATACCCGGCCATGAGGCCCGGCACCCTGGGCGGTAATCCGCGTGAACGCTGGCTAAAAGACTATAACGGGCAGAGTTACTGGCTGTCTTATCACTCGCGTAAACGCGATGATTCACGTTGGCCGTCTTGGCTGGGTATTGCAGCGGGTTACAGCGCCAACGGCATGCTCGGTTCGATGGAAAACCGTTGGACAGATGCGGCCGGGCAGGTACAGGACTACACCCAGGTGCAACGGTACCGGCAATGGTTCATCGCGCCGGATATCCGCTTTAGCCGTATACGCACACGCAGTGCCGTATTGCGCACACTCTTTCTTGCACTCGATGTTTACCGGCTTCCGCTGCCTGCTTTGGAGCTCAGTCAGGGGCGCTTGCAAATGCATCCTTTCCTCTTCTAAAGCAACACGAAACTGCGGCTGTGTATTGCACGTAAAAAGACTATTTTCGCAGCCCTGAAATACAAGGACACCAGAATATGAAAGAAACCATAATGTACCTCGTGCCCGCGCTGGGAATCATTGGCCTGATCGTAATGGCCGTGAAAAGTGCGTGGGTAAGTCGCCAGGATGCCGGTGATGAGAAAATGCAAAACCTCGCAGGAAAAATCGCCCGCGGAGCCATGGCTTTCCTCCGTGCCGAGTGGAAAGTACTCTCCTTTTTCTCCATCATAGCCGCCTTGTTGCTGGCTTACAGCGGAACCATCCACGAAGTGAACGGCAAAGCCATCCATTCGCATTGGATCATCGCCGTCGCCTTCCTGATCGGTGCATTCCTTTCTGCATTGGCAGGTTACTTCGGCATGAATATCGCCACCAAAGCCAACGTGCGCACCACACAGGCTGCGCGTACCAGCCTTTCAAAAGCACTGAACGTGTCTTTCAGCGGCGGTACCGTTATGGGTCTTGGCGTTGCCGGTTTGGCAGTGCTTGGTCTGGGCGGCTTGTTCATCGTTTTCTACAATATGTTCTTTGTTGGAAGCGGTGAGGCTGTTACCGGCGACAAAATGAAAACTGTAATCGAAGTGCTCACCGGTTTCTCGCTGGGTGCTGAATCGATTGCTCTCTTCGCCCGTGTGGGTGGAGGTATCTATACCAAAGCTGCTGACGTAGGGGCTGACCTGGTGGGCAAAGTAGAAGCCGGAATTCCGGAAGACGATCCACGTAACCCTGCTACCATTGCAGACAACGTAGGTGATAACGTCGGCGACGTAGCCGGCATGGGTGCTGACCTCTTCGGCTCTTACGTGGCAACCATTCTCGCCACCATGGTTCTGGGTCAGGAAATCGATGCCAGCGGGGACAAGTTCGGTGGGCTCTCTCCCATCCTGCTGCCGATGCTGATCGCCGGGATGGGTTTGATTTTCTCCATCATCGGAACCCTTTTCGTTCGCATCAAGAACGACAATGGCAATGTACAGAAAGCCCTGAATATGGGTAACTGGTCTTCCATCATCCTTACCATCATCGCCAGCTACTTCGCTGTAACCATGCTCCTTCCGGAGCAATTGGTACTCCGCGGTTACGCATTCTCTTCCATGAGCGTTTATTACGCCATCATCACCGGTTTGATCGTTGGTGCCATCATGAGCTGGATCACGGAGTTCTACACCGCCATGGGCAAGCGCCCAGTGATGTCAATCGTGCAGAAATCAGGCACCGGCCACGCAACCAATATTATCGGCGGACTTTCTGTAGGTATGGAATCGACTGTGATTCCTATCCTCACCCTCGCAGCCGGTATTTCTGTCTCCTATTATTTCGCAGGTCTTTACGGGGTAGCCATTGCCGCTGCCGGTATGATGGCCACTACCGCCATGCAGCTCGCGATCGACGCATTCGGTCCGATTGCTGACAACGCCGGCGGTATTGCTGAAATGAGTGACCTTCCTGAAGACGTACGCGGCCGTACCGATATTCTGGATGCCGTAGGAAACACTACTGCTGCAACCGGTAAAGGTTTTGCTATCGCATCTGCTGCCCTCACTTCACTGGCACTCTTTGCCGCCTTTGTTGGTGTTGCAGGTATCGATGGTATCGACATATACAAAGCGCCTGTGCTGGCTGCGCTGTTTGTGGGCGGCATGATTCCTTTCATCTTCTCTGCCCTGGCTATTTCTGCGGTTGGTTCTGCAGCTATGGATATGGTGAAGGAAGTGCGCAGGCAGTTCCGCGAAATCCCCGGTATTATGGAATACAAAGCCGAGCCAGAATATGAAAAGTGTATTGAAATCAGCACCAAGGCTTCTATTCGTCAGATGGTCGCTCCCGGTGCCATTACCTTGCTTTCACCTGTAATTGTCGGCTTCCTGTTTGGCCCTGAAGTATTGGGTGGACTGCTGGCCGGTATTACCGTGAGTGGCGTATTAATGGGTATTTTCCAGAATAACGCTGGCGGCGCGTGGGACAATGCCAAGAAATCATTCGAAAAAGGCGTTCAAATTGACGGCGAGACTTATTACAAAAAATCAGAGCCTCACAAAGCTTCTGTAACCGGCGATACCGTAGGTGATCCTTTCAAAGACACCAGCGGTCCGAGCATGAATATCCTGATCAAGCTCTCCAGTATCGTTTCACTGATCATTGCTCCTTATATCGTAGGTATAGGTGCTACAACAGAGGGCAATGCTGCCAACGGAGGAATGAAAAAAGAATGCTGCGCTGGTATGAATGACACTTGCGGTAGCAAATCGTCTTGCGACATGTCGGTTTGTGCGACCATGACCAAGGAACAGTGCGCTGCCTATTGCGATAGCATTGGTTGCGACTCCGTATGCAAGGCAGATTGTTTAAAGCAATACGATGCCAATGGCAAGTTTATCGGCGGAAAAGGCGGATGCTGCAAGAAGAGCTCAGCTTCATGCTGTAAAGACGGCCAGGCAAGCGGCGCAAACAAAGCCTGTTGCAAAGACAAGGCAGCAAGCAGTGAGAAAAAAGCTTGTTGCAAAGACGGTGAAGGCGATGCGCACCAACACGGCTCAGCGGCCGGCGAAAAGAAAGCCTGCTGCAGTGAAAAAGAAGGCGCTCACGCCCATTAAAATTGAATACTTACAAAAAAAAGCCGCTCCAGAAAGAGCGGCTTTTTTCATTTTAGCCAGTCCGGATTTAATTCAACAGCCCTGCCATTCGATGCAAATCCGTCTTATTTTTGCATTTTTAGCAATTCCGACACAAACCGGATGAATATTCAGATCACTTTCCCCGACGGCGCACAACGCTCCTATCCGGCCGGAACCACCGGCATGGAAATAGCGCGCAGTATCAGCGAAGGACTCGCACGCAACGTATTGGCCATGCAATTAGGCGGCCAGACCTGTGATATCAGTACGCAGGTGAGCACCGATGCAACAGTGCGCTTCTTCACCTGGAACGACGCCGAGGGCAAAGCAGTCTTCTGGCACAGCTCGGCGCACCTCATGGCCGAAGCACTGGAAGCCTTTTATCCGGGTGTGAAGTTTGGTATTGGTCCGCCCATCGAACGCGGATTCTATTACGATGTTGATTTCGGAGACACCCGTTTCAGTTCAGACGACTTCGAAAAAGTCGAAAAGAAAATGCTGGAACTGGCCAAGCGCGGTTCTGCCTATGAGCGCAGCCCGGTAAGCAAGGCCGATGCCATTGCTTATTTCCAGGAGAAAGGCGATCCATACAAACTGGAATTGCTGGAAGACCTGAGCGATGGCAGCATTACTTTTTACCGCCAGGGTGAGTTTACCGACCTCTGCCGCGGGCCGCATATACCTGATACTTCGCCGATCAAGGCCATCAAGCTTCTGAATACTGCAGGAGCCTATTGGCGCGGAGATGAAAAGCGCAAACAGCTGACACGCATTTATGCCATCACCTTCCCTAAGAAAAGCGAACTGGATGAGTACATGCACATGTTGGAGGAAGCGAAGAAGCGCGACCATCGCAAGCTGGGCAAAGACCTCAGCCTGTTCACCTTCAGCCAGCGCGTAGGCCAGGGCTTGCCGCTGTGGCTACCCAAGGGGGCCGCCTTGCGGGAGCGACTGGAAAACTTCCTTAAGCTCAGACAGCGTGAACTCGGTTACGAGCAGGTTATCACGCCGCATATCGGCATGAAAGACCTGTATGTTACTTCAGGGCATTATGCCAAGTACGGCAAAGACAGTTTCCAACCCATTCATACGCCCGATGAGAACGAAGAGTTTCTCCTCAAGCCGATGAATTGTCCGCACCATTGCGAAATCTACAACAGCGAACAACGCAGTTACCGCGATTTGCCGGTGCGCCTGGCCGAGTTTGGAACCGTTTACCGTTACGAACAGAGCGGTGAATTGCACGGGCTGACAAGGGTACGCGGATTCACACAAGACGATGCGCATATTTTCTGCCGACCGGATCAGGTAAAGGAAGAATTTAAAGTCGTGATTGATCTGGTGCTGTACATTTTCAAAGTGCTGGAATTCAGCGACTACACGGCTCAGATTAGCCTGCGCGATCCGAACAATACCGAAAAATATATCGGCAGCGAAGAAAACTGGAACCGTGCCGAACAGGCAATCATAGAAGCAGCAGACGAAAAGGGGCTGAAAACAGTGATTGAGTATGGAGAAGCCGCGTTTTATGGTCCAAAGCTTGATTTCATGGTACGCGACGCCATTGGCAGGAGCTGGCAGCTCGGAACGATTCAGGTAGACTACAACCTGCCAGAGCGTTTCGATCTCACGTACATCGGATCAGACGGGCAGAAGCACCGGCCGGTTATGATTCACCGTGCGCCTTTTGGATCTATGGAGCGCTTTGTGGCTGTTTTACTGGAGCATACCGGAGGCAGATTGCCCTTGTGGCTGGTTCCGGATCAGGTAATTATACTTCCCATCAGTGAAAAGTACGAAGAGTATGCACGTGAGGTTTTGAAATTGTTGAAAAAGCACGATATTCGCGGGCTCGTTGATGAAAGATCGGAAAAAGCGGGGAAGAAAATCCGCGACGCCGAAGTGAGTAAGATACCGTACATGCTGATTGCAGGAGAAAAAGAAGCTGCAGACGGCACAGTAAGTGTCAGAAAACACGGAGGCACTGATCTGGGGGTAATGGATACTTCCACCTTCATCGAGCTGATCAAAGAAGAAACCAACATTTAAACTAACCGGCACCGCAGCTTGCATCCGCGCACCCCAAAAAAGAAGGAAGCCCTTCACAAAATCAACGAGCATATCAAGGCGGAAACCATCCGCGTGGTAGGCGAATCTGTAGAACAGGGAGTATTTCCAACTGCCCGGGCCATAGAGATTGCGTTTGCCATGGGTTTGGATTTGGTTGAAATATCTCCAAATGCTGATCCCCCGGTCTGCAAAATTGTTGATTACAACAAGTTCCTGTACGAGCAGAAGAAGAAGCAGAAGGAAATCAAAGCCAATGCTGTAAAGCAGGTAATCAAGGAAATCCGTTTTGGTCCGAACACCGACGAACACGATGTGGATTTCAAATTGAAGCATGCCCGTCACTTCCTGGATGAAGGCAACAAGGTTCGTTGCTATGTATTCTTCCGCGGCAGAACGATCATGTATAAGGAAAGGGGCGAAAAGCTACTGATGGAATTTGCTGAAAAGCTTTCGGAAGAAGGTCTCGCGAAAATAGAGATGATGCCGAAAGTGGAAGGCAAAAAAATGGCCATCATGCTGGCGCCCAAAGGAAAGAAATAACTCAACCGATCATTATAAACACATCCAGATATGCCTAAACAAAAGACCAACTCGAGTGCGAAGAAGCGGTTTAAGGTAACCGGCACCGGGAAGATCGTGCGTAAGAAGGCCTTCAAAAATCACATCCTGACGAAGAAGACCACCAAGCAAAAGCGCGCCCTCGGTAACGATACCGTTATCAGCCCTTCCGATGAGAGCAACGTAAAATTCATGCTCCGCCTCGGTAAATAACCCTTTCAAAAACCGTTGACCGTAGCTTCAAGTTTCCGAACGGAACGCTTAGGTCACTAAACTAAACCAATATGCCAAGATCAGTCAACAACGTCGCCAGTCGCGCCCGCCGCAGAAAAGTGATGAAATTAGCCAAAGGCTATTTCGGACGGCGCAAAAATGTTTGGACCGTAGCTAAAAACGCGGTCGAAAAAGGTCTCACCTATGCCTACCGCGATCGCCGGGCCAAGAAGCGCGAATTCCGCGCCCTTTGGATCCAACGTATCAACGCCGGTGTGCGCCAGGAAGGTCTCTCCTACAGCCAGTTCATCCATCTCGCCACACAAAAAGGCCTCGGTCTCAACCGCAAGGTATTGGCCGACCTGGCGATGAACAATCCCGAAGCTTTCAAAGCCATCGTGGATCAGGTTAAAGGATAATATTCAACCCCTTGAAAAAGAAAAAAGCCCCGTTATGGGGCTTTTTTTATGGACTATGGCGATTACTTTTTTTTCAGAACTTCTGGTATGCCAGGGTATAAACGCGCAAACTGCGGGTCTGATCTTCTGTGAGCCGCGCTTTGGGTGCCATGGCGGTAAGCACTTTCTCCCAACGTTCAGGCGTGTATTTCTTGGCATCCTTGAACGCATGGCACTTTACACAAGCAGTCTGGTAAATTGTCTTACCTTGTTCAAGCATGGTATTGCCCACTTCAGGATCAATGCCTCTGGCAACGCTCAGCAAGGCAGACGATTCACTGCTTGCGGCTGAATCTTTGGCCACTACCGGAGGCACAATTTCAGGTTTTGCAGTATTGCGGCTGGGCATCGCCATGGCGGGTTGATTGGGACTGGCGACAGGAACATCTACCACAGCGCGATCAACCGGTGCAACAGCTACAGAATCAACAGCAGGAGAAGCTGCCACTTTCCTCGATTTACAGGCACTGAGTGCGCCCGTTGCAAATATGGCCAGGCCCATGCCGGCGATGACAAGACGTGATGCCATATTCAAATGTAAATCAGCGATTTGATTTATTGCCAGGCTTCCAGCACCTTTTCCATCGCCACGCCCCGGCTGCCCTTGATCAGGATGCCGGATGGCGGAAGCGGATGCTTTTGCAATTCCTGCTGAAGGGCTGCGATATCCGGAAACGCCTTGAAACGCGGATCTCCGGATGCTATCCGGTGAAAGGCGGCACCGCAGAGATAAACGGAATCAAAACCCAGGCTGGCCGCCAATTCAGCGATAGCCAGGTGTTCAGCTTCCTCATGCGAACCGAGTTCGAACATATCGCCGAGCATAGCGGCTTTGGGACTGTGGTTCCATCCGGCAAAACTGCGCAAAGCGGCTTCCATACTGCTCGGATTGGCATTGTAGGCATCCAGCCAGATGCGGTGTCCACCCGCTTCCATCCATTGCGAACGGTTGTTGGAAGGAACATAAGTTGCCAGGGCAGACGCCACGGTTTCCGGATGCATGCCCTGGTCTAACCCCACTGCCGCAGCAGCCAGCATGTTGTCTAAGTTGTGCGCGCCACCCAGCGATGCGTTCACTTCATACCCGCCTTGAGCGGTTTGAAGCTGAAAATTGAGATATGGAAAATGTGCTTTCACATCGGCGCGGCAAATTGAATCAGTTGAAGTCCCGCCAAAAACCACCCGATCCGGCAAGCGTGCAGACATGCGCATCAGATTTTCGTCTTCCGCATTTACGTAAGCGCGCCCGCCGCGTTTCAGCAAGCTCAGGTAGAGTTCGCTTTCTTCTTTCGCCACTCCTTCCAAGCTTCCGAAACCTTCCAGGTGTTCTTTGCCGATATTGGTAACAATACCCAAATCGGGATCTGCAATAGCGCAAACAACCGCCATTTCGCCGGGGTGATTGGTGCCCAGTTCAACGATGGCAAATTCTGTCTCCGGCCGGATGCGCAGCAGAGTCAGGGGTACACCAATATGGTTGTTGAGGTTGCCTTGGGTAGCAATGCTCGGGAAAGCTGCCGATAGCACCTGAAAAAGCAATTCCTTGGTAGTGGTTTTTCCATTGCTGCCTCCGATACCAATCACCTTGGCCTGCATCCGATGCCGGTGGATATTCGCCAACCGTTGCAATGCCTTCAGTCCGTCGGTAACATGATGGATGCGCTGACCATCGCAGACATTGGCATTTTCTGTCAGCACATGCGCCGAACCGGCTTCCAGGGCTGCAAGGGCAAATGCATTGGCATCGAAGCGTTCGCCTTTGAGGCAGATGAACAGTGCGCCGGGAATGGGCTTGCGCGTATCTGTGCAAACCTGAAGTCCGGACTCTTCAAACAGTTGGTACAATTGCTCATCAGCCAGCGAAGCGGTCATGGTACTGCAAGTATAAAGCGCAAACATGCATCGCATGGCGCCAGGCTC
>CANHTS010000102.1 GCA_947463435.1 Flavobacteriales bacterium | reverse complement strand
TTCATCATCGAAAACCTCCGCGGCCCGAAAAGACAGGGTTATCCGGGAAAGGTTGAGTTTTCACTTACCCCGCTGGGTGATACCAGCCTGGTTGTTTACCGGCAGTACTAATTCCAATCCAATTCAGATGCATGGAGAATTTCCTCTGGTCTGAAGCATTTATCTTTGCGACCAATTATGGCAAAACCCAGAGACATCAGATCCGGCAGTTTCATCCGTCACAACGGTGAACTGTGCCAAATCATGGAAATCCAGCACCGCACCCCCGGCAACCTGCGTGCCTTTTATCAGGCCAAGATGCGGAACGTAAAAACCGGCAAGCAAACCGAATACCGCTACAATGCCGACGAAGATGTGAACGTGGTGCGCGTGGAAACCCGCGAACTGCAGTATCTGTACGAGGAAGGCGATGCATTTGTGTGCATGGACAACGAGAGCTTTGAGCAACTGTCCATCGGAAAGGAATTATTTGGTATCGGTGCCAAGTTCATGAAAGAAGGCGATACCATCATTGCCTCTTTCGAAGGTGAATTGGTGATCGGTGCCCAGGCGCCTGAAAGCACGGTACTGGAAATCACATACACCGAACCCGGTTTGCGCGGCGATACTGCTACCAATACGCTGAAGCCGGCAACATTGGAAACCGGCGCCCAGATTATGATTCCCCTTTTCTGCGATATCGGAGACAAGGTGAAAATCGACACCCGTACCGGTGAATACATGGAACGGGTGAAAGGCTGAGCCTTCTTCATTTCAAAAACCACCTTTCAGGCCCGGGCATGCGTTCGGGCTTTTTTTGTTTCTCAACCGTACGCAGAATCAGACAGACACTTTCAGATTACACCCTGCGTATTACATTCCTGTGCGGTAACTTTGCAGCCCAAAGTCAAGGCATGCAATTTTTAGGACCTGAAAACAATTTCCTGGGCATCGCCGCTCCGGAGCATTTCAGCTGGGAGTCGAGCAAGGTAGCCATACAACAGGTTCCCTACGAGCACACCAGTTCTTACATCGCCGGTTCGGAAAAGGGTCCGGCCGCTGTCATCAATGCATCGCATTATGTTGAATTCTACGATGAAGAAACTGAAACGGAGCATTTTCAGCACCTGGGTATTTGCACCCTTCCGCCTGTCCAGTTCGGCAAGTTAACCGACCGTGCAGCCGTAGATCTGATCCGCGACAACACACGCCAACTGATAGAGGCCGGCAAATACGTGGTTTCTCTCGGCGCTGAACATACCGTTACCTTGGGTTTTGTGGAAGCCCATCTGGAGAAATACCCCGATCTCTCAGTTGTACAGATCGATGCCCACAGCGACCTGCGCCTGGCTTACAACGACAATCCATACTCCCACGCTTCTGTGATGGCCCGTGTGCACGATCTGAATGTGCCTTTGGTGCAAATCGGAATCCGCGCTCAGAGCAAGGAAGAAGCTGATCTCATCCGCAGCAGTGACAATATCCACACCTGGTACGCGCACATGTTGCAGGACGGAGATGCCTGGATGGACGCTGCCATCGAAAAGCTGGGTCCCAACGTGTATCTCACCATCGACGCCGACGGATTTGATCCTTCTGTTGTTCCGGCTGTAGGCACCGCTGAACCCGGCGGACTCACCTGGTGGCAGGGTTGCCGCTTCCTGCGCAAACTATGTGCTGCGCGCAACGTGGTTGGTTTTGACATCGTGGAAATTGCGCCGCGTTCCACCGATATCATCAGCGAATTCAGCATGGCCAAGCTCCTGTACCGCATTTTGGGTTACCAGCATATCTACGGAAAAATCTGATGGAGAACCGCATCTACCTCGACAACGCTGCCACCACTGCCATCGACCCCGAAGTAGTGGAAACCATGATTCCTGTGCTCAGGGATTTGTATGGCAACCCGAGCTCAACGCACGGACATGGCCGCAAAGTAAAGGCGCTGCTCGAAGAAGCCCGCAGCAAAATTGCCCGCCTGCTCAACTGCACGCCCGGTGAAATCATTTTCACCAGCGGTGGTACGGAAGCCGACAATATGGCCATCCGTGGCGCGGTGAAACACCTGGGCGTAAAACATATCATCACCTCTCCCATTGAACACCACGCTGTTGTGCATACCGTTGAGGAAATGCAACACAGCGGTAAAGCCGAGATGCACCTGGTTCGCCTCGACGAAAAAGGCCATGTGGACCTGCAGCATCTGGAAGAGTTGCTCGCCACTTATCCCGATGCCTTGGTGACGCTCATGCACGGCAACAATGAAATTGGCAACCTGCTCGATTTGGAAAAAGTTGCTGCGTTATGCGTGAAATACGACGCCTGGTTCCACACGGATAGCGTGCAGACCATGGGGCATTATCGCTTCGACCTGCAGCAATTGCCGGTCGATTTTCTGGCTTGCGGCGCCCATAAGTTCAATGGACCCAAAGGCGTGGGCTTCATTTATATCCGGAAAGGCAGCCGCATTAAACCCTTCATCACCGGAGGAGCACAAGAACGCGAAATGCGCGGCGGAACAGAGAATGTTTATGGCATCGTTGGTCTGGCCAAGGCCCTTGAAATTTGCTACCGCGATCTGGATGCAAAGCGTGCGCATGTGGAAGGTCTGAAGCAACTGATGATCGACGAATTACGCAACGCCATTCCCGGCATCGCTTTCAATGGCGACGCAGAAGGACGCTGTCTGTACACAGTACTCAGTGTTTCTTTCCCACCCAGTGATGCCGGCGACATGCTGCTCTTCAATCTCGATCTGGCAGGTATTTCCGCATCGGGTGGCAGCGCTTGCAGCAGCGGTTCGAACACCGGTTCACATGTGATTCGCGCGCTCGATACCGATCCCTTGCGCACCACAGTCAGGTTTAGCTTCGGTAAATTCAATACTGCCGATGAAATAAGACAGGTTGTAGGCAAACTCGCAGAAATGTACGCCGTTCCTGCAACGCATTAATCCATCCAAACCATACGAATAACACGGAAGAAATTGTGAAGAAGCCCCTGCTGTACATAACGCGCAAAGAGCATTTCAACGCAGCCCATAAACTCTACAACCCGAACTGGACTATCGAACAGAACGATGCCGTATTCGGGAAATGTGCCAACGCCAACTGGCACGGACACAATTTTGATCTGTACGTAACCGTCAAAGGCCACCCCAATCCGGATACCGGTTTTATTATCGACCTCAAGCAGCTCAAAACCCTTATCCACCGGGAAGTCATTGAGCCGCTCGACCATAAGAATCTGAACGAAGATGTACCCTTCCTCAAAGGCGTACTTCCGAGTATCGAGAACATTGCTACTGCCATTTGGGAGCGAATTTCATCGCAATTACCAAATGAATGCAAGCTGCACAAGATCCTGCTCTATGAAACCGAGCAAAACTTTGTAGAATACTACGGCGAAACCGAAGCGTAGTATCTGCCCGACAGTCTGATTTTACGGTGGAAAAGCCGGGCGTGCTGAACTGTACCTTTGAGACATGGTTGAGAAGTTGATTCGTTGGAGATACCGGCTCTTGCTGGGCTTTTTTGGCTTGTGGATGATTTTGTTCGACAGCAACAACGTTTTTTACCGGCTGGAAATCCACAACGAAATCACCGAACTCGAAGAACAGGAAGCCTACTACACCGAAGAAATCAAGAAGGCGCGCACCGAACGCGATCACCTCTTCGGCGATTTGCGCAATCTCGAACGCTTTGCCCGCGAGCACTACCTGATGAAGAAGGAAAACGAAGACTTGTTCATTATTGCAGAACCCGAAAAGGGCAAAGAATAAGCAAAGCCTGACTGTTTATAAGTGCCCGTTTTTGTGCATTGTTTGCCATCGAAATACCTTAGAATTGCGCGGATTTAAAACGCGCAAACAAGCCCACGTATGAATTTCCTCGTATCCGTCAAAGACCTTCGGGAGCAAATGGCCAAAGTTCAGGGTGCCATTGTCACCAAACCGGTGCTTCCCATATTGGAAAACTTCCTGCTCGACATCAAAGACGGGCAGCTGAACATCTATTCCACCGACCTGGAAACCAGCATGATGACCAGCATGCAGGTTGAAAGCAAGGAAGATGTGCAGATTGCAGTGCCCAGCAAGTTGATGCTGGATTTCCTCCGCAACCAGCCCGACGGTCCGGTGAATTTTGCCGTAAACGACGAAACCTTCGCCGTTACTGTTTCCTCTTCAGCCACCAAAGGAAGTTACGAGCTGCCCGGTCAGAGCGGTATCGACTTCCCGCAGATGCCCGCCATCGAAAGCGAATCGGGCATCAATATTCCCGCCAATATTCTGTTGCGCGCCATCACCAAGGCCAGCTTTGCCACCGGCGTCGATGAGCTTCGCCCCGCCCTCACCGGCATGAAGTTCGAGTTGAACGAAGGCGGAATCACCTTTGTGGCAACCGATGCCAATAAGTTTGTACGGGTTACCCGCACCGATATCAAACCCGGTATCGAGCACGACTTTATCCTTCCCAAAAAAGCCCTGAATCTGCTGAAGACTTCCCTGCCCAACGACGATACGCCGGTAAGCATGGAATGGAACAAGTCGAACGTATTTTTCACCTACGGCACCACCCGCCTCATTTGCCGCCTGATCGACGAGCGTTACCCCGATTACCGCGCGGTAATTCCGGCCGACAACAACAATGTACTGAGCATAGGCCGTCAGGATCTGCTTCAGGTGATACGCCGCGTAATTCCTTTCGCCAGCAAGACCACCGTATTGGTACGATTGAAGCTTGCCGGCAGCGAGTTGGTTATCAGCACTGAAGACATCGAAATGGCCACCAAGTCGGAAGAAACCCTGACTTGCGATTACGACGGAACCGACCTGGAAATTGGTTTCAACGGCAACTTCCTCCGCGATATGCTGAGTTTGCTCGACGGCGATCGCATTCAGATCCGTCTCAGCACGCCCAACCGCGCCGGTTTGATCATGCCCGAGGAGAACGAAAAAGATGAAGACATGCTCATGCTCATCATGCCTTTGATGCTGAGCACACATAGTTAAGCAATTTCAACCCTGACGGAAAATCCCGGTTCTCAGCTCAGAGTTCCGGGATTTTTTGTCTGACATGCAACCGGAATGGAACGCGTCACCCTCTTTGCCGATGTGATCCTGCCGCTATCCCTCGGCCGGCTGTACACCTATCGCATTCCGGATGAGTGGAAAGAAGAAGCCATTCCAGGCAAACGGGTTATTGTTCCTTTCGGGAACAAGAAGTTCTACGCGGCCATCCTGTATCAGATCAAGGAACATCCGCCCGCAGGTTACGAAGCCAAGTATATCCACCATATCCTCGACGACGTTCCCATCCTGAGCGATGCAGATTTCCGCTTCTGGGAATGGCTGGCGCGTTACTATATGGGCCATTTGGGCGATGTAATGGCCATGGCCTTGCCGGCAGCCCTGCGTTTGCAAAGCGAAAGCCTCCTGGTATTGCATCCGGAAGCGCAGTGGAATGAAAGTGAGTTGTCGGATGAAGAAGTGCGGATCCTGCAATTGCTGCGGGAAAAGAGCTATCTCAGCATGGAAGGCTTGCCTGAAATTGTCGGGCAGAAATCGGCCCATCGCTATGTCAAAAGCTTGTACGAACGCGGGTTGATCTTGATTAAAGAGGATATCAGCGAACGCTACACGCCCAAAATGCAAAAGATGCTCCAGCTTTCACCGCAATGGAGCGATGAAGCATTTGCCAACGAGACCTTACAACGTGCAGAGAAGAAGGCGCCGAAGCAATGTGATATCCTGATGGGTTTGTTGATGGCGGGGAAAGCCGTGGAGCGCAGCGCCTGGATGAAGCAATACGGGTTTTCCGATTCCGCCCTGAAACAGCTGCTGGACAAAGGCTGGGTCATACAAACAGAGGAAGCCATTTCGCGTGTGCACCAGCACAGTGGCGGCGCTGCCCCAATTCATGCAGACCAACTGGCTGATTTTCGCCGGCAGGTCGAGCAAGGCCTGCAGCAAAAGGGCGCCGTGCTGTTGCATGGCGATCGTGGCAGCGGAAAAACCGCCTTGTATGCTGAAATGGCGAGGGAACTGGTGGCGCAAGGAAAACAGGTACTGATTCTTCAACCTGAAATCGCCATCACAGAAAGCCTGATACAGCAATTTGCAGACCTATTCGGAGCGCATCTGCTCGTCTGGCATACCAAGTTTTCACAGGCCGAACGTTTTGAAATCTGGGAGCAGGTGCGCAGCGGCCAGCCTTGCGTCGTATTGGGGTCGCGTTCGGCTGTGTTTCTTCCGATGGAAAAGCCGGGACTGGTCATCGTAGACGAAGAACACGAAAGCAGTTATAAGTTCTTCGATCGCCGCCTGCACCTGCATGCCCGCGACGCCGCGCTGGTATTGGGTCGACAGCGCGAAACTCCGGTATTGTTGGTTTCTTCCACTCCCTCCTCGGAAGCCTGGTATCTGGCAGGAAACGGAACCTATGCCAGGGTGGAATTACCCGCGGTCAGCAGGCCCAAAACACTGTTGATTGACATTGGCTACCTGCGCCGCAGCCGCAATATGCAGGGGCAATTCAGCGAACAATTGCTGAGTTTGATCCAGCAAAGACTCGACCGCGACGAACAAGTGCTGGTATACCATAACCGCAAAGGCTTTGTGCCCTGGATCCGCTGTGAAAGCTGCGGCTGGCTGCCGCGCTGCACACAATGCGATGTTACCCTCACCTATTACAAAGCCGGCAACCGTCAGCTTTGCCATTACTGCGGCAACAGTGCGGCCCCTGTAAATCATTGCCCTGCTTGTGGCAGCCACAAACTGAGCATGCAGGGTTACGGAACCGAAAGGGTGGCCGATGAGCTGGCCTTGATTTTCCCCCAGGCACGTGTGCAACGCATCGACCCGGAAACTGCCAAGTCAAGGCGTGAAATGGAGGTTATCATCCAGGCATTCCGGCAAGGGCAAACCGATATCCTTGTCGGTACCCAACTGCTTTCCAAGGGAATTGACATCGGCCGCATGGGGCTTTCGCTGATTACCGACGCGGAAATATCCGTCAACCTGCCGGATTTTAGGGCGCATGAGCGCGCTTATCAGCAGTTTGTGCAGGTGTTATCGCAGGCGCAGCCGGAAGACGAAGGTGGACAAGCGGTGATACAAACCGTTAACCCCGCCTTGCCCCTGTTTGCCCAGATTGCCAACCGCGACCTGCATGGATTTTATAACAACGAATTGCCATTGCGCGAGCGCTTTCATTTTCCGCCCTATACGCGGCTGATCCGTTTCACTTTCAAACACCGCGAATTTGAATGGGTAGAGAAAGCAGCCCTGGCTTTTGTGCAGCGCCTGCCCAACCATCCGGACTGGATTGTGAATCCGCCTGCCAAGCCTTATGTGCCCCGCGTTCGCAACATGTTTCTCATGCAGGTTTTGGTGCGCATCGACCGGAACAGCAGGTATTTACAAGACCTCAAGCGGGTATTGCGAAATAACCTGAATGATTTATTGGGAGATAAGAGTTTCAAGGGATTGCAGACCGATACGGATGTGGATCCGCTATGAAGCTGTCTTCAACCATTCCGCTCGGTAAACTACAATTTGCAGCATTCTAAACTGGCAATTATTTTTACGTTGTTTGTCTTTTGATGAAATCAGCCCATGTTGTAATAATTGTATTTCCATATTTTCCAAGCACCAGTAAGTCCTTATCTCCAGTCAGCAGGTATGCTGCATGAGCATCCGAAGCAAGTGCCAATAAAAAATTATCCTTAGGATCTCTGCATGCTTCCACTATGGACTTTACATCAACGAAAACAACATGTTCCCGGATTAGCATCAAAATATCATCAGCATTACGGGACTTAAAATACTTCCTGAGTTTGGGGCGATTCGTTACATCAACGAACTCTTGCAACAATTCAGCACTAAAGGCTAATTCGATTTTTTCAGAATATAACCAATTATCAAGGTCTGCTAAAACTGGGTTAATCAACCAACTAACCAAGATATTGGTATCAAGAATGACCCTAATCTTTGCGGTCTTTTCCATAGCGAACTTCCCGGATAACCTCAACTTCCGCAGCAATAGTTTCAGGGGAAAGCGCTTTATCTGAACGAAGTTGTTGTAAAACGCTTTCCAGATTCACATTGCTTCTCTCGCTCAGACGAATCAGATCCAGCTTTTCCAATTCTATCAACAACTTCAACACTTTGGGATTGACGATTTCGATGTAATAACTGTCCATATTACAAAGCTAAGGCCCGGACACCAGAAGTTCTGCAGGCCCTACCCTACCATACACTGAAACTCCTTGCCGCTGTCTTCCTTACCAATACCTTTGTGGCATGCGCGTATTTGCCGATATCAACCTGCGGAAAGAAGGCGGAAAGCCACTGATGGCCGATGTTTTTTTGCCGGAAGGGAAAGGGCCTTTTGCTGTAGTGGTTTGCTGTCATGGTTTCAAGGGCTTCAAAGACTGGGGCTTCTTTCCCTTGCTCCCTGCTCCATTCACCGCCGCAGGTCTCGCTGTCATCAACTTCGATTTCAGTTGCAACGGCACCCGACCTGGTT
>CANHTS010000101.1 GCA_947463435.1 Flavobacteriales bacterium | reverse complement strand
GAGAACGATGATTTCCTTACCATCTACTTCGTACACATCCACCTGCGGTTTGATGGTGTATTTGGTGTTGCCGTAGTGGGTGTTCAACCAGGCGATGTCGATTTCATTGTCAAAGTGACCGATGTTGCAAACGATCGCTTTGTCGCGCATGGCTTTGAAATGTTCGCCGCGCACAATACCACAGTTACCGGTGGCAGTTACGATGATATTGGCTTCGGCCAGGGCGTACTCGAGGGATTTTACTTCGTAACCGTCCATCGCAGCTTGCAGAGCGCAAATGGGGTCGATTTCAGTAACGATTACGCGGGTTCCGGCACCGCGGAGGGAATCGGCGCTGCCTTTTCCTACGTCGCCATAACCACAAACTACCGCTACTTTACCGGCCATCATAACGTCAGTTGCTCGGCGGATGGCATCCACGAGGCTTTCCTTGCAGCCGTATTTGTTGTCAAACTTGCTCTTGGTAACGCTGTCGTTGACGTTGATGGCAGGCATCGGCAGGGTACCTTTTTTCTGACGGTCGTACAAACGCTTCACACCGGTGGTCGTTTCTTCCGAAATGCCTTTGATGTGCTGTGCCAGCTCAGGGTATTTGTCGAGAACTACGTTGGTGAGGTCACCGCCGTCGTCGAGGATCATGTTGAGGGGGCGGCTGGTATCACCGAAGTACAAGGTTTGTTCGATGCACCATTCGTATTCTTCTTCTGTCATACCTTTCCAGGCGTAGACGGGGATGCCGGCTGCAGCGATGGCAGCGGCTGCGTGATCCTGGGTAGAGAAGATGTTGCAGGAGCTCCATTTTACTTCAGCGCCGAGATCTGCGAGGGTTTCGATCAGAACGGCGGTCTGGATGGTCATGTGGAGGCAACCGGAAATCCGTGCACCTTTGAGGGGCTGTTCGCTCTTGTATTTGCGGCGAATGGCCATCAGGCCGGGCATTTCGGCCTCAGCCAGTTTGATTTCCTTGCGACCCCATTCTGCCAGTGAAATGTCTTTGACTTTGTAGGGAAGTGTCATTGTTTCAGTTGTCATCGGTAATAATGGCCGCAAAAATACGCCAGATATACGGGCCTGAAAAATGGAACGTACTTTGACGTTTATCTTTGCGTAAAATAATTCTAAATAATTATGCCATATCCAGAAATGCTCGTTGCTCCTATGCGGGCAGAGCTTACCAACGCAGGCTTCACCGAACTGAAATCGGCTGAAGAAGTGGAACAGGCCATGGCCGATACAACAGGTACCACCCTGGTAGTTGTCAACTCGGTTTGTGGTTGCGCCGCCGGCAGTGCCCGCCCCGGCATCCTGAAATCGCTGGCATCCAGCAGCAAACCCACGCGTTTGTTGACTGTTTTCGCAGGTCAGGACACCGATGCAACGCAGAAAGCCCGCGAGTATTTTACTCCGTTCCCGCCTTCTTCACCTGCCATCGCACTCTTCCGCAACGGAGAGCTGGTGCATTTCGTAGAGCGTCACAACATCGAAGGCCGCACAGCCGACATGATCGCTGCGAACCTCGAAAACGCTTACGAGTCTTACTGCGAGGCCTGAGCCCAATCGTTTCAGGCACCTAAAAAGAAAAAGCCGCTCGAGAGCGGCTTTTTCTTTTTAGGTGCCAAAGCGCAATCAGCGACGGCGTTTGGTTTTCTTGTCGATACCGCTCGAAGGCAGACCGTTGTATTTCTTCTTGCTGTTACCGATAGGTGCACCTACACGTATCATCGCACAGCGGAAACCAAGGGTACTCAGGCTTTGCTTTTCATCCAGGTAGCGGCGTGTTCCGGGTGATGCGAAGTAGATGCGATCGAACCAGGATGCACCTTTGTATACACGGGCTTTGTTGTTTACGAGGGTTGTTACACCGTACTCGTAGAAGTAGTCGTCGTTAGCATTGGCACCGGGTTCGTCTTTGAATCCGATGTTGTCAGCAACCTTGTAGTTGCGGCGGTTGATGTTCTCCTGAAGATCAACCTCGCGGAAGCGAAGACGGCCGAGAGAGTCTTTGTCTTCGATTTCACCATATTGGTTTAGCTGCACAGTCTTGTAAACGTTGCCGCGGAAAGGCATGAACTGATCCATGTCTTCAAGTGAAAGAGGACGATACACATCCATTACCCACTCAGCTACGTTGCCGGCCATATTGTAAAGACCATATTCATTAGGCCAGTAAGAGTAAACTGGAGTAGGGATGAAACCTGCGTCGTTCAGTTTACCGCCGGCGATACCACCGAGGTCACCTTTGCCACGCATAACGTTCATGATCACCTTGCCGCGGTCTTTCTCTTTGCCGTCTTTGATGCGAACGGTGTAGTCGTTCCAGGGATAGATTTTCTTCTGTTCCACGTTGTCGGCGAGGGTGTTGCCGATATTGGCCTGTGCAGCGTATTCCCATTCTGCCTCAGTAGGCAGGCGGTAGTCGGGCAACAATACCCCATCTTCCACGGATACGCGGTCGCGCTTTCCTTTTTTCTTGGTGTAATCGCGGGGCAGGTTTTTGCCTTTCTTGGCAAAAGTGAACTGACCGGCGAGGTAAGAGCGGTGGTTGAAGCTGTTGTCGTTGTTTCCGTCGGCCACTACATCGAACTTGATGATGCCTTCACGGTCCAGAATCATTTCATTCACCCGGTCGGTACGCCATGAAGCGAAGTCGGTAGCCTGAACCCAGTTCACACCTACTACAGGGTAATCTTTGTATGCAGGGTGGCGGAAATAGTAATCCACGAAAGGTTCGTTGTAAGCCAGTTTGCTCCTCCAGCAGAGGGTATCGGGCAAAGCGTTGCGGTACACCTCCGGATATTCAGTGTATACACGGCCCACCCAATACAGGTATTCCCTGTAGTGCAGGTTGCTTACTTCCGTTTCGTCCATATAGAAGGAGTTCACGGTTACCTTGCGCTCAACGTTGTTGTTGTCGGTGGTCATGTCTTGTTCGGTGGTGCCCATTGTGAACGAACCACCTTCAATCAAAACAAGACCAGGGCCGGTTTCTTGTCCTTTGTACTTAGGATTGAAGAAACCACCCCACTTAGGGTCGTTGTAACCCTGACCGGTAACGGCGCTTTTCTGTTTCTTCTGGCATGCGCTGAAGAAAAGCCCAAAAGCTGTTACGGCGCTGATCAGAAGTGTTGTTTTCCTATTCATGCTGCTTTGCAGAAGTTCTTTTTCTAAACGGTTAGTTGTGTTGAAAATTGTGCAATTATAAGGAATGCCCGTGAATACGTTTTAGAATTCAGGACAACGGAGCGGTTTGAAGGGCCTTCTTCCGGGAGGTACGCACCATTCGATGATGGCACTTACTTCGTGTGAATAAGGTATGGCACTGTTGCCATCGCTCACGGTAATATCGAAAGAGTAACCAAACTTGAAGCGGTCTTTGCGGAAACCGATCAAAGCCATCAATGCATCAGATGTGCCGTAGTTGCCGAAAGTCTGGCGGAACCAAAGACCGGAAACGAGCGGACCACGGGTCATGTAGAAACCGAGGTTCATCTGCGAGAAGTTTTGCTGCACCATTACGAGTACGTTAGGCGAGAAGAAGCTGTTCGGGTCGCGGCGGTTCGGGCCAATCGGAAGGATGGCACCGCTGTGCATAGTATAACGACGAGGCAATTTGCCGTCGGGGTTGCGGAAAAACGATTGGTTAGGCTCGACGATATTATGAGCAGCCAGACCGAGGTAGAACTTGGAAGTATACATCATCCAGCCGGCAGCGAAATTGGGGAAGCCGATGGATGTTGTGGGGAACTGCTCATTGGTAGGACGAACAAAACCCTGGGTTGGATCAATCTGATCTGAGAAACGGAGTTTGGTAACGTCGATACGCTTGTCTGAATACGTAGCCTGCAGGCCGAAGCGCATGTAAAGTTTCTTGTTCACCGGCAGCATGTAAGAGTATACGCCGCTGAAGCTGGTAGTGGTGAGCAAACCGGTTCCGGCTACGTCGCGGAATGCCATGATGCCGAGACCGCCGCCGAGTTCGGGGATATGCTGATCCCACGATGCTGCAAACGAACGGAATGTTCCGGGAAGTGATGGCCACTGGTTGCGGTAGTTCAGTGCCACACGGCCGGCGGCACCATAACTACAAAAGGCAGAACCCGCCATAGCCGGGTTGGTGTACATCGGGGCGGCGTAAAACTGAGACAGTTCGGGGTCTTGCGCCTGCACGGCCCCGGCCATCATCATTCCGGCCATCAGTACGGTTAGTCGCTGGTATTTTCTGATCATGGGTCGGATTCTTTGCTAACGGACAAAAGTAATACATTTTATGTTGCCCCCGCATCTAATTTTTCTGTCAGTTCCGCGGGCTACTGCAATCCGTTTTGGTGGAATACGTTGCTTATAACGGATATTTGAAACATTCATTGCACGTGAAGCGACCCAATTTGATTCAACCCGCATTCTTTCCGAAGGCCTTCATCCTTTTAGCCACCGCTTTGACCGGCCGCTTCGCTGCGCATGCCCAAAGTGCCCTGAGCAGCGGAAGCTGGCTGAAAATTGAAATCCCGGCCGATGGCATGTACAAGATTTCGGCTGCAGACCTGCGCGCCTGGGGCGTGAATCCGGATAATGTAGATCCGCGTACCATTCGTTTACACGGCCATCCCGGTGGTATGTTATCTGAACTTCCGGCCGATCCGATGTTCATGGATCCCCCTGAAGTATCCATACAAGTAGAAGGGGAAGCCGATGGTCGCTTCGATGGCAACGACAAGGTGATCTTCTGGGCCAAAGGTCCGCATACCTGGGAATACAACACCCTGCGCCGTCGTTTTGAACACCGATACAATCTTTACACTGAAAAGACATGGCTCTACCTCACTTGGGGTGGGCGCAACGGAGTCAGGGTAAAAGAGCAGCCAGATGGTATGATGCTGAACGCTGATACAATATTTGCCCGTTGCCAGGGGCGTGTGTTCCATGAGAAAGACCTCTACAACCTGAGCATATCCGGCAAGGAATGGTTGGGTGAACGCTTCGGCACACCTGACAATGTGTTCAAGTTCAACCACAACCTGTCCGGTTATAGCAATGGAACAGACTTGCGGGTAAGTGCCCGACTCTGTGCACGTAACATCGGCGGCTCGGGTTTCTACCGATTGAGCATGAACGGAACCAGCCGCAATACAACCCTGCCATCGATGAATGCGGCAGACCTGTCTTATGTAGACGCGGAAGCTGACTATGTGTTCCCCGGCAGCGCAGCTTGCGAACTCGAAATAGAATACACCCGCCCAAGCTTTAATTCTTTCGGCTATCTCGGCTGGTACGAAATAGCCTATCTGCGCGACCTGTCGTTTAACGGTGGGCAATGGCATATCAATCACGACGGAATCCAGGGCAGGTCATCGGGCGAATGGCGTATTTCAGGCAGCGGATTCAACGTATGGAATGTATCGAATTCCCTGGCACCGTCCATTCAGCAACACAACAACGGCGTTTTCAGAAGCCTGTTGAATGGAACGGCACCTGAATTCCGCGTCTTCGATCCTGCGACTCTGCCGACTCCGTTATTCGTTGGACAAATTGCCAACCAGGACATCAAAAGCCGTCAGTCTGCTGAACTGCTCATCATCACCCATCCCGCTTTCCGCGCCCAGGCTGAAAAACTCGCAGCCCACCGCCGCAACTACAACGGCTTTTCGGTTGAAATTACTGAGCCAACGGAAATCTACACCGAATTCAGCACCGGCCGGCAGGATATTTCCGCCATCCGGAACTTCATCTGCTACCGCTATAACCGCGACCTGAACAGCGCCCACCCACTCCGTTATGTGCTGTTTGTCGGGGCTGCATCGTATGATTATAAGGACCGTGTGGCGAACAACACGAACTTCATCCCAGTCTACCAAAGTGATGCGACCAACTTCCTGAATGTATCCTACGCCACGGACGACTTTTACGGATTCATCGATTCAGCCACCGGATACCGGCTTTTCTTCGGTCCGATGCGGGTTGCAGTGGGCCGGCTGCCTGTGCGGACGGCCGGGGAAGCTGAAGCTGTGGTGAACAAGATTATCCGCTACGAAAGCCCGGCCTCGCTGGGTGACTGGCGCAACCGCATTGTTTTTGCGGCCGATGACAACGATAAACCCCAGTGGGAGTTTGAGTTTGTCGACGAATCGGAAGCCTATGCCGCCAGTGTCGATGCCCGTCATCCTGCCTTCCATGCAGAAAAAATCTATTTCGACGCCTTCCGGCAGGTGAATACCGGGAATACAGAAGCCTATCCCGATGCCCAGGCGGCCATCAACCGCAATATAGAACGCGGAACCCTGTTTTTTAATTACATGGGCCATGGCGGTGAAAAAGGCTGGGCGCAGGAGGAAGTGCTCAATATTCCGATGATCAATGCCTGGAATAATTCGCCACGCTATTCGATCATGGTAACTGCTACCTGCGAATTCAGTCGCTTCGACGACCCGGCCCGTCAATCGGCCGGCGAGTACACCTTGCTCAATCCGAATGGAGGCAATGTGGCGTTGTTAACCACCACGCGGCTTACCTATAATACCGGCAACAAAAGCATCAACTCCTCTTTCTGGAAAGACCATGGTTTGCCGCCGGCGACAGGTCCTTTGCCCACAGTAGGCGATCTGGTGCGGAATGTAAAGAACCGCGGCAGCCGTACCGACGAAGACCGCAAGTTTGCGCTCTTGGGCGATCCTGCGCTGACGCCTGCTTATCCAAAGCACAAGGTGGTGCTCGATTTTGTTAACAATATCGCAGACCGCGATTTCCGCGATACCATTAAGGCGTTCAGTAAAGTGTTGCTGGAAGGCCATATCGATTACCGCGATGGCGGACTCTTTTCAGAATTCCAGGGCAGACTTTATGCAACGGTTTACGACAAGCCGCGCGACAGGAAAACCCTGGCGAACGACAACCCGGGGGCAGCATTGGATTACAGCCTGCAAAACGCAGTATTGTACAAAGGCGTGGTGACTGTTAAAGACGGTCGCTTCAGTGTCACATTTGTTGTGCCTAAGGATATCAGCTACAACATAGGTGAGGGCAAGGTCATGTTTTACGCTGAAAACGGCGCCACAGATGCACATGGTGTCCGCTCCTTGTTGATTGGTGGCAGTGCAGCACTTGCAGTGCCGGATAAAACCGGTCCGGCGATCCGGGCCTTTATGAACGACACCTTTTTCCGCGATGGCGGAATCGTTTCGACAGATGCGATTTTCCTCGCTTTGGTATCCGACAGCAGCGGCATCAACGCCACCGGCAACGGCATCGGGCGTGATCTGATGCTCTATATAGACAAAGGAACGGCGGGTGAAGCAGCCTATATCCTCAACGATTATTACAGCGCAGAGCTGAACAGTTACCAGCGCGGAAGGGTGGAGTTTCCATTGAAAGGCCTCAGCGCCGGTTGGCATACGGCCACTGTGCGGGTGTGGGACAATTTCAACAACCCTGGAGAAGCCACGCTGCGTTTCAAGGTGAGCGCAGGCCCGGTATTGGAAGTCAGCAGCATCACAGCTTACCCAAATCCGCTCACGGAAGGCCAGGAGCTGCATATCCGCTTTGAACACAACCTTGCCGGAGAAGATCTCGATTACCGCCTGACTGTTTCAGACTTAAGCGGACGCTTACTCCACGATAAAAAAGGCAAGCTGGAAGGTACGCCCAGCCGCAGCGATGTGTTGGCCTGGGACCCGCTAAGTGCCCCATTCTCAGGGGGTATGGCAATCTGGAGACTTGAGCTGAAAGATGCCCGAGGTAACAGCAGTTTGCACCATGGAAGGATAATATACCCGGGTAAACTTCGTTAATCCTTCAAATCCCTATTTTTGCACCCACCTCAACAAAATGAGTTTTAAGAAAATCCTTGCGTTTGGACTTACAGGCGCTTCTTTCATGTATCATGCCCACGGGCAGGTTTCCAGCAAACAGCTTGCAGGTCAGCAGAACGTGGTAACCACTATGGTTCCCTTCCTGACCATCACTCCTGATAGCCGCAGCGGTGGAATGGCGGATGTCGGTGTGGCGATTTCACCCGATGCCAACTCCATCCACTGGAACATGAGTAAGCTGAGTTTTGCTGAAAAGAAATCCGGGCTCGGCATTTCCTATGCACCTTGGCTGCGCAGCCTCGTGCCCGATGTGCAGTTTTCTTACCTTTCTGCGTACAACAAGGTTGGTAAAAACGGTGTGATAGCCGGTTCTTTCCGCTATTTCTCTCTCGGTAATATCAATTTCACCGATTTCCAGGGCGATCCGCTCGGAAGTTTCAATCCGAATGAATTTGCGCTTGACGGGGGCTATTCCACACGTCTTTCAGACAATTTCTCGGTAGGTGTGGCCCTGCGTTTCATTCGTTCCAATATCGCCGGTGTGCGCCAATTGAATGGCATCTCCACCCGTCCGGGCGTCGCAGGTGCAGGTGATATCAACATGTACTACACCAAGAAAACTGAAATCAACGATAAGCCGGCACGCATTTCTTTTGGGGCCAACGTGCAGAACATCGGTTCCAAAATGACCTACACCAACCGCGAACAGCGCGACTTCATCCCCATGAACCTCAAGTTCGGCGGTGCGCTGGATCTGGAAATCGACGATTACAACCGCGTGGT
>CANHTS010000100.1 GCA_947463435.1 Flavobacteriales bacterium | reverse complement strand
CGCCTGCCTTGGGAACAGAGAATTGGATGCGATCATCGTTCCAATCGGGGGGTATTTCACTTACGATGACTTCGCGCGAACGGCTATCGGCCGGTTCAGACATTTCGGCCAGGGCAGCCAGCAGGATATCGGTATCCGGTTCGTCCATCCGTTTGCGATATTCCAGGTTGCGACTTCCGACAATCATACCCTGGCTGATGCGCATGTGGTTCACGAAAGCCTGGGTATCGGTGCTTGAAATTGTGCACACTTCCAGGTTATCTGCCTGCAGGTTTACCACCATGCTTTTGGCCTGGAACTTTTCAATCAACGATAACTTTTCCTTGTAGTGTTGGGCTTCTTCAAAACGCAATGTGGAAGCGGCTTCCAGCATCAATTCTTTCAGGTGTCGCTTCACTTCACCGAGGTTGCCTTTGAGCAGGTGGCGGATCTGGGCAATGCTGCGGTTGTATTCGGCTTCGCTCTGCAGGTTTTCGCAAGGCCCTTTGCAGTTGCCGATATGGTATTCAAGGCAAACCTTGAACTTGCCGGCTGCGATGTTCTTCTCGGTAAGGTTGAGTGAGCAGCTGCGGGTAGGATGCAGCTTGCGCGCGAGTTCGAGCACCGTATCCATCACGCGGACAGAAGCGTAAGGTCCAAAATACTCACTGCCGTCGGCCACGCGGTTGCGCATGGCATAGATACGCGGAAAACGTTCGTGAACCAGCTTGATGGAAGGATAGCTCTTGTCGTCTTTGAGGTTGATGTTGTAGCGCGGCTGAAACTCCTTGATCAGGCTGTTTTCGAGCAGCAGTGCATCCATTTCACTGTCTACAACCGTGAAGTCGATGCTTTGGATGCGCGATACCAGCACCTGGGTTTTCCGGTTTTCGTGCTGTTGTTTGTTGAAATAGGAAGAAACGCGCTTGCGCAGCGACTTGGCCTTGCCGACGTACATTAGTTTGCCATCGGCGTCGAAGTATTTGTAGATGCCCGGGCTATCGGGCAGCATGCCGAGGGTTTCGCGCAGGTGTTCCGGTGTCACGGCTTCAGATCGGTGTGGATGGCTTTGACTTCGCCGCGGAAGAAGGCTGCACCTCCTGCTTCGAAGCTTTCCGCGGTATCGGTGGTATAGAAACGCACCTGAGCTTCACTTGTTCCGCAGGTCAGACGATTTTCCATTTCCGGATGACGTTGCAGGTAATCAGCCAGACTCTCCGCTACTATGTCGCCCTGGGCAATCACCTGCACGTGTGGCGGGACAAACTGCCGGATCTTGTCCATCAACAGCGGATAATGCGTACAGGCCAGCAGCAGCGTATCGATATCGGTATCGGCGGCAAAGAGCCGGCGGATATGCTGCTCAACGAAATAATCTGCACCCGGACTCTGGTATTCGTCGTTTTCGATCAGCGGCACCCACATCGGGCAGGCTTCCTGTGTGATGCGCAGCTCGGGGAAGAAATGCGCTATTTCGATCGGATAGGAGCCGCTATGAACGGTTCCTTTGGTTCCCATTACGCCGATCGATTTGCTTCGGCTGTAGTTGCCAATTACTTCAGCCGTTGGGCGAATCACACCCAACACGCGGTTATCGGGCGCCAGTTTGGGTAATTCCCGTTGCTGGATGCTGCGCAATGCCTTGGCTGAAGCTGTATTGCAGGCAATGATCACCAGCGGGCAGCCGTGTTCACGGAAGAACCATTCCACCGCTTCGAGGGTGTATTGGAAAACGGTTTCAAAAGAACGGTTGCCGTATGGTGCCCTTGCGTTGTCGCCGAGGTACACAAAATCGTATTGTGGCAGGCGCTGCACGAGTTCCTGCAAGACGGTCAGCCCGCCGTAACCGGAATCGAATACGCCTATAGGTCCTGCCATACGCATGTAGATTGCAAATGTAAGCTGCTAAAAACAGCAAAGCCATCCGCCGGCGGCGAGATGGCTTTGCATCTGAGGTTTATTGTTGCTTTAAGGCTTGGTGGTGGTTCTGGCCTTTTTTTCTTCTGCAATCATGCGGGCACGCACTACATCGGTAAGGTCGTCGGTCTTGGGCATCACCACCAACGTGTTGTTGGTGTTGTCGAGCACATAGACATAGCCTTTTTCCTTTGCAATGGCTTCGGTCATTTTGTTTACTGCGTCTGAAATCGGCTTCAACAGGTCGTACTGCAGTTCCTGGAGTTCTTCCTGGCGCTTTTCCTGGAGCTCGCGCATGCGGTCTTCGAGGGCCTGGATTTCTTTCACTTTCAGTTCGAGGCGTGTTTTGGGCGTGTTCGGGTTCTGCGACATTTCCTGGTACTGGGTCATCAGACGCTGGTATTCAGTCTGGTTCGACATCAGGGTTTCGTCGTAGAATTCGGCTGCGCGTTGCAGTTTGGCCATGGCTGTATCGTAGGCAGCGAGACTGTCAACCACAGACTGACGGTTGATGTAACCGATTTTCTGGGCCTTGAGTTCAGGTGCCGCGGTGAAGGCAAATCCCGCCAGTGCAATCAGGGAGAGCAAGTGTTTCATATAGTTTGTTGTTGGATTAACGGTTATTTCCGCCGGGAGTGGTACCGCCGGGTGTAGTATTTTCCTGGGGGGCTATGCCGAGGTTTTCGAGCACCTCGTCGCTTTTGTCGAAGCGCGGATTGGAATAAAGCATGATTAAGTCGCCTCCCTTGTCAAAAATGAAGTCGAGGTTTTGCTCTTTGGCCAGTTTCTGAACAGCTTCGTAAACTTTGTCCTGTATGGGTTTGATGAGCTCTTCGCGTTTCTTGAAGAGCTCACCGTTGTAACCGAACTTCTGTTCGCGGTAAGCATTCAGCTCGCTTTCGCGCTTCACGATCAGCTCTTCGCGTTCCTTGCGCTGTTGCGGAGAAAGCAAAAGTTCTTCGGCTTTGTATTCGCGGAACATCTGGTCGAGCGAACGTTTCATCTTATCGGCTTCGTCCTGCCAGGTTTTGGCCATTTCGTCGAGCTGTGTTTGCGCCGAGCGGTAAGCGGGCATCTGGCCAAGGATATAATCGGTATCCACATAGCCGAATTTCTGCGCATGTGCGGCGGGGATGCCGGCTATGGCGAGGAGGAGGATGGCGAAGATTCTCATACGCGGTTGTTATGGGTTTTTCAAATACCGTACCAATTCGGTGCGAACTGCGAAAATAGCGATTTTGATTCCCCTGAAAAGGTTTTCAAGTTAGCCTTTATGTGAAAGGGAGCTTTTAATGGAATAACGGTGCCACCGGGCTGCTAACGAAAGCACTCTTGCGGAGGGCACGGTCGCTCAGCCGGCAACGGATCAGGATACTGTCTGGCGCAAATCCCGAAGGGCGCGCCGGTATTTCCACCTTCAACTCTCCTTCTATCTGCTTGTTTGTGCCACTGGGTGTGAGCACCGGCAGGCGCAAATGGAAAGACAAGGTGTCCAGGGTGAGCGGATCGATGCGCGGACGGGCCACACCATTGTCCCACACAAAATACTGGACGAGAAAATTGTAGAAATTGGGACCACCGAAATCGAAAGGCGGCAATGTGTCGCTTTCTGACAAGCCGATATCGCCGTCGCCATCGGTATAGCGGAATCGGAAAAAAACCGAAGAATCCCGCCCGTCAGGGGTTTTGCTTTTTTCAAAACCCCGGTATTCCAACCCCGGCGTTTCAGAGAATTTATTGCCATCGTCGCTGCATGCCGGGAACAGAAAAACCACAAGCAGGATCGGGAGTGTAATTTTGAAGCGCATGCACCGGATGGCCCTGCGCCTTTTCGCAGAACCCGACAAATTTAACGAATTCGCACTGGCACTGTTCCGCGAACAATGGAATCTATGTGCACCTTTCCGCCATTATGCGCGTTACTGCGGTGTCCAAAGCCCGGAAGCGGTGGAGCATTGGAGCCGGATTCCCTTTCTTCCCGTCGAATTTTTCAAATCGCACGACCTGCGCTGCGAAGACTATACGCCCGAGCTTTGGTTCGAAAGCAGTTCCACCACCGGCGCGGGCGTCAGCCGCTTCCCCCTTCAACACATGGATGATTACCTGGGCAATACGCGTGCTTGCTTTGAACAGGCTTTCGGTGCCGTGAACGAAAAGGTCTTTCTCTGTCTGCTGCCTTCTTATCTGGAACGCAGCGGGTCTTCGCTTGTTGCCATGCTCAACGATTGGGTAAGTGCCACCGAACACGCTGGCAGCGGATTCTTTCTGTACGACCACGCCGCGCTGTATGAACAACTCCTGAAGTTGACAGCGGAGGGCAAAGATGTGCAGCTATGGGGCGTCACTTTTGCCTTGCTCGATTTCGCGGAATACGTGAAGGAGCGCGGCGCCATTGCAGAAGCGGATGCCTTCACCTTGATAGAAACCGGCGGCATGAAGGGCAGGCGGGCCGAGATCACGCGCAACGAACTCCACGAAATCCTGCGGTCTGCGTTCAATCTCAGTCGGATTGGCGGCGAATATGGCATGACCGAACTGAGCTCGCAGGCCTATGCGCCCGATCGCGGTCTTTACCGCTGCCCTCCACAAATGCAGGTTTGTGCTATGCGCAGCGACGATCCGTTTACACCGGCAGAATTCGGGATAACAGGAAGATTGTGCGTGGCCGATCTGGCTTCAGAACACGCCTGCGCTTTCATCATGACGTCCGACGCCGGGCGTGTGTATGAAGACGGCAGTTTCGAAGTGCTCGGCCGGTTGGATTACAGCGACCTTCGCGGTTGCAACCTGATGGCGCCCTGAACCTCAGCTAATCTTCTTGCGCTTGAGCAGCGAGAAATCTGTGTCCACCCTGCGGATGGTATTCTTCAGACGGCCAAGGCCTTCGATTTCCATTTCAACCAGATCGCCGTCCTGTAGCCATTGCTCCTGGTAATCGGGGTCGTTCAGCTTGCCGGTGCCGTTGAGTTCAAGGAAGCAACCGGTTCCAACTGTACCGCTGCCAATCACGTCGCCGGGGAAAACATCCACACCGTATGCACAGCGCTCGATGATTTCAGCGAATGTCCAATCCATTTGTCCGACCGAACCTTCACTCACCTGGATGCCGTTCACAAAGCCTCGCATTTTCAGGTTGTAGCTGTTGCCGGTATGCCCGTCTTTAGCCGGAACGCGATAGGCTTCCAGTTCGTCGGGTGTCACGAGCCAGGGCCCGATTACGGTAGTGAAATCCTTGCCTTTGGCGGGGCCGAGGTTGAGGAGCATTTCCTCCATCTGCAGGCGGCGCGCGCTCATGTCGTTCATCACCATATAGCCGGCGATATACGCATCGGCCTCTTCGGCGCGGATGTTCCGGCCTTTACGGCCCAGCACTACCGCGGCTTCGAGTTCAAAATCGAGCTTTTCAAAGTGATCGGGCATGCACCAGATGTCGCCCGGACCTTGCACGGCATTGTGGTTGGTGAAATAGAAAATCGGGTACTGGTCGAATTCCGGAATCATCTGTACGCCGCGGTTGCGGCGGGCGGCTTCCACATGCTGGCGGAAAGCATAACCATCGCGGCAGCTCGTGGGGTGCGGAACAGGCGCCAGCAATTCATTTTCGTTGTAAGGAATGGCCAGATCTTCGTATTTGCCGGCTTTAGCGGCCTCCTGAATCTGCCTGGCGTGGTCGGCGTTGCGGTCCCAATTTTTCAGGAACAAAGACATATCGGCCGGCAGGCTGCGATCGATTCTGGAAAGCGGATAGATGCGGTTATTGAACAGCAGTCCGGTTTCGTGGCCTTCGTGGTTATTGAAACAAACAATTTTCATATCAGGCTTGGGTGAGGTAGTTTTTCAAGCGCATGATAATGCCCACTTCCATGTTGTTAACGCCTTTGGCATTTGAAGCGTAGATGCTCAGCCAATCTGTGATGTAGATGAACTCAAACAATGCCCATAGATTGAACTCCTTTATCGGAAATTCGAATACGCGGTTCTGCTCGTCTGCCAACACGCCTTTGAGGAAGGTGAAACGCAGGTTGGTGCGTTCATTGAGGCCGCTGTTCAGCAGGATGAAATTGGTATCGCGTTGTTCGTAATAACTTTCGATTACGTTATGGTTTGCTTCAGGCAGCACGTTAACAAATGCTTCACCTTTGGCATTTTCCTGAATTTGCTGGCAAAAGCGGATGGCAGCGGCTTCGAAGGCCATATCGCAAACCACCACAAATTTGTTTTGAATGGTTTGCCGGAAATAATCGAAGAGTGACGCGGCACGTGCTTTCAAAGCCTCCTTTTCGTCTTTAAGTCGCTGACTGATTTCTGCGAGTGCCGCTCTCTTGTCCACGCCGAACAACTCACCGAGCGCCAATAATTGGAATCCGAAGCCGTATCCGAGGGCCATACGGGGTTGGAAACCAGTTTCAATGGTATAGCATATCAGACCGTCCCGCTTGGCACGTTCACCTAATTCGCCGCCGGTAGTCATGCAAATGATGGTGCATCCCCTCGACATCGCGTCGTCATACATGGCAAGCGTTTCTTCGGTGCTACCGCTGTAGGAACAAAGTATAACCAGTGTTTTACTCCCGGCATAAGTTGGAAGATGGTACTCGCTAAACACCTCAACCGGTATTGTGGCACCAGAAAAATAACAAAGCCTGGCGAGTCTGCCACCGATGCCGGAGCCGCCGAGGCCCCCGATTACCACATTGTTGAACTGCGCTGCAGAATAACCGTGTCCGGCGTATTCAGCAAGTACGTAGTCCAGCTGCAAGCTGAAATTGTCGAGTGATTCTTCGTGTGTGATGGCCATAGCTGAACCGCGAAAATAATACAGACTGCCATTCAATATGTTAAACCTGCCTTTCATCAGTTCGCGTCGCTGTATGCGCATTTATTGCCTAACTTTGGATTACCTAAACAAACGCCTATGGAAAAAGAAATTACAAAAATCCTTGTTGCTTTCGATCATTCCAGCGCCGCTTCCGTGGCTCTTCACAAAGGGGTAGATGTAGCCCGGCGCTTTCGTGCCGAGTTGCATGTTGTTTTTGTGGATGGGGAAGAAAAGAAAGCCGATTACGACAGTATCCTCAAATTTCTGGAAGACGAGAGCGGCCGCTCCGGTTTGAAAATCGAAATGCACCACCGCAGGGGAAAAGCCTTTCGGGAAATTACCCAGTGCGAAAAGGAAATCGGCGCAGACATGTTGCTCGTCGGAACCCACGGAACGGAAGGTTTTGTGCCTTTTTGGCTGGGAAGTACAGCCTTTCGCGTGGCGAGTACAAGCAATTGCCCGGTTATTACCGTGCCGGAAGCCAGCCGCGACCAGGCTTGTACACCCATTCTGATGCCGATCGACTCTACCGTGGAAAGCCGTCAGAAATTGGGCCATACGGCCATGATTGCCAAGGCCTTCAACTCCAGCGTACATATCCTTTGCCTGAGCAAAGACCAGGACGCTGAAACCCAACACCACCTGGCTATTTACGAACAGCAGGCCATCGAGTTCTTTGCCAGCCGTCAGGTAAGGCACAGTTCAGAAGTGGTTTTTGGAGTGAATGTGGCCCAGACCATTCTCGAAACAGCGAAAAAGATTCAGGCCGGCCTGATTTCCATGATGACGGAAACCGAACCTGCCGGGTTCTTCATGGGCTCAGTTGCGCAACAACTGATCAACCATGCTCCTGTTCCGGTAATGGCCATCCGGCCTAAACACGTAATGGTTGCAGGAGGCGGCTTGTGAGATTATTCCCTTGTCTGCTGCTGGCCTGTCTGCTTTTTTCCTGCCGGGAAGCTGAATTGCTCCCTGCCAGGCGAGAGACAGGCCAGCGCGATATTGGATTGATCAGGGTGCTCACCACAGATTATGAAACCCTGCGCAAGCAATGCGAAGCCGCTTCGCGGTCTGCAATAGCCGGCAGGGGAACCACACGCGTTCAATTAATTGCCTTGGGCAAAGGGGATTGGTGTATCCGATTTACCGGCGGACTCGATGGCTTTCATCAGCTCGTGCATGCGCTGCGTTTTCCCAATTCAGGCATGAAGCCACAACGCAACTACAAAGCCTGGTGGCTGCCCGAACGCGAACGCATGTTGCTGCCGGGCGACATGCCGGGCTGTATCCTCATCGCCGAGCAGGAGGGCGAAGTGTTCCGCTTCCCGGTCACAGCTAAAAACACTTCCCAAAAGAACCTCCCACAACTGCAATACCGAGCCCCGGATATCCGACCCGATACCCTCGCGCGGTTTGTGTGCACCACCTTCGACTGAGCCGGGTTTCGCGCGTAGTTTTGCCGCATAGAGCAGTGGCTGAAGGCATGGAAGAAATTGAAGAACAAGAGTTTTACGAGCATTTTCGCTTCGAAGCCGATCCCGGGCAGGAGTTGATGCGCATCGACAAATGGCTGATGCACAAACTGGCCAACGCCTCGCGCACCCGCGTGCAAGCAGCAGCCGACGCCGGTGCCGTGCGCGTGAACGGCCAGTCCGTCAAACCCAGCTACCGCATCAAACCCGGCGACCAGGTGAGTATTGTGCTGCCCGATCCGCCGCGCGATACAGAACTGAAGCCGGAGAATATTTCGCTCGATATCGTTTACGAAGACGATACCCTGCTCATTGTCAACAAGCCGGATGGCATGGTTGTACATCCGGGTTACAACAATTACCACGGAACACTGGTCAATGCGCTCGTGTATCATTTTGAACATT
>CANHTS010000099.1 GCA_947463435.1 Flavobacteriales bacterium | reverse complement strand
GCATCGTGGGCGGCGTCTACACACGTCCGCTGGGCAATAAAAGCTACCTCAATGTCTCTGTCGCCGGCAGCCGCCAGGCGATACAGTCGTTCCATGAACTCGTATTCCGCCGCGCCACCGATACTTTCCTGCGCGACGGACTTCCGGCCTATCGCTACACGCTCGATTCGCTGGTTCCCAATCAGTACTACCGCTTCCTTACCAGCACCCAGGGCACGCATATCTTCATTAACACCAAATTTTCTTCCCGCCTGTCGATGCGCTACGGAGCGCAGATTACGCGCTACGGCTTCAATTTCCGCGACAGCGGGCGCAATTTCGATTTCGCCGATACAGGGGTGAACGGCAAATACTGGAAATGGTTCGACCGCTGGAACAGTGTGGGATCGGGATTGATGCTGATGCCTTACGCACAACTGAAGTGGAAGCCGAATGTGCACTGGCAGGTGTCTTTCGGCCTTACCTCCCAGGTTTTCCGGATCACGGAACAGCGCAGCGGGCAATCGCATACCAGTGCCGATGCCATCCAGCCGCGCCTCGGCATCCGTTACCAGATCAACCGCAGGTCGTCGGTTAATTTCGGCACCGGACGCCACAGCCAGATACAACCAGGATATGCCTACTATTACCTGCTTCCCGGCAACAAAACGCCGCATAACCTGGGTATGGGCCTCACGAAGAGCAACCATTTTGTGCTCGGATTCGACCAGGTAATCGGTAAGGACAAACGTTTCCGGACGGAAGTGTATTATCAGCAATTGTCGAACATACCTGTCGGCCTGCGTTCAAGTGCTTTCAGCCTGGCCAATACCGGCAGCGGATTCAGCCGTTTCTTCCCCGATACCTTGCAGAATACCGGTACCGGGCGCAACTACGGCGTCGAATTCACCTTCGACAAAGCCTTCAACCGGGGTTATTTCTACATGTTGACCCTGAGCCTGTTCGAAGCCAAGTACACCGGCAGCGACGGCATCGAGCGCAATTCAGACTTCAATACCAATTATGCTTTCAATGTGCTCTTTGGAAAGGAATGGAAAACCGGTCCGCGCAGCACCATCAACGTTGGGGGCAAGCTGACCATGGCCGGAGCGCGGCGTTTTTCACCCATGGACACCCTGGCCAGCATGCGGCAGCGGGAATATGTGGAAGTGGATGCGCTGAAGAATACCCAGCGTTTTGGCCGCGCTTACAGCCGCACCGATATCCGCATCGCCTACCGCATCAACGCGAAGAAGATTTCCCATGAAATTGCCTTCGACCTGGTAAATGTGGGCAACCGGCAGAACATACTGAAATACAGCTACACCACCGATGCGCCCTATTTCCGCGAAGAATACCAGCTCGGTTTCCTGCCGGTGTTCTACTATAAGGTGGATTTCTGAGGGCGCTCAGGCGTTTCCGCAGCGGTTGTTTTAGCGCTACTTTCGTTCTGCCTTTGCCATGCGATTCCGAATCCCGCTCTTCCTTGCCGCCTGTCTATCCATTTTCTCTTGTCGGGTATTCGATCAGGCATCCAGGCATGGATTTCAAGGTGGTTACTACAGGATGGATACCGGTAAAGAAGGCCAAACCGACAGGGTCTATGTGGATGTGCTGGATACTGCGGTCTTTGTCTATCAGAACCCGACTGCAGGCTTGCAGCGGCCTGACCTGGTTTTTCCGCTGGGTTTAACCCGTCTTGCCATCCCTGCTCCGCTTGTATTCAGGAAGCAAAGCCTGGATATCGATATCTCCACCATACTGCTGAAATACCGACCCAACACGGAGGGCATGCCGGCGCAATTGCATACCGACATGAACGTGGCCCTGTTTGCCGGCTGGCGCCACGACCGTTATCGCCTGGTTGTCAATACCGATCCATTGGGGAGAAGAGAAGCAGCCTGGAACAGCCTGGGGTTTGATTTCGGCGGCTTCCTCGGAACCGGCAGCACATTCGTTGGTCCATTCACCACCGCCAACCGCACCCAAGCGGAATACAATGGCATGATCATGCAGGCCGGACTGGCTGGATTCATAGAGTCAGACATTGCCAGTTTTGGTCTCGCCGCCGGGATCGATCAGCTCATGAACCGCGACAGAGCCATTTGGATTTACAACCGCAAACCCTGGATAGGTTTTATGGTGGGCATCGCGTTGAACTGACCATGCAACCATGGGCAATGCAATGTGCATGCAAGGGTCTTTGTCATGCTTCTTCGCCAACCCGCTGCGATTCTCATGGCATTATCCGCCCATTGCGCTTGTGCCGGTTCCTTGTCCATGGATACAAACCCTTGCATGCAAGACATTTGCAGGGGCTTGAGTTACTCCTTGTAATCTCCTGCGGCTATCCCGCCATAATTCGCTAATTTCGCGGCCTCAAATCCGTAACCCATGAGTACAGTAAAAGTTGCCATCAACGGCTTCGGTCGCATCGGCCGCCTGGTATTCCGCCAGATCTACAACATGGAAGGCATCGACGTCGTTGCCATCAACGACCTGACCAGTCCTGCCGTTCTTGCCCACCTCCTCAAGTACGACAGCGCCCAGGGCCGCTTCAATGCCGAAGTGAGCGCTACCGCCGATTCGATCATTGTCAATGGCAACGAAGTGAAAATCTACGCCCAGAAAGACCCCGCACAAATTCCCTGGGGTAACCACGGTGTGGATGTGGTAATCGAAAGTACCGGTTTCTTCACAGACAAAGACAAAGCAGCTGCCCATATCACGGCTGGTGCCAAGCGCGTGGTGATTTCAGCCCCCGCCACCGGCGACCTGAAGACTGTGGTATTCAACGTAAACCACCATATCCTCGACGGAAGCGAAACCATCATCTCCTGCGCCAGCTGCACCACCAACTGCCTCGCGCCGATGGCCAAAGCCCTGAACGATAACTTTACCCTCCTGGCCGGCAGCATGACCACCATCCATGCCTACACCAATGATCAGAATACGCTCGACGCACCCCATCCGAAAGGCGACCTGCGCCGTGCCCGCGCTGCTGCACAGAACATCGTGCCCAACAGCACCGGCGCTGCCAAGGCCATCGGTCTGGTTTTGCCCGAACTGAAAGGTAAACTCGATGGCGGCGCCCAGCGCGTTCCGACCATCACCGGTTCCGTTACCGAACTCACCGCCATCTGCGCTAAGAAAACCACTGCCGACGAAGTAAACGCTGCCATGAAAGCCGCTGCCGACGAGAGCTTTGGTTATACCGAAGAAGAACTCGTGAGCACCGATATCATCGGCATCACCTACGGTTCGCTCTTCGATGCCACCCAGACCAAAGTGGTAACCGTTGGCGATACCCAGCTCATCAAAGTAGTAAGCTGGTACGACAACGAAATGAGCTACGTAAGCCAGCTCGTGCGCACCGTGAAGCACTTCGCAGGCCTTATCTCCTGAGTAGTCAATCCTTCTGAAACCCAGAAAAGCCTCCGCTAACCCGGAGGCTTTTTTTGTGGATGGGACAGGAAAGCCGTAAAGCCCGGTCGTTGAGTAGCCGTAACGCAGTGGAGGCTTATCGCCGTGCCCCGACTGTAGCGAAGCGTTGGGGAAACGCACCGGGGTTCGGAGCACGGAATTAGTAGTGCATACGAGGCAAACAGGCTTATTGCCAGGTTGAACAGGTTTACCCGACTTTAAAAAGTTGGTGTAAAGAAGGCAGGTTCCAGCGCGCTACGGTTTCCCCGACTGAAAAAGTCGGGGCGCTGCCCAACCGCGACAAGTTTCTTTCGGGCAAAAACAGATAATTCTTGTAGTTGAGCACAAGAAAAAACGGATAAATATTGTAGTTAAGTACAAGAAAAAGCGGATAATACTTGTAGTTTCGCTCTGGTGAATAGAAATTTGTGTCGGTAAACAAGGGATGAGACGAATCACGGTGCGCATACAAGAACATCTTCCGGCGAAGGAATGGACGATCATGACGGGGGCACGTCAGGTCGGCAAGACCACCATGCTGCGCCACATACAGGCAGATCTGGAAGCAGAAGGGAGGTCAGTGTTTTACCTGACCCTGGAAAATGCACAAGTGCTGGCAGCGCTGAATGAAAATCCGGAACATCTCTTTCGTTACGCCGTACTGCCCGGTCCCGGAAAAGAGCGGGTGTATGTACTGCTCGACGAAATACAATACCTGGCCGATCCGACGCATTTTCTAAAGTATCTCTTCGATACCTATGCGCCGCAGTTGAAGTTGATTTGCACCGGTAGCTCGGCTTTTTATATCGACCAGAAATTCCGTGATTCATTGGCTGGCAGGAAGAGGCTCTTCGATATCCATCCCCTTTCGTTCGAGGAGTTTCTGATCTTTCGGGATGCTCCCAAAATGTTGCAGGAATTGGAGCGGATCCGCACGCAGAAAAAGTATTGGTCTGCCGACAAAGACAGGCTGATGTTGTATTGGAATGAGTACCTGACTTATGGCGCTTATCCGGCCGTGGTACTGGAAAACAAAGTGGAGGAGAAGCAGGCGAGGCTTGCGGAATTGCTTGATTCCTTTGTCAGAAAGGATATGTTGGAGAGCGGGGTAGAGGAAGAGGATAAATTCTTCCAGCTCCTGCGCCTTTTGGCATCACAGGCCGGACAATTGCTCAACCGCACGGAATTATCCAATACACTGCGCCTCAACGAACGGACCATACAGCGTTACCTCTATGTGTTGCGGAAGTGCTATCATGTGTACCTTCTCCAGCCATGGTCAGATAATCTCAGGAAGGAAATCACCCGCATGCCCAAGCCCTATCTCAACGATACTGGACTTTACAATGCCCTGATGCGGAATTTTGAACCTCCGGCAGACCGGCACGACAAAGGAACCTTGCTCGAACATTATGTCTTTCACCGCCTGCGCCAAAGGCATGATCCGGATTTTGATATCCATTTCTGGCGCACCGCGGCCGGGCACGAGGTGGATTTTCTGGTCGAAACCCAGCCCGGAAGTGGTTTTGCCCTGGAAGCCAAATGGCAGGAGAAGGAATTCAGGCCTTCGAAATACAAAATGTTCAATGCAGCCTATGCCGACCGCTTCCCCCTGCAACCCGTCTGCGTGGAATTCGATGCTATCGGACATTGGGTATTGAAGCTGTGATTGAGCTGGGAAATTAAATACTTCCGCCGCCCGGTCGTTGAGCAGCCTTCGCTGCGCTCACGGTCGTAGACCGCAGCGAAGTGAAGGCGTGTCGAAACGTGTTTGGGATAGGTTCCGCGGCCCGGTCATTGAGCAGCCGCAGCGCCGTGCCCCTATCGCAGGTAGGGGCAGCGAAGGCGTGTCGAAATGCACCGGGGCTGGTTTCGACGGGGCTGGTTTCGACGGGGCTCAACCACCGCGCTGGAGTTTATTCACTAAACCACTGAATACCCTCCGTTTCAATCCCGTTCCCATTTCCGTTTGCGCGATCCTTCCTGTCGGACTACCGGCCAGGAATTCGCGGCTGCCGCTTTCAAGAGCCGTTTTCTCAGCTTGCGGGGGTAGAAAATCTTTCTGAAGGTTTTGCCCCGTTGTGTGAGTCGCTTCTATCATAGGAGATTCACACCCGTCCATTCACAGTATTACCCAAAGTCAGATGGATGTTTTCAGTGGAACCTGGAAAAGTGAATCAATTATACGCATGCTTGCCTGGGTCGATCAAGAATTGACCGGAGAGGTAAAATTCCCCCTGTACGATTCCACCGACAACCGGAACAATCTGAAAAAATCGCATATCAGCAACCACATCGATTTCGCCACCATAGGTATCCACCAACAGCCATAGGAAAGCTTCGGCAGTCCATTCGTTGCGCCTGACGTTCACTTCCTTGACAATACCGGTTAAGAATGCAAGCGCAATGAGCTGGCCGTGTTCGCCGTCATCTCCCGGCATGGCACCATGGCGCAAAGGCACAAATGATTGGGATGAAATCTTGATATCAGATGTCTGCTGCGCATAAAAATCACGCTCCGTTGCAAAGAACTCGATCTCTTGGGCAAAGGCTGTAAGTTGAATTTCCACGGTACAGGGCAAATGGAATACATCTTCAGCCCTGTAAGCCGGCGACATAAACACAAACGGATACTCCCCACTTTCCGGAACGTTTTCATCTGTGGGATTGGACCAGGCATGAAATCCGCCCTCCAGCGGATTGTCTTCCCGTTCCACAAAATGCTGCAGGCAAACCTTTCTCAGGCTTTTTCCATTGAAGTACGGATTGATGCCAACAAATTCATTGCGCTTGTCGAACTGGAGGTAGAGCTCTGCGCCTGAAGGGTCTGAATACCTGGCATACAGGCCTTCTTCCACTTTCATCATTGAACTGGCGTTGGCAATTCCCTGCACCAGTTGCAGGAATTCTTCATCGCTGTTTACTTCAAATCCGATGTTTGAAAAATTGCTCATAGGTTGTTGAATTGACTGTGACTATTGGGTTAAAAAAGGTTCAATGTTGGATCGTGCTTTAAGAGTTTGTTTTATGTGGTAAAAAACAATACAGACAGCTTTCCGGAAGCACTTGAGCCAGGTATATCGGGCCTTTGTGCTTGCAGTTTGAAATGCCGCCTGCTTTGGATCAACAGGAAGTTGAGGTCGAAATTCCATTTAAAGCGTGATCATTTACAGATATTTATGATGTTAAATCCTTAAAAATATGACCACAGGAAGATTGAATCAATTTTGGAGAGGTTGTGACTTGTCCGCATCATTTCTCTATTCCCGAGTACTTTTTATAGATAGCACGATACCCAAAGAGTCGCCCGATGGGCGCAACCGTATACATGAGAAACTTCTGCACGGCCACGGGGATGTCTGCCAGGTAGGATTTGCTGTCAAGGTATTTCAGTGACACCAGTTCCTGAACCAGGCCGTATTTGCCGTTTTTGCTTTTCCCGTCGGCCGCCAGTCCGACCAGGTTTTCAATCAGATAATCAAAGTCCAGCGCAGGTGTGATGGTCTGTATATAGGTTACCGGAGTGTCTTCGGCGTTGAAGTGGTTATGAGGTTCGTTCTTCGGCAATGACATCTTTTCTCCGGCAGCGATTGTCCGTGTTTGTCCGCCATGAAGCACGGTCAGTTGTCCTGAAACCACTTCGAAGGTTTCATCCTGAAGCACATGGAAATGATTGGGCACCAGCTGCCCTTTGCTTTGGATGGTCGCTTTCAAGATAACCCTGGCGCCATTGGTGTCCTTGGCCGTTTCAATGAATTCGTATGTGTCGCCGTTGGTTGGGTTGGTGATGGTTTGTCCTTTGGTTGGCATGGTGTGTTGTATTGGTGTAGTCTCTGGTGGTGTTGTTTGCAGCTTTTGCGCGAAAGCACGCCGGATTGACCTTTGTTTAAGTACCCTATCCTGCTGATTTTTCAGATCTCGTTTTCCGATAAATCTTTGGCCAGACTTGCGATTTTTAACTTTCTGTTTCTGATGACGTAGTTCATATCCGAGGCATTGTCAATCATCAGTTGTCTGTTATAGTAGTTCACGTGCTCAAGAAAGGCGAATAGGTTCGCTACAACTCCCCAGAAAAACCATTTATCCATTTTCAAATTCCAATGATTGAACGACAGGTGTATGGCAAACATAGCCGGTATCATACCAATCATGATTAGGTTGAGTTTTTTTGATTTTCTGAAAAAAGTTAAACTGCGCTCCTGGTCAATATCCTTTCGCAACAGCTTGTGAAGCTTCAGTTTCCAGTAGTGTTGCCCCTGGAACAAGATGATTATGCAGAGCATCAAGCCGTACAAAAGAAACAGGATATCATTCAGTGGATTGGTGTAAATCACATACAGCATGAGGGCCGGAAATGTCACAAACGCGTGCATCCGTTCCATCGGATAATACCATTTCAAGCGGTTTATTAAATATTTCTTATTCATTTGCCTTTTTTGCTTATTTTGTTTGCGTTTGAGGTGCTTGTGCGGGCAAGTTGGGTGCCGATTTTATTGGTTCTGCCGCGCTGTTGTATGGGGTTCATTTGGACGCTTTTTTGCAAGGTAGAGATTTTTGGATTCCAAGCAAATTTGTTCTTTCTACAGGTATCCCTGGAAGGGGTATGCCTGCAACATCCGGCGACGGGTTGGTAATGCGGTGTTACGCGCCATACAATACCACGAGCCCATTGCCCCATGGTCTTCCTTCCCGCATTCCACCTTTACTTCGCGTCATGATCCAAACTGGCATCTACCTGCATTACAAAGGCAAACAATACGAAGTGATCGGCAGGGCATTGCACAGCGAAACCCTTGAAGCGCTCGTGGTGTACAAGCCACTGTATCCAACCCCCGATGTTCCGGAAGGCACCCTTTGGGTCAGGCCCGAAGCGATGTTCAGTGAAATGGTGCTGGTTGATGGCGAGGAAGTACCCAGGTTTCGGCCCCTCGGTGGTTGAGCGCCCGCCCGCAGGGCGGGCAGTCGAAACCGGGACACGGAATTCCAATGCAGCCTTAGTATTCCAGAACCTCACGACCGCACGGTGGTTGAGCGCCGCGCCCGTAGGGCCGGCAGTCGAAACCGTCACACGGCATTCAAATGCAGCCTTGCAATTGCGACTCTCACCCGTGCACGCGGTGGTGGTTGAGCACTCGGAGCGGAGCGGAGAGCAGTCGATGCCTTAGCTTCTATAAACCCCACCGCGGTGCTTGAGCGCACGAAACAAAGCGGAGTGCATGCCTGGCCCTACAGTTTTCGTCGGGGCATT
>CANHTS010000098.1 GCA_947463435.1 Flavobacteriales bacterium | reverse complement strand
GGCTTCAAATGGCTCCGCCGATTCGGGTTTGGAGAGGCGAAGACCGGCCATGCGAAGAACTTCAAAGGGCTCCTGACAAGCATCCAATTCACCCAACACCCGTTCGCAATACCAGGTTTGCGACAATGCGCTGAGATCGGCATCCAGTGCTTTAGCCAGCAAGGGCAACTGACTCCGTGTGGGGAGGCGCTCTCCTTTTTCGAAGCGGCTGAGCAGGCTGTTGTCGAGACCCGTCAGTTCGCTGAGGGTGCGCAATTGCATGCCTTTGTCCAGCCGCAACTGTCGGATAACATCGCTGAAAGCACGGGTTTCCATAGAGTAGCCTGACGAATGTAGGGAAAACAAAAGAGCCATCCACCGCGCGGCAGATGGCTCTCCTGATGTTGAATTGTTTAAGCGTTCACCGAACGGCGGATGATGTTCAAAGCGCCACCGGCCTTGAACCATTCGATCTGCTGCTCGTTGTAGCTGTGGTTTACAGTGATGGTATCGCTGCTGCCGTCTTCATGGTGCAAAACCACCTGCAGCGGAACCCCGGGTGCAAAGCTGGTCAGACCCATGATATCGATGGTGTCGTTTTCACGGATCTTGTCGTAGTCTTCCTTATTGGCAAAGGTGAGCGCCAACATGCCCTGCTTCTTGAGGTTGGTTTCGTGGATACGGGCAAAGCTCTTTACCAGCACGGCGCGTACACCGAGGTGACGGGGCTGCATGGCTGCGTGCTCGCGGCTGGAGCCTTCGCCGTAGTTCTCATCGCCTACCACGAGGGTGCCGATGCCGGCCGCTTTGTAAGCGCGCTGGGTGGCAGGAACCGCTCCGTACGCACCGCTGAGCTGGTTGCGCACTTCGTTGGCCTTGTCGTTGAAGGCGTTGATGGCGCCGATCAGCAGGTTGTTGGAGATATTGTCGAGGTGACCGCGGAACTTCAGCCAGGGACCAGCCATGGAGATATGGTCGGTGGTGCACTTGCCCTTGGCCTTGATGAGCAGGCGCAGGGCTTTCAGGTCTGTACCTTCCCAGGCTGCGAAAGGATCGAGCAGCTGCAGGCGGTTGCTGGTGGGGCTCACCTTTACCTGTACGGAGCTGCCGTCGGCTGCGGGCGCCAGATATCCGGGGTCTTCCACGTCGAAACCCTTGGCCGGCAATTCGTCGCCGCTCGGAGGATCGAGTTTCACCTGCTCGCCTTTTTCGTTGATGAGCGTGTCGGTGAGCGGATTGAAGGTAAGGTCGCCGGCAATGGCCAGGGCAGTAACGAGTTCAGGGCTGGCCACGAAGGCAAAGGTGTTCGGGTTGCCGTCGGCGCGCTTGGCGAAGTTGCGGTTGAAGCTGTGAACGATGGTGTTTTTCTCCTGCTTCTCAGCACCCATGCGGTCCCACATGCCGATGCATGGTCCGCAGGCATTGGCGAAAACAGTGGCTCCGATCTTGTCGAATACATCGAGGAAGCCGTCGCGTTCGATGGTATAACGCACCTGCTCGCTGCCGGGCGTAATGGTGAATTCGGCTTTGGTTTTGAGGTCTTTGTCTGCCACCTGGCGGGCGAGGCTCACGGCACGGCTGATGTCTTCGTAGCTGGAGTTGGTGCAGCTGCCGATCAGTCCGACTTCCACCTTGGTAGGCCAGCCGTTGGCAGCAGCCACTTCCTTCATCTTGCTTACCGGCGTAGCCAGATCGGGCGTGAAGGGACCGTTCAGATGGGGTTCGAGTTCGCTCAGGTTGATTTCGATCACCTCGTCGAAGTATTGTTCCGGGTTGGCGTACACATCGGCGTCGGCGGTGAGGTGTTCGCGGATGCCGTTGGCCATGTCTGCGATTTCGGCGCGGCCGGTGGCGCGGAGATAGCGCTCCATGCTGTCGTCGTAGCCAAAAGTTGACGTGGTGGCACCGATTTCAGCACCCATATTGCAGATGGTGCCTTTGCCGGTGCAGCTCATGTTGATGGCGCCTTCGCCGAAGTATTCCACGATGGCACCGGTTCCGCCTTTTACGGTCAGGATGCCGGCTACTTTGAGGATAACGTCTTTGGGAGCAGTCCAGCCATTCAGTTTGCCGGTAAGCTTCACACCGATCAGTTTGGGCCATTTGAGTTCCCAGGGCAGGCCGGCCATTACGTCGCAGGCATCCGCACCGCCTACGCCGATGGCGATCATGCCGAGGCCGCCGGCGTTCACCGTATGGCTGTCGGTTCCGATCATCATTCCGCCCGGGAAAGCGTAGTTTTCGAGCACCACCTGGTGGATGATACCGGCGCCGGGCTTCCAGAAGCCGATGCCGTATTTGTTGGAAACAGAAGCCAGGAAGTCGTACACTTCGCGGCTTTCTTCGTTGGCCGTTTTCAGATCCGTTTCGGCATCTACCTTGGCGGTAATCAGGTGGTCGCAGTGTACGGTGCTGGGTACGGCTACCTTGGGGCGGCCGGCCTGCATGAACTGCAACAAAGCCATCTGGGCAGTTGCGTCTTGCATGGCAACGCGGTCAGGAGCGAAATCCACGTAGCTCTTGCCACGCTCATAGGTTTCACTGATACCGCCTTCCCAGAGGTGGCTGTAGAGGATTTTTTCGGTCAGGGTGAGGGGGCGGCCCAGCTTCTCGCGAGCGGCAGCAACCCGCGCCGGCATTGCGGCGTACACTTTGCTGATGAGGTCTAAATCGAATGCCATGGATCTTGTTCAGCCGCGAATTTAGTTTTTTGAACGGGTAAAACCTGCGCAGGCTGTGGTATTCAACTGCCAATGAAAGTCATATCCGTCTCTGACTCCGGTCAGTTTGAGCCGGCCTGACCTTTTTTTCCTTCGCTGCATCATTCTGCAAGCATGCCAGTTTACCACGAATCAGGAAGCATCCCCTCCAAGCGGCACGTTGTGTTCCGCAAGCCCGACGGCGGATTGTACCAGGAAGAACTTGTCGGAACCCAGGGTTTCAGCGGTATGTCTTCCCTCGTCTATCACCTCTATCCACCCACACGGGTTACCCGGGCCGGCATGGAGTATTCCGTGCAGCCTGAAATCGCGGTCGAAAACAACATGCGGAGCCTGAGTTTCAAAGGCCTCGAAATTCCGGAACACCACGACTACCTCAAAAGCCGGCATACGTTGTTCGTGAACGACGATATGCAGATCGGCCTCGCAGCGCCAAGCGGCAATATGGAGTATTTCTATAAAAACGCCGACGCCGACGAACTCATCTTTGTGCACTACGGCAGCGGCACCTTGTTCACCATGTTCGGTGAACTGCCTTTCGTGCCGGGCGATTACATCGTGATTCCCCGCGGAACCGTCTACCAGTTTCGCTTCGATAACAACTACAACCGGCTCTTGTATGTGGAATCGCATGGGCCGATTTTCACCCCGAAACGCTATCGCAACGAATTTGGACAGCTGCTCGAACATTCGCCTTTCTGCGAACGCGATATCGTGCGGCCGCGCAACCTGCAGACCATCGACCAGGAAGGCGAGTTCCCGGTCTTCATCAAGAAAAGAGGAACCATGTTCCCTTATGTATACGGCAACCATCCATTCGATGTTGTCGGTTGGGACGGTTACCATTATCCTTACGCCTTCTCCATTCACAACTTCGAACCCATCACCGGCCGCATCCACATGCCGCCACCGGTGCACCAGACTTTCGAAGGGAGGAATTTTGTGATCTGCTCCTTTGTGCCACGTTTGTACGATTACCATCCAGACGCCATTCCTGCGCCTTATCACCATTCCAACATCGATTCAGATGAAATCCTCTATTACGTGGATGGCGATTTCATGAGCCGCAATAATATCGGCAAAGGCCAGCTCACCTTGCATCCGGGCGGCATTCCCCACGGTCCGCACCCCGGCGCCATCGAACGCAGCATCGGCAAGAAAGAAACCAAAGAAATGGCCGTGATGATCGACCCTTTCAATCCGGTGAAAATTACCCGCACGGCACTCGAACTTGAAGTGGACAATTATTACCTCAGCTGGATCGACGAACCCCAACACGCATAAAAACTTTCCATGGATACGCTGACACCCGACCTCACCGCGGTCAAGAATTTCGAATACCAGGGCACGAAGATTTTTGAAACCGCCCAGGATTTCCTCCCCATCAACGGCACCGATTACGTCGAATTGTACGTGGGCAATGCCAAGCAAGCCGCCCATTATTATAAGACCGCTTTCGGTTTTCAGGAACTGGCCTATGCCGGTCTGGAAACCGGATTGCGCGACCGCACGAGCTATGTGCTGGTGCAAGATAAGATCAGGCTGGTGCTTACTACGCCGCTCGACAGCCAATCGCCGATCGCCGAACATCTCCGCCAGCACGGCGACGGGGTGAAAGTGATTGCCCTCTGGGTTGACGATGCCGTTTCGGCCTTCAACGAAACCGTGAAGCGCGGCGCCAAACCTTATCTGCAGCCTGAAACCCTGCGCGATGAAAACGGCGAAATCGTGCGTTCCGGCATTCATACCTACGGCGATACCGTGCATCTGTTCGTGGAGCGCACAAACTACAAAGGCCTCTTCATGCCCGGTTTTGAAGCCTGGCAAACGGAATACCGCCCAACGCCGGTCGGACTCAAATACATCGACCACATGGTAGGCAATGTAGAGCTCGGCGCCATGAACAAATGGTCCTCGTTCTACGAACAGGTGATGGGTTTCACCAACCTGGTAACCTTCGACGACAAAGACATTTCGACCGAATACACGGCGCTCATGAGCAAGGTGATGTCGAACGGCAACGGCCGCATCAAGTTCCCGATCAACGAGCCAGCCATCGGGAAGAAGAAGAGCCAGGTGGAAGAATACCTCGACTTCTACAACGGTCCGGGTTGCCAGCATATCGCCGTAGCCACTGACGATATCGTATTTACCATTTCTGAAATGCGCCGCCGCGGCGTGGAATTCCTCTATGTGCCCGGTTCATACTACGACACCGTGCGGGAGCGCGTGGGCATCATTGAAGAAGACATGGAAGAACTGAAGCGCTGGGGCATCATGGTGGATCGCGACGAAGAAGGCTATCTGCTGCAGATTTTCACCAAACCGGTGGAAGACCGGCCGACCTTGTTCTTCGAAATCATCCAGCGCAAAGGAGCCAAAAGTTTCGGCAAAGGCAATTTCCAGGCCTTGTTCGAGAGCATTGAAGAAGAACAGCGCAGACGCGGAACCCTCTGAATCTATCCCATATTTCCCCTATGCAAGGAAGCCGGTGTGAGCCGGCTTTTTTGTTGCCTGGCGGTCAATTCTCTAAGGCTCGTCGAAAAACACTTGTTCTACAAGCAGAATAAAATACTTTTGCTATCCGAAATCATGTTTTCGTATAGGCTAAAAATATCCTTCCTGCTCTTGTTCCTTCCGGCTATCGCTGCGGCGCAGACCGACAGCGCCGGCATGGACGAGCTGGTGATCAGCGGAACCCTGAAGCCGGTGAAGCGCAGCGAAAGCCCGGTGCCGGTCGAAACGCTCACCCGCAGCTTCCTCCGCGCCAACCCGGGTCCGAATATTTTTGAATCGCTGCAAATGGTGAACGGCCTGCAACCCCAGGTGAACTGCAATGTCTGCAGCGCCGGCGATATCCACATCAACGGCATGGAAGGGCCGTATACATTGGTGACCATCGACGGTATGCCCTTGATGAGCAGCCTGGGAACAGTTTACGGACTGATGGGCATTCCGAACAGCTTGTTGCAACGCGTTGAAGTGATCCGCGGTGCCGCTTCGGCCTTGTATGGTTCTGAAGCCATGGCCGGCGTGATCAACCTGATCACCCGCGAACCGGGTAACAAAACGCGCTGGACGGCCGATTACAGCCTCAGCAGCGATGCCGAACACAGCCTCGACCTGGGCGCAGGTTACCGCATCGGAAACCTCCGCATGCTCAGCAGCCTCCACGGTTTTTCCATGAGCCGGCCCTTCGACCGCAACGGCGATGGCTTTGCCGATATACCGGTACAACAGCGCTACAGTTTCTTTCAGAAAATGAGCCTGCCGCTGGCCGATGGCAGAAAGGCAAGTTTTGCATTTCGCCGTTTCGGCGAATACCGCTGGGGCGGGCAAATGCAATGGGAAGAACAGTTTGCCGGCACCGACTCGGTGTATGGCGAACGCATACGCACCGGCAGAACGGAATTGCTGGGCGCGATTGAACTGGGTGTTTTGGGCCGGCCGCGCTGGCAGTTTTCCTTCATCGACCATAGGCAAGGTTCGGTTTACGGCCTGCTGCCCTTCAACGCAAGGCAGAGCATCTTCTTTTCCCAGTTCTTGTGGGATGGCACGTTCCGCGGCTGGCAATGGCTGGCCGGTTTGCCTTTCCGCTTCACCCGCTACGACGACAATACGCCTGTCACCGCGCAGGTGCAACGCATGCCCTTGCCGGGTGCTTTTGTGCAATTGGAAAAGGAATGGAACCGCAGCTGGCGCAGCAATTTCAGCCTGCGCAGCGATTACGATCCGGTGCATGGCTGGGTATGGAGCCCGCGCCTGGCCATGCAATACAAACCGTCCGGCAGTCCGCACAACCTGCGCTTCAATATCGGCAGCGGTTACAGGGTGGTGAATGTGTTTACGGAAGACCATGCAGCCCTCAGCGGTTCGCGCAGGGTGGTGTTCAGGGAAGCCCTGGACCCGGAGCGGTCGTGGTCGGGCTTGTTGTCTTATGTGCGGACTTTCACCGGCCGGCGGGCTTTTTTCCGTTGGGAAAGTTCGATGTTCTACACGCGCTTCGGCAACAAGATCGTGGCCGATTATTTCACGCATCCTGACCAGGTGATTTATGAAAACCTGGATGGTTTTGCACTCAGCCGCGGTCTGAGCATGGACTTCGAGCGGCAGCACCGCAGCGGGCAGCGCATCAACCTGGGCATTACCCTGCTCGACGTCAGCCTCACGGAAGCCGACAGCACCGGAACCATGCGCAGTGAGCAGCAGGTGCATACGCCGCCATTCAGCGCCAGCCTGCAGTTTCACCAGCCCTTGAACCGCCATTGGTCGCTCGACGTGAACGGACGCCTGTTCAGTCCTATGCGGCTGCCCATCGTACCGAACGATTTTCGGCCGGAATATTCGCCCTGGCATGGCTTGCTCAATCTCCAGTTTATCCGCAAGAGCCGCAGCGGTACAGAATTTTATGCCGGCATCAGGAACTTGCTCAATTTCACTCCGCGCGACCCATTGCTGCGCCCATTTGATCCCTTCGACAAGGAGACAGGACTCAACAACCCCAATGGCTACACTTTTGACGCATCCTACAATTATGCCAGCATGCAGGGCCGCAGGGTGTTTGTGGGTGTGAGGCGGCAGTTTTGAATGTCCTCTGACAATCCACCCGGCTTTTATTTCTTTCCGTTTAATAGTTTGCAGCCGTTTGATTTTACCACGGCTTATCCTGCTTAACGCTACGCGGTTTGCCGGAATACATGGCCTGTAAGATCGCACAACCCACATTCAATCAAGCCGATATGAACCCAAACTACCCATATACAACCCAACGACAGCACAAACAGCACAGGGTGCGACTGACCAGGTGTATGGCCACTTTTGCGCTTTTGCTGCTTTTCCGGACAGTGCCGGTGCAGGCCCAGTCGCCGCAGCTTTTCGAAGAAAAAGTGCTGTTGAACAACCTTTCCGCGCCCTGGGGCTTCACCTTCATCAACAGCAATGAAATCCTGTTTACCGAAAAACAGGGTAAACTCTTCCATTACAAGATTGCAGAGAATGCGCTGAGCGAGATCAGCAATCTGCCGGCCATTGCTCAAAACGGACAGGGCGGTCTGCTCGATGTAGCGCTGCATCCGCAATTCGCAAGCAATGGATTTGTATATCTGACGTATGCCGTGAACGCCACCGGCGGACAGACCACCGCGCTGGGCAGAGGCAAGCTGCAGGGCAACCGGCTGGACAGCTTCAGGGAGCTGTTCCGCGCCTTGCCCATCCGCAATTCAGGCCAGCACTTCGGCAGCCGCATTGTCTTCGATCGCAACAACTACCTCTATATGTCGGTCGGCGACCGGGGTTTGCCTGAAACAGCCCAGGATAAGAATACCCATCTCGGCAAGGTGCTTCGCTTCAACGACGACGGCAGCGTTCCGTCTGATAATCCGCTCGTCGGACAGCCAAACAGCAAACCGGAGATCTACTGCTGGGGGAACCGCAATATCCAGGGTATGGCCATGCATCCGGTCAGCGGGGAGATTTACGCCCACGAACACGGCCCCAGGGGCGGAGACGAGCTGAACCTCATCAAGCCCAATACCAATTATGGCTGGCCAGCTGTGACTTTCGGCATCAATTACGACGGCACGCGCATCACCCCCGATACCACCCTGCCGGGTATGCAATTGCCGCTCACGTATTGGGTTCCGTCTATCGCGCCCAGCGGCATGGCGTTTGTTCGCAACGGGCAGGCAGCAAATGAAGCCGATATCCTGATCGGCGCCCTGGCCGGCACGCATATACACTGGCTCAAACTCAAAGACGACAAGAAAATCCAAGCCACCCGCAGCATGAACGGTTACGCGCGCTTCCGCGACATCCGCCAGGCGCCGGATGGCAAGATTTACGCCATGACCGAGTCGCCCAACCGCCTCGTGTTACTCCGCAGCGATGTGCCGATCCTCAGTTCAACGACCGAATTCAGCACTGCGTCTGCTTTGGCGGCGCGTTGTCTTCCCAACCCCATGGGCGAACATACAACCTTGCATTTCATTGCCCCGGCCAGCGGACAGGCCGAAATACGCTTGCTCAATGCCGGCGGCATGGAGATCCGGAAACTGGCAAGCGGCCGGTTCAGCGCCGGCAGCCACCAGCTGAACCTCGAAACAGCCGGT
>CANHTS010000097.1 GCA_947463435.1 Flavobacteriales bacterium | reverse complement strand
TTCTTCAATTCAGGTTTTGCCTCTTGCAAGGCGGGCTTGATACCCGCCATCATCGGACCGGCAGCAGCAATGCCCGACTGAACAGCGGTTTTCGCATCAGCTGCTGAGGCTTTTACTGCAGTTTTCACTTTCGCAAACTCAGCCTTGAGTTCTGCCTTGCAGGGTTTTGGAGGCTCCGGATCACCTGGCAAGGCATCTACCGACAAAGACATCGAACCGAGTTGTTCGGCGGGAATCGCCATAGCCGGGCGTGCTTTCGCCTGGGCAGCAGAAGGCGCAGCAGGCAACAGCGCCTGCGCTGGTGTCGCGGTATGGGATTTTTTCAGCCAGTCGAGGCTGATCTGGTAGCCGCGTGAATGGTAACGCTTGGTGATTGATCCGCTGCTGCCGCAAGAGGCCAGCACCGCCACAAGGCCCAGCATGACCATAAAATTGAAAATGCGCTTGTTCTTCATAGGGATGTAGAATGAGGTCTATCGTTAAGACGTGCAAGTTATAACTTACCCCTATCCGACTCAAGCATTTTTTTATTCAATTACTGAATCAAGGCTTGCCCGGCTTGCTTCAGATCGCTACCGGCGCCTTGATCCCCGGCCAGGGATCATAACCTTCCAGCGTAAAATCTTCGTAGCGGAAGGCAAAGAGGTCTTTCACCTGGGGATTGATATGCATCGTCGGCCAGGGGCGTGGCTCGCGGCTCAGCTGCAGCGCTACCTGCTCCATATGGTTGCTGTAGATATGCGCATCGCCGAAGGTGTGTACGAACTCACCCGGCTGCAGATCGCAAACCTGAGCCATCATCAAAGTAAGCAAGGCATAGCTGGCGATATTGAAAGGCACACCAAGAAACAAATCGGCACTGCGTTGGTAAAGCTGACAACTCAGTTTTCCATCTGCCACATAGAACTGGAACAGGCAATGGCAAGGCATCAATGCCATGCGATCCAACTCGCCCACATTCCAGGCGCTGACGAGGATGCGCCGGCTGTCGGGATTGTTTTTGATGAGGCGAATGGCTTCCGAAATCTGGTCGATCGTGCGCCCATCTGCAGCTTCCCAGCTCCGCCATTGTTTGCCGTATACCGGACCCAGTTCGCCATTCTCATCGGCCCATTCATCCCAGATGCTCACACCGTTTTCCTTCAGGTAAGCGGTATTGGTTTCGCCTTTCAGGAACCAGAGCAATTCATGGATGATGCTCTTCAGGTGCACTTTTTTTGTGGTGATGAGGGGAAATCCGTCCGCCAGATCGAAGCGCAGTTGGCCGCCCAGCATCGACGTCGTACCCGTGCCTGTGCGGTCGGTCTTGCGGGCGCCGTGTTCGAGCACATAACGCAGAAAGTCTTCGTAGGTGGCGGGGCTTTTCATGCTGCGAAATTAGTCTGCCGACGCATCAAGCAGAAAAAAAAGGGCCGCTCCTTTCGGAACGGCCCCGGGGCAGAAATAATCAACAGGCAGTATCAGTTGAAGATATAGCGCACACCGAACTGCAGCTGCCAAACATCTTCCAGACCGGCACGGTAGTCGGTTACGTTGGTGATGAGCTTGTTGCCGCGGTCGCGGTTGAGTGAGTATATCGGATTATTGTTGGCATCAATGCCTTCGTAACGGAGCAGGTTGGGGAAGTTCACTGCCCGGCTTACACCCCATTTGTTGTTGATCATGTTACCGAAGTTGTACATATCAATACGCAGTTGGAGTGTATGCTTCTTACCGGGCTCTCCGACAGAGAAGTTCTGCTGAAGACTGAGGTCGATGGTAGTGATCCAGCCGAGCAGTACTCCGTTGCGCTGCGCGTATTTGCCACGGTTGGCATTCAGGTATTCGTCGCTTTCGAGGAGGCCGTTGAAAGCAGCAATCTGATCCTGTTCGGTGAAAGTCACGCCACCGACAGTAGTTGCCTTCCACTTCAGGTCTTCTGCTTTAGTCGGAATGAACATGAGATCGTTGTTGGTGAGTTGATCGCCATTCATGTCGTTGCTGTAGAAGTAAGAGAAGCGGCCCTGGTTTCCGGTTTGCAGGAAAGCGCTCACAAGGGTAGAGAGCTTGTCGCCTTTGCCATACACCATGCGGTAGGTTCCGCTGGCGATGATGCGATGGCGCTGGTCCTGGTCGGAGAAAGAAAGATCGGGGCGGTTGTTTCCGTTAACTGAACGGTTGTCGCGCCAGCTGCTGAAGGCAATGGAACCAGCCGAGATAACGTCCTTGGTTTCGCTGAAATTATATGCCATCATGGCCGACCAGTTGTTGCTGAAAGGCTTTTCCAACTTGAACGTTATGCTGTAGTTGTAACCTTTGTTGGTATTGGTGAGAAGGATAGCATCGGTGATGTTATCCTGCACGCGCATCGCGTTGTTCTGCGCGTTGCCGCTCAGTCCACGGCCGGGATAGTACGGTCGGTTGTCGGGACCGTTGAAAGTGCCGGCTGCTTTTTCTTCGTTCACATTCAGGTAAGCCACATTGTTGATGGTGCGGGTGTACATGAACTCAGTGGTTCCCACAAAACCAAAAGGCAGTTTGAAATCAGCACCGAGATCGCTTCTCCATACCTGAGGAAATTTAAAATCAGGATCGGTAAGCGCAAGGTTATAAGAAGGCGGCGTAGTTGGGTTAGATGGAATATAGCGGGTTACGTCTGGGCTAAACTGGTAGTTCCTGGTATTGTCGAAACGCATGGAACCGGTAAGCACGCCGTTGTTACTGAGCTGGTTGCTGATCCATACGAAAGCAGGACGGCCGGAGAACAGACCGCTTCCGCCACGCACCTGGATATCGCGGTTGCCCTTGGCATTCCAGTTGAAACCTACCCGGGGCGACCACAGGATATTGCGGTTGGCCAGTTTGCCGGTAGAAAACTTCACCGGATTGTAGTTCTCATCTCGGAAAGTCATCGTATCTGCGCGGGGGTTTGCCACCTCAGGATCGCTGTACATCGGCAGGTCGAAACGCACACCGGCAGTTATCTTCAAGCGGTTCGAAACATTATAAGCATCCTGCAGGTAAGCAGAAGTCTGGGCCACCACCGGACGAGCTGTCGGCAATGCACCACCCGGCAACGCGGAATATGTAAGGGCATAGCGGCGTACATTTACAGAATCGCCATTAGCGCTTTTGTAAAAATCTTCCAGGCTGTTGAATGTGTAATGACCGTAATAAGTAGGTGCAAAAGTATTTTCGAATGCGAAACGCTCGTAAGCAGCACCGGCTGTGATGGTGTGCTTGCCTATGTAATGCGTCAGATTATCCTGAATCTGGAAGGTATTGGTGTTCAGGATATTATTGGCTGTGAACGGTTCATAGCCGAAAGAAGTCATCGTGGTGCCGTTCTGCTGGATATCTACGAGCGGGAAAATACCGCCGTTGCTTGAACGGTAATCGCGGTTGGCTGTATAACCAATGATGAAGTTATTATGTGTCTGACGGTTCAGCTGGCTGTTCAGTTCGCCGATGATGCTGTAGATATCGTTGTTGATGACATAGTTCGAATTGGCGAAGTTCAGAGCTGTTTGGTTGTCGCGGCGGTTGCCGTTTACAGCGCCTGAGTTGCTGATCAGTACATCGCGGCTTGAACGCAGTTGGTTGTAACGCAATACCGCGCGGTGCTTCTGGTTGATGTTCCAGTCGAACTTCACCAGATATTTCAGGCTGGAAGTCTTCAGCGAATAGTCTTCATAAGCACCCGGATCGTAGCCATATTTCGTCTTCAGGAAATCAGAGAGAGAATCCAAAGCCGATGCGCGAACGCGGGTGATATTCGGACCACTCAGTCCGGGGCGGTTCGCCAGGAAAGCTGAAGCCGGATCGTTGCGGTTTTCCATCTCAGCATTGAAGAAATAGAAAAGCTTATTCTTCACCAGCGCGCCACCGAGGCGGAAGCCGGTCTGCATCACATTGTAATCGGTTTTCACCACCTCAGAACCAGCCGCCTTGCTGCCGCTCAGGCTTTGGTTGCGGGTATTCACGAAAACAGACCCTTCGACCTGGTTCGTACCGCTGCGGGTAGCCGCATTGATGCCGCCGCCGGTGAAACCACCGTTTTTTACATCATATGGTGCCAGATTAACACTGATTTCCTGAAGGGCGTCCAATGAAATAGGAGTAGAAGCTGTTTGTCCCGCAGGTGCAGAAGCCAAGCCGAAACTGTTATTGAAAATCGAACCGTCGATGGTAAGGTTATTGAAACGGCTGTCTTGACCGCCGAGAGAAATACCCGAACCTGTCGTAGCCGCTACCGAAGAAGAACGCGCCTGCGGCGTAAGGCGCAGGAAGTCGTTCAAACTGCGGCTGATCGTAGGCAGCGTATTCAACGCTTCCTTGTCGATCGTAGTTGCTGCGCCTGTGTTCTGGTTGTTCAGCAAGCGGTTGCGCACGGCACGCACAGTAACGCCGCTCATCCCTTCGCCGATATTGAAATCGAGCACGAAAGTCTGACCGAGCGACAGTTGGATTTGATCCACTGCATCAACCGACTTGCCATTGGCGTCTTTGCAGACTACCACATAAGGCCCTCCGATTTTCACCGCCGGAATATTGTAGCGACCGTCGGCGCGGCTGGCCGCCTCATACAAAGTACCTGAAGGCTGGTGTGTGGCCTGTACAGTGGCGTTCACATAGGGCTGGCCCGCGGCATCGCGCACCATACCGCTGAATGCGGCTGTGTTGTCTTGCGCGGCCAGCGTGTGCGACAATCCGGTGAGGATGCCCACAAGCCAAACGCGCAGGTTCTGGAGTTTTTTCATGATTCTGCTTCTTTGTTTGGTGCCGCGAAGCAGCCTTCAGCGCGTTGCGGAAACGTTACGTCTTTGTAGCCTTTTCCTGATTCACAGAAATGTAACCCTGAAGCAACCTGAATCTTTACTTAAGCTAATCAAAATCTAACTTTATGCCCATTCAAACAATAATTGGGCTTAACAAGCAACAATTGACGCCGGCATTGCCAGTGTCAAACAAATCCAATTTCCTTTCGAAGCGGATAAGCCAACACAGACAGCCCACCGCCAAATCGGCCGAATTCCCCTATTTTCGCAGCCCGAAAGCATTATGGCCGAAATAATCCGCATGCCCAAAATGAGCGATACCATGACCGAAGGTGTAGTGGTGAAATGGCTCGTGAAGGAAGGTGATACCGTGAAATCAGGAGACATCATCGCTGAGGTGGAAACCGACAAAGCAACGATGGACTTCGAATGCTATAGCAAAGGAACCCTGCTGCATATTGCAGTCGGCGAAGGACAGGCCGTTGCCGTGGACGGACTTGTGGCCATTGTCGGTCAGCCAGGCGAAGACATCAGCGCCCTGCTGAATGCCGGACCGGCCGCCGCTGCAACCAGTAACAACGCGCCGGCAGCAGAACCCGTCAATCCCCCTCCCGCAGCAACGCCCGTGCAAAGCAGCCCTGCCGCGCCAATCAGTGCCGCAGCGCCTGTCAGCGCACCGGCCAACAACAACGGCCGCATCCTCGCTTCTCCCCTCGCCCGCAAGCTCGCCGCCGACAAAGGCATCGACCTCAGCCAGGTGAACGGCAGCGGTGAAAACGGCCGCATCGTAAAGCAAGACGTAGAACAGTTCCAGGCACCGGCACAGATAGCTCCTGCTGCCACTGTGTTTCCAGGTACAGAAAGCTACGAAGAAGTACCCGTGTCGCAGATGCGCAAAACCATTGCCGCGCGTCTCAGCGAAAGCAAATTCAGCGCTCCCCATTTCTACCTCAACATCGAGGTCAATATGGATAAGGCCGTTGCGGCACGCGAACAACTCAATGCCATCAGCGAAGTCAAGATCAGCATGAACGACCTCGTGGTGAAGGCTGTAGCCGGCGCGCTCCGCAAGCATCCCAAGGTGAACAGCTCCTGGCTCGGCACCAAGATCCGCTACAACCACCATATCCATATCGGCGTAGCGATGGCCGTGGAAGAAGGCCTCCTCGTTCCCGTGGTGCGCTTTGCCGACCAGAAGAGCCTCAGCCAGATCAGCACCGAAGTGAAGGAATACGGCAAGAAGGCCAAAGAAAAGAAGCTGCAGCCCCAGGATTGGGCCGGCAACACCTTCACTGTCAGCAACCTCGGCATGTTCGGCATTGACTCGTTCACCGCCATCATCAATCCGCCCGATGCCTGCATCATGGCTGTTGGTGCCGTTAAAGACACGGTAGGCGTGGTGAACGGCGAAGTGAAGCCCGTTAAGACCATGAATGTCACCCTCAGCTGCGACCACCGCGTAGTCGACGGCGCCACCGGAGCCCAGTTCCTCCAGACCTTCCGCGCGCTGCTCGAAGAGCCCGTGCGCATGCTCGTCTGACACCGATTGCGCAAAAGAGCGCATTCTGGCAACTTCCTTTCCTCGCTGGCCGCACCGGCCACACCTAAGCTTATCACACCCAGCCTGGCTTTGTTCAAGGCGAGCCCTTTCCCTGCGGCCGGGCCGGGCTATCCGCTGCAAGTCCTCGCCGCCTCATGCTTCGGCGGCTCCGGGCTTTCCGCTGCTATCCCTCTCGCGACGGCAGTGCAGTGGTGGGCATTAGAAACAGAGCAGTGGGACATTAAGGACGAGAAAGAACTGCCTAGGACAAGGGCCGACTGCCAAGTTGGCGATGTTGGCAGTTGTGGGCGACCACGAGGAGAGTGTAAGGACGACCACACGGGTCGTCGCTGCTAAAATGCAAGCCCCTTTTGTGAACTCCAAAAGTAAATACCGGGAGCGGATTCAGACAGCTTTTTTACCCAAAAAGCCCTAATACAAATTAGATAAATAATTTTAATAATTAAACAGCAGATTCAATAAACAAGTTGCATGACAACGGTCATTTTAAACAAAGTGTGCTGGTATATATTTGGGGTTCCTTAATCAATATTTTGGGATGTTTTTAAACAAATTGCGCACCGGCCGCGTCGTAAATAAGCAACTTGTAAAGAGGCTTCTTAAAGTCTCCTGGGTATTGTTTGGGGCCGCACAACCCGCATGGTCCAACCATCAGCCTGGATTTGTAATGAACAACGGACAAATTCATGATCAACTTGGGAAGGTCAACACACATGTACAGTATATTGGAATCGCAGATGGAATGCGGATACAGTTGCGCAACCATGGGTTCAGCTATGAAGTGCAGCATCGAAAAACGGGTGTGGATAGGCAAGATTCCTTATATGTGCACCGGGTTGATTTCAATTTCGCCGGACAACGAGGCGAAGGCAATGCATGGGTTGCTGCATCTGCGCCCATCGCATTCAGTAATTTCTATAACCAACTCGGCTCCTTCCCACAGGTTCCACATTACAACGAGCTTGTCTACAAAGAAGCTTGGCCAGGTATTGATGTGCATTTCAGCTGGAGCGAAAAGAGTGGATTCAAATACGAGTTTGCAATCAAAGACCCCGCTCAGGGGTTGAAGAACCTATCCATGCGCATACAAGGCAGTAAGAGCCTGAACCTGGCAGAGAATGGCAGAAAACTATTGATTGAAACGTCGCTGGGTGTAATCAGCGATGATTTGCCTTACTCCTTTTATGCCTGCAATGGAGAAAAACGTCCGGCGCTTGTAAAATGGCAAATTCGTCCGAATGGCGAAGTGGGTTTTCAAGCGGAAGACCAACGCAGTTGCCAACTGCACATCGACCCGGTGCCCATTCTGCGCTGGTCTACCTATTACGGTGGATCCGGCAACGATCAAGGTTATGGAGTAGCGACCAACAGTGCCGGCGATGCCTACTTCTGCGGCAGAACCACCTCTTCCTCACTCGCTACCAGTGGGGTCTTCCAGAGCGCATTTGGAGGCGGCAATTTCGACGATGCCTTCCTGGTGAAAATGAAGAAAGAAGGCGGAACCGGAAGCAGGGTTTGGGCAACCTATTACGGCGGCGACAGCACCGATGTGGGCTTTGCCGTTACTGTCAGCAAAGACAACTTCATTTACCTTGCCGGGCATACCAATTCTTCCCGCAATACATCCAGACTTCTTTACCGCAGCCGGGTCCAGACCAATCACGGTGGTAAACTCGATGCCTTTATTGCCAAATTCAACGACAACGGCCGCCTCATCTGGTCGAACTTCCTGGGCGGCAGCGAGGACGAAACAGCCTACAGTGTCAGCACAGACCGAAACAACAGGCCGTGCATTGTAGGCGTATCCTATTCAGATGATACTTCTTTGGTTCACCGCGCAGCCACCGGATACTCCGTTAGTCAATCTGCTTACGCCGGCAATGGTGATGGCTTTATTTTATATCTGGACACGGCAGGGTCGAGGTTGTTTTCAACCTATTGGGGGGGTACCGGTACCGACATTTTATACGATGTTGTGTTTGGACTCCGGGATACCCTTTACACGGTTGGAAAAACAAAATCAGCCAGTCTCAGCAACAGCCTGAACAGCATTTCTTCCGGGTTTGATGGTTATGCCACTGCCTTCAGAAATTCTGGTGCACGCATACGCAATTATTACTTCGGAGGCGGAGGCGATGATCAGATCATGTCGATCATTGCCGACTCCGCTTCGCTTTCGTTTGCCGGTACAACCAACAGCGACCGGCTGACCGCGCTGAGCTCAGGGCACCAGGGAAGTCTGAACCAGGGAAATACATCCAGCAATACCGATGCTTTCCTGTTAAAAACCAACCTGCAATTTCGTACGGTTTGGGGAACCTATTATGGAGGCGACAACAACGATTACGGCACTTCCCTCGACCGCGACATCAACAATTTCTTATACCTAACCGGTTACACAGAATCCAAAAGCGCTACCAACACCGCCATTGCAACCAAAAATGCATTGCAAGAGGAAAAAGACGGCGGTAAAGATGCTTATGTAGTAAAATTCAACAATACCGGTTCCCGCGTTTGGGGAACCTATTTCGGTCGGAGTGAAGAAGAATACAG
>CANHTS010000096.1 GCA_947463435.1 Flavobacteriales bacterium | reverse complement strand
TCGCAGGCATTGCCGGTAAAGATCGGCGCGTCCATCTGAAGGAAACCCTGCTCCTGGAAATAGCGGTGGATGCTGTAAATGATGGTGTTCCGGATGTTCATGATAGCCCACTGCCGGCTGCTGCGCAACCACAGATGGCGGTTATCCATCAGAAAATCCACCCCGTGTTCCTTTTTCGAAATCGGGTATTCTTCTGCCACCTGGTAAACCTCGAGCCCGTCGGCATGCAGCTCGTAACCGCCCACCTGGCGCTCGTCGCGCACCACACGGCCGTTCAGCTTTACGCTCGACTCCATGGTAAGACCTGAAGCTTTCTCAAAAACTTCAGGCCCAACCTGATCGAGTGCCACCACGCACTGACAAAAACCCGTGCCATCGCGCAGCACCAGAAAAACGATGCCCTTGCTTTCGCGCTTGTTGGCTACCCAGCCCTGAAGACTTGCCGTGCCCCCTTCTGCCGAGGCTAATTCTTTTATGTACATTTGCCTTTGTTCCCTTTGAAGTATAAACAGGCAACAAATTTACGGTGCGTAAGACAAGGTTATGAGCTCGCTGAAACAGAATCTAAGCCAGAAATTACTTCAAAAGCTGAGCCCGCAGCAGATACAGTTCATCAAACTGCTGCAGCTGAACACGCTCGACTTTGAAGAAAAGCTGGAACAGGAACTGCTTGACAATCCTGCACTTGAAACCGGCAAGTCGGAAGAAGAAGACACTTTTTCCAATGCCGAAGACGTTGGTACCGAAGAAGAAACCTTCAGCAATGACATCGATATCGACGAATTGCTGCGTTATAACGACGACGAAGGCGGCTTCAGGCTCAACGAAGACTACGACGACGACCAACGCGATATTCCCATCGCCAGCTCGTCTTCCTTCCAGGAATTTCTGGAAGAACAGGCCCGCGCCACCTTCGGCAACGAAGAAGACCTTACCCTGGCCATCCACCTTATCAACAGCATCGACGAAGACGGATACCTGCGGCGAGAACTCCGCGCCATCGCGAACGACCTGGCCTTCAGCGAAAATATCATCACCAACGAAGACCACCTAGAGCGCATCCTCATCAAAATCCAGAATTTCGATCCGCCCGGTATCGGCGCCCGCGACCTGCAGGAATGCCTGCTTCTCCAGCTCTACAAGAAAGACTACGGCAACAACCCCGCCATCAGCCTCGCCGAAACCATCATTTCGGAATACATGGAGGCCTTCAGCAAAAAGCATTACGACAAAATCAAGAAGGCCCTCAAGATTGACGACGATGCCCTGCGCGACGCCATCAAAGAAATCACACGGCTCAATCCGAAGCCCGGCATGACCCAGGGTGGCGCCACCAAAACCATGTACATCGTGCCCGATTTCATCGTGCGCAACGAAGGCGGCGCCATCGAAGTGGTGCTCAATTCGCGGAATACGCCTGAGCTGCGGCTGAGTCCGGCCTACGCCGAAACCCTTCGCGCCTACGAAGCCTCACCCGGCAAAGACCGCAACCTCAAAGACGCCGTACAATACATCAAGCAAAAGCTCGAAGGCGCGCGCTGGTTCATCGACTCCGTCAAGCAGCGGCAACATACCCTGCTCAGCACCATGGAAGCTATCGTCAGCAAGCAGCGAGAATTCTTCGTCGACGGCGACGAGGCGAAGCTCAAACCCATGATCCTGAAGGATATCGCTGAAAAAGTCGGACTCGATATCAGCACCATCAGCCGGGTAGCCAACAGCAAATACGTCGAAACCAGCTTCGGCATCATCCCCCTCAAATTCTTCTTCAGCGAAGGCATCGCCACCGAAGACGGCGACGAAGTAAGCAACCGCGAAATCAAGAAAATCCTCAAGGATGCAATCGAAGCCGAGAATAAGAAGCGGCCGCTTACCGACGAAGCGCTGATGGATTTGCTCAAGGAGCGCGGCTACCACATCGCCCGCCGCACGGTCGCCAAATACCGCGAACAGCTCAATATTCCGGTAGCGCGCCTGCGGAAGGAGATTTGATTTCCCTGCAGTCAGGCAACTGAATCCATTTTCAAAACCCTTTCCCTTTTGGGGCGAGCCCTCCGGGCCGGGCTATCCGCTGCAAGTCCTCACCGCCTCATGCTTCGGCGGTTCCGGGCTTTCCGCTGCTATCCCTCTCGCGGCATAGTGCTGTCACAAAACATGGGAGCACAAAAAAAGCCGCTGCATCGCTGCAACGGCTTCTTTCGGGTTAGTGGTTTCAATCACCGGGTTTCGCCTTCCACGCGGTCGTTCGGAGCGTCCACACCGGTACCGGGGCTCACAGGAGGAGCAGGAGGTGTAACCGGAGCAGGCTGCACGCGGCCGGTAGGGCGGCTGCGACGGGCAGGAACCTGACGACCTGAAGGAGTGGTGGTCATACCGCTGCCGGAAGACGGAGGAGTAACAGTCACCGAAGGTCCGCCAGTTGGGCCCGGATCGCCGGTTGGCATGCCGTCGGCGTTGAATCCTTGTGCGGGGCGCAAGGACTTCAGTTTATCGTTTTGATGCGGCATCAGGCAGCTGCGCAGCTGCTGTTCGCGGGTCATGCGGGCGCGGGTGATCAGGTTGCTCGCCTGCGCAGGATTCGATGCGTTGTTGTTGATCGCGTCGCGGGTGCTGCGGAAATAACTTTCGTTGGCTGTTACTACACATTGCATGGCGCGTGGGTCGAGCGGACCAACGTTGTTGCTGATCCATTCGGCGTTGTTCTTGGCGCGGATTTCGGCCGGCAGATTGCGGTCGTTTTCCTGCGTCATTCCACCCGAACCTCCCGGAGGCGGCGGCGGTGTTACCGGATTGGTGGGTTCAACAGGTGTGGGGGTTACAGGTACGTCCTGCGCCATGAGGCCTGCCAGGGGGAGACCGATAACGGCGGCTAAAAGCATTTTTTTCATGGTAGATTTGTTTTTGGGTAACACAATGATACAGGATTTGTGCCAGAATTTCAGCCGACGGTAAAAAAGCCGGAGGTCAGGCCTGTTCCTGTTGCAGCAAATTGAAAGACAATGGTGATTCTTTACCGTATCCGAGGCGCAGAAGCCGAGCGTTTTGAGGCCGATACCCTGGAGTCTTTGCTCCGGGAAACACAACCCGACTGCCTGCATTGGTTCGATATCGATTTCGGCAGCGAGGCCAACGTAAAAGAAGCAGCTGCCCATTTCGGCCTGCATCCGCTCCTGGCGGATGATATCCGCAACCGCAGCCATCTTCCCAAATACGAAGCTTACGAAGACCTTGTATTCCTCACCTGCAAGATGTTGCTGCCGCGCGAAGACCAATATGAAACCGAGCACCTGAGCCTGGTACTGGGCAAAGACTGGGTGCTGAGTTTTCAAGACAACCTCGAAGGCGACAATTTTCAACACCTGCGCCGGCGGCTGGAAAACGATCCGCAGCGCTTCTTCCGCGGCGGAGTCGATTTCCTTTTTATTGCCCTGCTCGACGCCGTGGTCGATACCTATAACGAAGTATTGCAAACCTACCGCGACCGCATTGAAGCACTCGAAGCCCATATGCTCGACAGCCGGGAACCGAGCGATATCCACGCTGTAACCGAAATCAAGTCGGAGCTAGGCAGCCTGCGCCGCAACCTGCTTCCGCTGCGCGAAGAGGTGATACGCTTGCGCAATGAACAGATCCAGGGCTTCAAAAAAACCAATCACATCTTCCTCCGCGATATCCTCGACCACCTGCAGCTCATGGCATCGTCGTTCGAAAGCTGCCGTGAGATGCTGCATAACCTCACCGAATTGCACCTCAGCAACCTCAACCTGCAACTCAACCGCAGTGTCAAAACACTTACCGTTGTAAGCGCCGTTTTCATTCCCCTCACCTTCATCGCCGGCATATACGGCATGAATTTCAGGCATATGCCCGAATTGGAATGGCAATACGGCTATGCCGGGGTACTCTTGCTGATGGCCCTGGTTACGCTGTTTATGCTGCGCCTGCTCAAAAGGCTCTGAATTTTGTTCCGCGCTCTGGCAATGCTGCTTACCTTTGCGGCATCAGAGTTCTATGCTTTCGAGGAGGTTGATCAGGATTAAGACGCTGCAGGCATTGTACAGCTACCGGCAGCAGGAAGGGGATAATTGGATGAAGGGACGGGATCAGCTTACCGCCGGCATTTTTGTTTTCGGCGAGTGCTTCCTCCACCTCATGCAATTGCCTGCCGCCTTGCGCAATTTCTTGCAGAGCGAGGCAGACATTGAACAGCAGAAGTTCTTTCCCGACAAAGACAAACTGCGTCGCTGCGCCTTGCTCAACCGCGTAGAACCCGTCATGCAGCTCGAACAGGCTGTTGCTGCCTCCGGGCTCGCATGTCGCTACAATTGGGATCAGGCGGCCCTTTCTTTCGACACGCTTTGGGAAGACCTGCAACAACAGGCCTTCGTAAAAGACTTTCTCATTTTCGACGAACCGGCATATAGCATGCAGAAAGATTTCATGCTGTCTTTCTTCGATTACCTGATCAATGCCAGCGAGTTCTTCAACGACCTGATGGAGGAAACCTATCCTGCCTGGTACGACGACGAAGTACAGCTATGGCGTGTGACTGAGAAAACGCTCAAAGCCCTGCAGGAAGCCAAACCTGCGGCACTGCCGGCACCCATGCGCCGTTCCGATGAGGAAGTGGAGTTTGCCTGCCGCCTGTTCGAACTGGTAAACCGCGAAAGCGAAACGCTCGAAAACCATATCAAGCCTTCTTCGAGCAACTGGGAAACCGATCGCATCGCCATGGTCGACATGATTATCCTCAAAATGGCTCTGGCTGAAATGCTGTGGTTTGAACATATCCCGGTCAAGGTGACGATCAACGAATACCTCGACATCGCGAAAAACTACTCCACGCCCAACAGCAGCCGCTTTATCAATGGTGTGCTTGACCGGTTGAGGCTCGAAATGCAATCCGACGGACGAATTGTAAAAAGCGGCCGCGGACTGCGCGAGAACTGAAACGTCGGTTTATTTTTGCATATTCGCTTATGAACAAAGTTTTTCTTCTCAGCGCTGCGTGCGCACTGCTCTTCGCATCCTGCAGTCAGGGGAACCGCAAAGTTGAACCCGGCGATATCCCCGCCAATAACTCCGCCACGGCCGACAATCCACAAGGCGAAAACGGTGGCAATGGAAGCACCGGCGGTAACACCTCCACTCCTGCCAACAGCGATCAGCTCGGCTGGCCCAAGTTCCAGACCGAATACCACGATTTCGGCCGCATTACGGAAGGCGAACAGGTAAAATACAAGTTTCGGTTCACCAACGTAGGCAAGTCGAACCTCATCATTTCAGACGTAAAGCCCACCTGCGGCTGTACCACACCCAACTGGACCAAGGAAGTAATTCCTCCCGGCGGTGAAGGTTTCGTAGAAGCGCTCTTCAACTCCGAAGGCCGCGGCGAAGTAGGAGCCGGTACCGAACAGGAAAAATCGGTTGAAGTGTTCTTCCAGAATTCTGCCAAAGAGCGCATCACCCTTACTTTCAAAGCAACAGTAGTCAAAAAATAACCATGCATATCCTTTTACAAGCTGCCGGTGGCGGCGGTTGGCAGCAGATCCTGCCCCTCGTGCTCATCATGGCCGTGTTCTATGTGTTCATGATTCTGCCGCAAATGCGGAAGCAGAAAAAACAGCGCAGCTTCCTCGAATCCGTCAACAAAGGCGACAAGATTGTCACCACCGGCGGGGTACACGGTAAAATTTCCTCCATCAACGACACCACTTTCAGTATCGAGCTGGAAGACGGCCAGCGCATGAAAATCGAAAAGGCCGCTGTGAGTTTCGAGATGACCCGCACGGCTTACGGCGACAAAGCCGCTGAGAAGAAGGCGGAATAATTCCGCAACACCTTGCTGCGCATAGGCATCACCGGAGGGCTGGGAAGCGGAAAATCGACCGTTTGTCACATCTTTCGTTTTCTCGGTGTGCCGGTGTATGAAGCTGATCAGGCTGCACGGCGCCTCATGCAGGAAGACGAAGCCCTGCAACAATCCATCCGGGAAACCTTCGGTGCGGAAAGCTATGAGAACGGCGTTCCGAACCGGTCGTACCTGGCACAGGTTGTTTTCGGCAATGCTGCGAAACTGCAGGAGCTCAACCAACTGGTACATCCTGCCGTCTTCCGTGATTTTGAGTCATGGTGTGCTGCACAACAGGCGCCTTATGCCATCAAGGAAGCGGCCATCATTTTCGAATCGGGCAGTCAGCGCCAATTGCACAGTGTGGTAGCGGTGCTGGCACCAACCGAGCTGCGCATCCAACGCGCCATGCTGCGCGACGGCGCCGAGCGCAAGGCTATAGAAAGCAGGATGGCCCATCAACTCCCGCAGGAAATCCTGACCCAAAAATCCCAACACCTTATTTTTAACGACGGCAGCCATGCGCTCATTCCGCAGGTATTGGAACTGCATCAGCGCTTTCTGGCACTTGCCGTTCATCCACCACCTTTCCTTACCGCATGAAACCCAAGCATATCGAACTGCGCAGCGATACCTTCACCAAACCCGGCCCGGGCATGCTCGCAGCCATGCAACAGGCTGAAACCGGCGACGATGTATTTGGCGAAGATCCAACCGTTAACCGACTGGAAGCCTATGTGTCCGAATTGTTCGGCATGGAAGCCGCCCTGTTCTGCCCGAGCGGCACAATGACCAACCAGATCGCCATCCGCTGCCATACCCGGCCTGGCGACGAAGTTATCTGCGATTCGCTGGCCCATGTGTACATCTACGAAGGTGGCGGCATGGCCTCCAATTCCCAGGCGCAGGCGCGGCCATTGGTTGCAGCACGCGGCTTGCTCCATGCAGCACAGGTGGAGGCCGCTATCAATCCGGACGATATCCACAAAGCGCCAACCCGGCTCGTCTGCCTGGAAAACACCAGCAACCGCGGCGGAGGCAGCTGTTACACGCAGGAAGCCATGGATTCCATCGCGGCCGTATGCCAGCGCAACAATCTCGCCTTGCACCTCGACGGCGCGCGCATCTTCAACGCCATTGTAGCCAAGGGGGAAGACCCGCTTTATTACGGCAGAACCTTCGACAGCATTTCCGTCTGCCTCAGCAAAGGCCTCGGCGCCCCGGTGGGCAGCGTGCTGCTGGGCAAACGCGATTGGATCAAGCAGGCGCGGCGCATCCGCAAGATGTTTGGTGGTGGCATGCGCCAGGCAGGCTTTCTGGCCGCAGCAGGCCTCTACGCCCTGGAGAACAATGTGGAACGCCTGCGCGAAGATCACCGCCACGCCGCTATGCTCGCTGAAACCTTACAAGAACTGCCTTGGGTAGCCGCGGTTCATGCGCCTGAAACCAATATCGTGCTGTTCGACCTGCCGGCCGGATTGCACAGCAGCCACTTCACAGCCCAACTCGCCGCCCACGGCCTTCGTGCCGGCGCCACCGGTCCATCGCAGATTCGTTTCGTTACGCATCTCGATGTCAGCCAGGAACAGGTTGAAACGGCCTGCAGACTATTGAAAGAGATACCCATTTCTTCTTAGTCCCGCCACACCCTGTATGCGCCTTTCAAGTCGGCGCCTTCCTCTCTAACGGTGTCCTCGCGATTGGAGCGATTCCTTTGCGTGCCCACAAGGCAAATCGCAGATTGGAGCTACTGTAAGCGCCGGGGAGATCCTGGAATTCTGCGCCTGGTGTATGGCAGTTTGGAAGAAACCGGAATCGAAAGGGAATTACCTGTCATACCCGGAACAGGTAAGGAAGTATAACCATACCGGCTCCGTATTATTGAAAATAGGGCATCGGTGTTTCAGGAGAATAATGCTCACCTCTTTCTGTGGCTTTAAAAACGATACACCACTGCTCCATATCCGGAGCAACCCAAAAGAGCTTATTCTCAACCACCTGCAAGGCCTTGAGCAGTTCAAGATCAATAAACTCCGTTGTTCCCCATCGATGCAGATGCAGCCTTACCAGATCTTCCAATAGAAAGTGCCGCAACATACGCCGCCCGACATTCAAGAGTCTGACTTCATTGTAGTAGCAATTGTCCAGGTACGCATGCAGCTCCCAATGGAGTTCCCATAAACCCAAATGCCTCAAAGCTGCCTTGTCAAGAATTCTAAAAGGAAGATAATTCATATCGGATCAAGCAAGAAAGTTGAAATTATGCATTCAAATCAAGTATTCGAAAATATGTTTTAGCCTGGAGTTCACGGGAGTGTTCGGGGGTTAATGCTCAACTTTGTAAGTCTGTCATAGCCGGGTGAGGGAATGGCTGTTTGGATCGTGATGGAATGGGAAGATGATAGATGAAGGGGGGCTATGATGAACCAGTCGGGAATTGGGAGAGACCAGGCATTGTTGCATTTATTGTGATATATTTAAACGTTTATAAGCGTGTAATTTCAGGCCAGATTATGCGCAAGCCGACTATGGGCCTTTGCGGTGTGTGTTTCAACCCCTATATTGCGCCTGTATTCTAATCATTTTTAATTATGGACTTTGTTACTTTTATCCAAACTTACAACACCGAAGAACGCTGCATCCTTTTGTGGAAGAATTTGCGGGATAAGCACGGTGTATTCTGTAACCGCTGCGGCAGCAATGAACATCTGTGGCTCCCTTCAAAGCTGAAATACCGGTGTACACAATGCAAGTCTGAAACCACCTTGCGCAGTGGAACCTTGCTGGAGTATTCAAAACTGCCTTTCCGTTACTGGGTTTACGCGATTGGTGTAGTTGCTTTTCAGAAGAAATCGATTTCAGCATTGCAGCTACAGCGCCATCTGGGTCACCCGAACTATCGCCCGATCTGGCTGATGATGCAGAAAATGAAGGTGATGATGGCAGATCTGGTCGATTGGTACGCGATGCTGGACCATCTAACGGCGGGTGTGGCCAACTTTCCGGCTGTTCCTGAAAAGTCAGACCCAGGAGCTGAAACCACCAAGGCAGCTCCGAAGCAAGGGTTGAAGGTACAGTCAGAAGAAGGAAAGGGCCTGGAGCTGATG
>CANHTS010000095.1 GCA_947463435.1 Flavobacteriales bacterium | reverse complement strand
TTGAAAAGGCAGAAAACCAAACGGCCCCTCCTGCGCTGCCCGGTAACCCTGGCACAAAACAATCCGCCGAAACCGAAAACCACCCCATTGCCAATATGCGCCTTCGCGATGAACAGACTCCCAGGCAAAGGGATTGCGGATCAACCTGCCTTCCCGTTGATAGCGTGCGGCCAGGCTTTCGCAAAATGCCCGGATATCCACCCGGCCTGCACGGGCGGTAAAAGCCGCTCTCAGCGGTTCGAGCTGCCAACCCAGCCAATCCGTTCCCAGTGCTTCACTCGCCTGGCGCCAATGCTGCGCGGCCTGTTCATCTGCCGCATGATAATACATGGGCATTGCATGCATAAGCGGAAGCTGAATGCGCATTTCCACCTGCCGCCAAAAGGGTTCAATCCGTAAAAAAATATCTTCGGCCATCCAGGTGAGGCCACCGGTTCGGGGAACAATGGGGTGAAACAGTCCGGCAGCAACCCGGCTGCAAACCACCGAACGGTCATCGTCTGCAATCAGCACCTCCTCCCCTCTTTCGAGCAAAGCCATAGAAAGCAATGAACCTGCCAGGCCTTGCCCGACGATCAGCGTATCCGCATACGGCATAGGTACAAATCTCCTACTTTTGCCAGCATGCGGAAACATATCCTTGCATTTACATTCATACTGGCAGCCGTCATCCCGCTTAAAACACAGGCGCAAAACAATCAGTTCAGAGCTGGTGTGTATGCTGCCGGCAAGTTCTGCCAGATCGACGGAGACCAGGAAAGTGGATTTAACAAAATCGGTTATGCAGCCGGTGTTGAAGTTTATCGTGGCATTGACGCCAAAACGTCGTGGATGACCGGCGTATCATTCGCAGAGCGTGGCAGCAGGAGTTTTAACAATCCGGACGCGCCCAATCCATTTCCTTTCCATTACCGCATTCAAAGCGCCGAAGTGCCGGTGTATTTATTGCGGAGCGCGCAATTGGAAGGATTGAAAGTATTGGCAGGCGTACGCGGTTCCTATATTTTCAATGCCCGTGATGCCCTGGGCGCTTACAGCAACCTGCAGGACGAGCTGCGGAAAATGCTCTTCATCATGGGTGCGGGCGTTCAATACGATGCCGGTGCAGCCTGGTTGCGGCTTGAATTCCAATATGGTTTGAATTCCATGCGCAAACCAGTCTCCAGTCCTTTCTTTATCCGGAGTGGTGTTTACCATAACAACGTTGTTTTTTCGGCCATACTTCCACTGGGAAAGAAATGAAGAACTTCCTCTCAACAACCATTGCCCTTTTCCTTTTGGGGTCAGCTTGTACATCAAAAAGCGGAGCAACTTTCACCAAGACCGATGAGGCGGCCATTCAACAAGTACTCGACAGCCAGCTTGCCAACTGGAACCGCGGCAATATTCCCGGGTTCATGGAAGGTTATTGGAAGAGCGATTCGATGTATTTCATCACAGCCAAGGGCTTCCGTGCAGGTCACCGGGCAACATTGGAATCCTATCAGCGCAGTTATCCTGACAAAGCAGCTATGGGCACCTTGCAGTTCCATATCCACCGCATGGTTCCATTAGACGATGCAGCCAAGGTGGTGATGGTTCACGGCAATTGGGAAATCGGCGGCAGTCAGAAAGCCAACAAAGGCCCGTTTTCATTGATTTTCAAACACTTGCCGGAAGGCTGGCGCATCATCACGGATCACACCTGGTAAGCGGCATCAACGCCATTCCAGCTCGAAGGGCATCATCGCCTGGTAACCACTGCGCTGGGTCATTTTACGCATTTCCATGATGAAGCCGTAATCGTCTCCCAGCATGGCCTTCATGCGGGCTTCAGTATCGGTCATACTTCCAAACAACGCAGAGAGACTGAATTTAACTTCCGGGTATTCCACTACGCGGTAATTTTTCAGTTTAGCTCGGTCTGCCGCGAGCTGCAGGGCTGTTTCCATGCCGCCATTCACATCGGCCAGGCCATTGTGCAGGGCCTCAGAACCAGGCCACACGCGCCCCTGACCAAGTGCATTCACGCGGGCGGTATCCATGTTCCGGCCACGGGCTACGATGGATATAAAATCACCGTAAATTCGATTCACCATGCCCTGGATGTACTGGCGTTGGTTAGCGTTCATGGGGCCATCCGGGCGGCCAAAATCGCTATTGGGTCCGGTGCCGACGGATTCATAATTGAGCGCCATATGCTCACGGAACAATTTACCGGTGTTAGGGAAAAGGCCAAAAACACCAATGGATCCAGTGATGGTTTGCGGGAGGCATACGATGGTATCGGCGAGGCAGGCGATGTAATAACCGCCCGAGGCTGCCACGTTGCCAAAGCTGGCGATAACGGGTTTCACCTTGCGGGTCAGTTCTATTTCGCGGGCGATGATATCGCTGGCCAGCGATCCGCCACCCGGACTGTTTACACGCAGCACCACGGCTTTGATATTCTTGTCTTCGCGCACTTTGCGCAGGGCAGCAGCCATGTTCTCATTGGTAATCTGATCGGGCTCCTGGCTTTTTCCGTAGCCGATTTCACCGCTCGCGTAAACGATGGCAATCTTGTCTTTTGAATATTCCTTATCCTCTTTGGTCGGGCTACCGGCATAGTCGGCCAGGGCCACGGTTTTCATTTTAGCGGGCTCTTTCAAGCCGGCTTTTTTACCCACCAGTTCCACGAACTGATCGTACTGCATTCTGCGGTCGGCAAGGCGCAGCGAGCATGCAGTTGCAGCATCTGTAATGGCAAGAGTATGGGCGTAGCCGGCGAGGGTTCCGGAGTCAATTTTGCGGCTGATGGCGATATCACGGATATATTGACCAAATACAGTTTGCACAAGCAGGCTGGTTTGCTCGCGGTTTTCAGCACTGATTTGTTTCTGGATAAAAGGCTCAACGGCGCTTTTGTATTTGCCGGCGCGGAAGACTTCCATCTCCACTCCTGCTTTATCCAGCAGCCCTTTATACATTACGATATTGGCAGAGAGGCCATCGAACATCCACTCACAGGATGGATGGATGAAAATAGAATCGCAGGCGGAGGCGAGGTAAAAAGCCTGTTCAGTCATCACATCGGCGTAGCAGTAAACGAATTTGCCGCTCTTGCGGAAGGAAGCGATTTTGCTGCGCAGTTCGGCAATGGTAGCAAAGCCTGAACCTGAGAATTCAGGGCGCAGCACGATGCCTTTGATCCTGCTGTCGGTTTTGGCGCGGTCGATGGTTTTCAGGATATCGTACAAGCCCAGGCTGCTGGTAAATCCGGCTTCATCTGTGAAGGCAGCGAAGGGGTTTTCGATACTGCGGTCTGCGATAGACAGGCCCGGGCGAAACTCCAGAACGGTTTGTTCTCCGATTTCGGTTGACTTCTTACCACTGCTGATGGCGCTCGCCACGATTCCGGCAAAAACCAATATCAGCAACAGGAAGGTCAATGCCAGACCTGTCAAGGTTGCCAACACCATTTTGAAAAAGGCTCTCATGCAGCTGCAATATTCGCCCCCTGCAACGGAATAGTAAAAACCATTTCGACCCAACGGGCCCTTAGGCGGACAAAAGCACTTAACCCAGGCATCATCTCCACGCGCTACTTTTGCCCTCATGGCATACAATACCCGCACGCTTGCCAATTTGCTGATCGGCACGCTGAGCATTCTGTTGCTCAACCGCATCTGGCATTGGCTGGACGGCAGTGCCTGGCCGGGAAACAACGACATCAACACCGGCAGCGCCATCGCGTTCGTCGCTTTTGTCGTGGCTTTGTATGTCAGCTCGCGTTCGCACCGCAAAACGCTGAGCCAGCTCGATAATTATCTGCAGCATATGGACAAGGCTGAATTGCAGCGGGAAGACCTTGTTTTCCGGGATAATTCACCCGAAGTAAACAGATTGGAAAAGACCATGGAGCGCATTCTGGAGCGGCGCCGGGTCGAATTGGAGCGCATGAAGCAGCTCGAAGATTACCGAAAAGACTACCTGGGAAATGTTTCGCATGAATTGAAAACCCCGATTTTCAATATCCAGGGCTATATCTCGACCTTGATCGATGGCGGATTGGAAGATCCGACCATCAACCGCGATTTTCTCGAAAAGGCAGACCGCAACGTGGAGCGCCTGGTTGGCATCGTTTCAGATCTTGAAGCCATTACCCAATACGAGGCCGGCCAGCTGATGCTTCAGGAAACGCATTTCGATTTGCTGCAACTCACGCGCGAAGTGATTGAATCGCTTGAATTGTCGGCCGCGCGGGAGAATATCAGCCTGGTTCTGCAAGCGCCTGAAAAGCCATGCATCATTTGGGCCGATAAATTCAGGATCAGGCAGGTATTGACCAATCTCGGCACCAACTCCATTCGTTATGGCAAGGAAGGAGGCAGCACCCGTTTCCGCATTCTGCCGATGGGCGAAAGGATGCGGGTGGAAGTGGCGGATACCGGTCTCGGGATTCCACAAAAAGATATTGCAAGAATCTTCGAACGGTTTTACCGCGTCGACAAGAGCCGGTCACGCCAAAAAGGCGGCAGCGGACTCGGCCTTGCCATTGTAAAACACATCATCGAAGCCCATGGCGAAAGCATGGATGTAATGAGCACAGAAGGTGCCGGCAGCGTATTCGGTTTCTCCCTCCCTATCAACGGGAAATCAGAGTAGCTTTCCTTTATCCGACATTCGTCGAAAACATAGGAAACTTTTACAGGGTTGAAAGTTTCCTGAGTTTCCGCGTATTTATTTCGCGGCGTCTTAAACGACCGATTCTGTGGATGTTGTCAAAAAAGTCTTGCATGCTGCCGAGCGCCTATTTATGCGTTTCGGTGTAAGAAGCGTGTCGATGGACGATGTGGCGCGTGAAACCAGCATCAGCAAAAAGACCTTATATCAGTGCTTTCGGGACAAAGACGATCTGGTGCGGCGCACCTTGTCGACACATCTCGACGCCATGGAACAAAAGATCGAATCGGTCATGGCTTCCATTGAAGACCCGATTGAGCAACTGGAAGCCATTGCGGGATTTGTGCTCGAACACAACAAAGAGATCAATCCGTCGCTGCTGTATGATCTCCGCAAATACCATCCCGACAGTTTCCAGCTGTTTTCACAGATCAGGGAAACCGTTTTCCGCAAGCAGATCAGGCAGAACCTCGAAAGGGGCGTGGCCTTGGGCTTGTACCGATCAGACCTGAACATCGACATCATATCCAGGCTGTATTTGGGTAGTGTCGCCAATTTGCTCAATCCGGAAGTTTTCCCGGATGCAGAACCCTCATTTGAAGCCCGCTACCGGGAGCTTATTCGCTACCACCTGCACGGAGTAGCCAGCGCAAAAGGAATAGAACGACTACAACACTTCACTATATGAAACTAAGAATATTGGCAGTGCTCATCGCCCTTGCAGGAATCGGAAATCCTGCGTGGGCCGCTGCAGGCGACACCCTCCGCCTCACCCTGAAGGAAGCGCTTTCGATGGCTGAAAAGAATAATCTCAGCCACCGGAATGCCATCACCGACATCGGTCTGGCCCAACAGAAAGTAAAAGAAGTGCAGAGCATTGGCCTTCCGCAGGTGAATGCTGCCGGTTCTTTCAACCAGTATGTGCGAATTCCGGGCAGTTACATTCCCAACTTCACCGGCCAGGGTCCCGAATTCATCTTTATTGCATTCCAGCAGAAATACGCAGCCAGTGCCAATATCCAGGCATCGCAGCTCATCTACGACGGCACCTTTCTGCTCGGTTTGCGCGCCGCCAAGGAATTCGTTCAGGTGAGCCGCTTGCTGGCAGAAAAGAGCGAAACCGATCTGGAGCAGAATGTAACGCGCGCTTACGCCCTTTGCCTGAACACGGTTAAGAACCTGGAACTCATCGACCAGAACCGCCGCATGCTTGAGAAGAATCTCAGCGATATCAAAGAAATCTACGCAGCCGGTTTTGCCGAAAAGCTCGACGTCGACCGCCTGCAGCTCAGTCTCGACAACCTGAATGTGCAGCGCGAAAAACTGCTCACAGCTGTGGCAATGATGCAGAATATGCTGAAGATGGCCATGGGTGTTGCCATGGATCAGCCGATTGTAATGAGTGAAGACCTTGAAACCTTTGAAAAATCTATCTTGGTGGATGGCAATGGAGATGCGGCGCTGCAGCCTTCTGCGCGCATCGAGCATCAGTTGCTGAACCAAACCCTGCGCCTCAGCTTTTACGACGAAAAGCGCTATAAAGTTGGCTATACGCCCACTTTGGTTGGTTTTGTAACCCACCAACGCAATACAAACCGTCCGGCGTTCAACTTCCTGGAAAGCAACCTTCCAATCAACAATACCTGGGTTCCGGCAACGCTGTGGGGACTCAACCTGTCAGTTCCCATATTTGACGGATTCCGCAAGCAGAGCCAGATCCGGCAGGTTCAGCTCAACCGCGACAAGACCCTCAATCAGATTCAGGAATTCGAACGTTTTGCAGGAATGGAATACATCAACGCCCGCCAATCGTGGGTTACAGCCCTGCAGGCCGTGGAAGTGCAGCGCAAGAACAAAGACCTCGCTGAGCGCATCTACGAACAGGTGAACACCAAGTTCAGGGAAGGCGTTGGCAGCACAGTTGAAATCCTCTCTGCCGAAACCGAACTCAAGAATGCGCAAATCCAGTATCTGAATGCGCTCTACGAACTCAGCCTCTCCAAAATCGACCTCAAGAAAGCGCTTGGTCAACGCATCAATCCTTAACTACAACAACTCAAGCAAAACCAACAGATGAAACTTCCAATAAGCACCCTCCTGGCTGCCTCTATCTGGCTCAGCGCCTGCGGCCCCAAGCAAGACAATAGCCTTCAGGGCAAGAAGGCAGAACTGGAAAAGATCAAAAAAGAAATCTCGGTATTGCAGCAGCAAGCCGACAAGCTCAACGCGGAGATCATCAAGCTGGACACCACCGGTGGTGCCAAGGCCAAGCTGATTTCTTTCACCAGCCTGTCGGAAGCACCGTTCAAGGGTTTCGTTGAAGTGCAAGGTGTGGTGGATGCCGAACAGAGCACCATCGCCACCGCACAGATGCCCGGCGTAGTGATGCGTGTAATTGCCGTTACCGGCATGCAGGTAAGCAAAGGGCAGGTATTGGCCGAGCAGGACAACGCGATCCAGCGCCAGCAGGTTGACCAGGCCAAACAGCAGCTCGACTTCCTCACCACCTTGTACGAGAAGCAAAAGAAGCTCTGGGAGAAAGGCATCGGAACGGAAATTCAATACCTGACCGCCAAGAACCAGAAAGAAGCCATGGAAAAGTCGCTCGCTTCGGCCAAGGAGCTGTTGTCTATGACCCAGATCAAGGCCCAGATTTCGGGCGTGATCGACGAGGTAAATATCAAGGTTGGACAGACTGCTGCTCCAGGCTTGCCTTTGTTTAAAATCGTAAATCTCAGCGGAGTGAAAGTAACGGCCAATGTAGCTGAAACCCAGGTTGGAAAGGTACGGATCGGCGATGCAGTGAATCTGTTCTTCCCCGATCTCAATACCGAGCGCGCAGGCAAGGTTAGCTTCGTGGCCAATACCATAGACCCGGTGAACCGCTCCTTCCGTTGCGAGGCGAGCATCAGCGACCCGGGCAGCCTGCGCCCCAATATGCTGGCTGTAGTCAGGATTACCGACTATTTCAATCCCAAAGCTGTGAGTGTTCCCCTCAACATCATTCAGCGCCAGGGTGAAAATGCGGTTGTTTATGTGGCAGAAAACAAAGGCGGTTCAAGCTGGACAGCCAAAGCGGTGAGCGTAAAAACAGGCCGTGTTCACAGCGGACAGGTTGAAATTTTGAGCGGTCTCAAAGCCGGCGACAAAGTAATTACCACCGGTTACCAGGAACTCAGCGACGGGCAGAGCATCCAACCCACCCAACCCTGAAGCGCGCCATGAGCCAACAGCAAAAGGAGTTTAAACCCACGAGCTGGTCGATCGACAACAAGACCAGCATATTCGTGATGACCCTGATCCTGACGATCACAGGCATCATGAGTTATATCAGTCTTCCCAAAGAGAAGTTTCCAGACATCGTAATCCCGACCATTTACGTGCAGACCATTTATCCCGGTTCTGCACCGAAAGACATCGAGAATCTCATCACCAAGCCCATTGAAAAGAAAATCAAGGGCATCAATGGCTTGAAGAAGCTCACCAGCCAGAGCATCCAGGACTTCAGCATTATCGTTGCTGAATTCGAAACCGATGTAAAGGTGGATGAAGCCAAGCAGAAGGTGAAAGACGAAGTGGACAAAGCGCGCACTGATCTCCCCAGCGACCTCAAGCAGGAGCCAACGGTACAGGAGATCAACTTTGCCGACCTGCCCATTCTGAACATCAACATTGCAGGCGATTACGAACTCAGCAAGCTGAAGGAATACGCCGATATCGCGAAAGACCGGATTGAAAGCCTGAAGGAAATCACCCGGGTAGACCTCATCGGTGCACTCGACCGCGAAATCCAGGTCAACCTCGACCTCTACCGCATGCAGGCCAGCGGTATCAGCATGGACGACGTTACCCGCGCCATCCAATATGAAAACGTGCGCATCGCAGGCGGCAACATCGACGTTGAAACGATGAAGCGCAGCCTGAGCGTGGTCGGCGAATTCAGCGACGCAAGCGAAGTAGAGAACATCATCATCCGCGCACAATCGGGTTCAACAGTCTACCTCCGCGATATCGCCGAAATCAAGGATGGTTATAAGGAGAAGGAAAGCTATGCGCGCCTCGCTGGTAAGAATGTGATCACCCTGAACGTCATCAAGCGCAGCGGGGAGAACCTCATCGACGCCAGCGACAAATGCCGGGATATCGTGAACGAGCTAACCGAAAGCACCTTCCCCAAGAACCTCAGCGTCGTATTGACCGGCGACCAGAGCACCGAGACCCGGGTTACGCTGCACGATCTGATCAACACGATCATCATTGGGTTTATCCTGGTGACCTTAATCCTCATGTTTTTCATGGGCGCCACGAATGCCATTTTCGTCGGCTTGTCGGTTCCGTTGTCCATGTTCCTCGCCTTCCTGGTGATGCCCACACTCGGCTTCAGCCTGAACATGATTGTATTGTTC
>CANHTS010000094.1 GCA_947463435.1 Flavobacteriales bacterium | reverse complement strand
GCTACACGCTGGTTGGGAACGGAGTGGCAAAGCCCCGTTGGCGGTCCGATCTTCGGAGGCGTTAACAATTACGACGTCTACCTGAACGAGCGGGTGCGTGAACTGTGGATGCTGCGCCTGCAATTCGTGCGCGAAATATTACCCGGATTTTGGTTCGACGCGCGCCTTGAGCCGCATTACGACCGCAACCTGGGTAGGGCGGAGTTGTCGCACGGTTTGTTCTTTTCGTACCGCAACCGCTTGTGGAAGGGTACGCAGCAGGCTTCGCAAAGACCGCCTTCCATGGACCCAATGACTCAATAAGCCCGGGCAAAAATTACCCTGCACGTGCTGGGTTTGCCGCTCAGGATGCAGGTGCCGGCTTCTTCCGCGACATCGAGTGGAATGCAGCGGATGGTAGCCTTGGTCAGTTCCTTGATTTTCTCTTCGGTTTCACCGCTGCCATCCCAATGCGCCAGAGCAAAGCCTTCTTTCTTGTCGATCGCCTCTACAAATTCATCCCAGGTATTTACCGGGAAGAGCTTGGTTTCACGGAAGCTGCGGGCGCGTTCCAGCAGGTTGTCCTGAATTTGGTTGAGCAGTCCGGGTACGAGGGAAGAAATCTGGTCGAGCGGAAGCACTTCCTTGGTTTTGGTATCGCGGCGGAACACTTCTGCGCTGCCGTTGTCGAGGTCGCGCGGGCCAATGGCGATGCGCAGCGGCACGCCTTTGAGTTCCCATTCCGCGAACTTGAAGCCGGGTTTGTGTGTATCGCGGTGGTCGAATTTCACGGTATAGCCATGCGCTTCGATTTCCTTGCGCAGGCGTTGGGCGGTTTCGGCGATGCGGTCGAGTTCTTCCTCGCTGCGGAAAACGGGAACAATCACAACATGAATGGGAGCGAGGCGGGGCGGGAGTACCAAGCCTTCGTCGTCGCTGTGTGCCATGATGAGCGCGCCCATCAGGCGGGTTGAAACGCCCCAGCTGGTGGCCCAAACGTATTCCAGGCCGCCATCGCGGTGCTGGTATTTTACGTCGAAAGCCTTGGCGAAGTTTTGCCCGAGGAAATGGCTGGTTCCCATCTGCAGCGCCTTGCCATCCTGCATCATGCCTTCGATGCAATAGGTATCATCGGCGCCGGCGAAGCGTTCGTTTTCCGTTTTGACGCCCTTGATCACCGGCACGGCCATCCATTCTTCGGCGAAGGTGGCATACACTTCGAGCATCTTGCGGGTTTCTTCCAGGGCTTCTTCCTTGGTGGCATGGGCGGTATGGCCTTCCTGCCAGAGGAATTCAGCGGTGCGGAGGAACAGGCGTGTGCGCATTTCCCAGCGCACTACATTGGCCCATTGGTTGATGAGGATAGGCAGGTCGCGGTAGCTGCGGATCCAGTTCTTATACGTGTTCCAGATAATGGCTTCGCTGGTTGGGCGCACCACCAACTCTTCTTCCAGTTTGGAATCGGGATCGGCCATCAGCCTGCCCGGCCTGTCGGGATCGGCTTTGAGGCGGTAATGCGTTACCACGGCGCATTCCTTGGCAAAACCTTCGGCGTTCTTTTCTTCTTTTTCAAAGAGGCTCTTGGGAACGAACAGCGGGAAATAGGCGTTGCTGTGGCCCGTTTCCTTGAACATCTTGTCAAGCTGTGCCTGCATTTTCTCCCAAATGGCGTAACCATAGGGTTTGATGACCATACAGCCCTTTACGGCGCTGTGTTCTGCCAGGTCGGCCTGTTTCACCAGGTTGTTATACCATTCGGAGTAGTTCTCGCTGCGCTTTACCTTCTCGAAGCTCATTTATGGAATGTTTTTTGTAGATTTACCTGTGCAAAGGTAGCTGAAACGCTGCATTGCGAAAGGAGAAACCCACCATGAGAAAGCTCATCCCCTTATTGTTCCCGGCATTGATGCTCGGGGGCTGTGCACAACAGAAAACAGCCCTTGTGAATCATTACGACGATGCGTACTTCGTTCCGTCTGATGCTGCGGAGAAGCCTGTCTACAGCCGTGCAGCAGCACAGAACAACCAGGCTTCATCCTGCGATGAATGCTCGTATAGCGGCAGTTACTCAGACCGCTTCCGGAATTTCGGACAGAGCGGGCGATCCCATACCCCCGGCTTCAACCCATACCTGGGTTACAGCCCGGCATTCGGCTGGAACTATGGCATGAACATGGGATTCGGTTTTTACGATCCCTGGATGATGAACCGCGGCATGGGTTATAATCCATATATGATGGGTGGATGGAATACGCCATTTCACAATCCTTGGCATAATCCGTGGAACAATTCATGGTTCAGTCCCTGGAATAATCCCTGGTACTGGGGCGGCGGATACAATCCTGGCATGGGCGGCGGCGGAGGTTTTGGCGGAGGTGGCAACAACCGTCCGACAACCAACCGGCTGCGGATGAATACGCCCAACAATACCTTGCCGGTTTACCGCGGTCCAAACGGCACCACAGTGAATGCGCCGCAGCGGCAAATTCAAGGCAGCACGGGCCGTCCGGCTCCGACCACTTCACCCAATGCGCCGCGCAACAACAACACACCGGTGCAGACCCAACCGGGCGGCAACCCAACCTCACGTCCGACACCGGCGCCCACATCGCGCCCGGCTCCTTCCACCCAACCGCGCCCGGTAACGCCTCCGGTGATGGACAATAACCGTCCGCCGGTGAACAATGCACCTGCACCACGCAACAGCCAACCCACATTCTCTGCACCACCGGTGCGCAGTTCTCCTTCGCCTGCTCCTTCCGGCGGCGGTGGAGGTGGCACCAGCAGCGGACCGCGCCGCAGATAAGCACGCAAAGACAAGCGCATTTCTTCCTTCAAAACCCAACGAACCTTCAATACGCTGTTTGCATGCAATTTATCTTTAAAAACTACAGAGTCCTGTGGCTGTCTATGGGATGCGCTCTTGGTGCGATGGACGCAACTTATGCCCAGAACGAATCGGATGCCATTCGCTATTCTTCAGGCTATTGGTATGGCACAGCACGCAGCATGGGTGTGGGCGGAGCCGTGAGTTCACTCGGTGCCGATGCCAGTGCCATCACCCTTAATCCGGCCGGCCTTGCGCAATACAGAAGTTCGGAGTTTTCGTCGAGCCTGTCTTTTCAGAATATCAGCAACCGGGCCTCCTATATCAACTCGGAGACGCGCGATGCCCGTTTCAATATGAACATCCCCAACCTCAGCCTGATCATTGCCGACCAACAATACGACGGCAACAAACCGCGCACAGAAGGTTGGGTGAATTATGCTGTTGGCTTCGGCGTAAACCGCAGCCACGATTTTCATTCGCGTACCTTTTTCCGCGACACCAATAACAGCTCGTCGGTTACCGATTACTTCGCCGACCGCGCCAATGGAACCCTGGTAGACGATATGCAGGAGGGTAGCCTTGAGCGCATTGCCTGGGATGCTTATGCAATGGACGCCGGCAGCACCAACGGAACTTATCTCAGCCCATTGCTCGGCGGCACGCGCATGCTGCGCCAGAGCGGAATCCGCGATATACGCGGCAGTATCAACGATTGGCATCTCTCGCTGGGAACCAATTATTCGAACCGGCTTTACCTCGGTTTGGGTTTGGTGTACAGCGCCTTGCGTTATCAAGAAGATTTTTCGTTGGAAGAACGCGATCTGAAGACCGATCCCACGTTGAAGGATCTCCGCGATGTAGAATTTATCGAAACCAATAACGACCGCGGCGGTGCTGTGGGTGCGCGGCTCGGCATGATCCTGCGCGCGAACGACAACCTGCGTTTCGGCCTGGGTATCCAGACGCCGCGCTCCTTCAGCCTTACTAAAACCTATACCTACCGCATCGTGACCCGTTACGATGCAGGCGCAGCAGGTGGAATCAGCCGGGCAGAGGCGGAAACCGATCCGGCGAATTCGTACACATTCAAGATTGTAACGCCTTTCAAAGCGAACCTTGGCATGACCATGCAGTTTGGCAAGAATGGTTTCATCGGTGCAGATATGGAGCTGGTAGATTACACCACTTCGCGCCTCACGGCCACCGATTATGGTTTCCAGACCGAAAACGCCAATATCCGGCTGCTGTACCGCCAGGTGCTGAATGCGCGCATCGGCGGTGAATGGGTGATTGACAAATACAGGCTGCGCGCAGGCTACATGAACTTCCCGAATCCTTTCTCAAACAACGCCGGCATTCCTTTTACCCGCGACCTGGGTTATTCGGCCGTGACAGGCGGATTTGGCATCCGCGAAAAAGCCTATTTCCTCGACCTGGCACTGGTAGGAGGCAAGCGTGCCGATTATTACACACCTTACAGCTTCAACGAAGGAAGCCCTTACACCGCTTATACCGTTACCAACAATTACCGCTTCTGGAATTTTGTGGTAACGCTGGGGTTCCGTCTGGAGTGAGTCGCCGGTGGTTGAGCCTGTCGAAACCCCTGATTCAAACGTTGCTTTACGGTAGTTGAGCCGCGAGGCGTTGTTCGCGGTCCTGGACCTTTGGTAATACGAATTGTAGCGCCACATTGCCTGCCTGTTCGACAGCACATCCCCGACGAAGGTGTCGGGGCACGGTGCTTCGCTGCGTGCGCTCAATGACCGGGCGGCGGTCACAGAGTAGGCGTAACGCAGTGAAGCCATATCGAAGTGCCGCTGCGATGACAAGGATAGAAGAGCGTTTTCCACACCTATCATTTCCGCTCAATCCAGCTTCTGTCTTTGCGAAGCAGACACAAAAAAAGAGCCCCTGAAAGAGGCTCTTTTTTTTAATGGTTTTGTTCAGATTACTGCACGGGAGCAGACCAGCTGTTTACGCAGGTCAGCTTGTTGTCGGTGCCCTGTTTCCAGAGAACCACAGTAACGCGCATTTTTTCTTTCTTCCAGGTACCGTTCAGGGTGCCGAAGAAGTTAAAGGCTTTTACGCCCCACTGGTCCATGGTGTTGGTGAGGACATCACCGGTAGAAGAAGCACCAAGGGTAACGCGAAGTACGTTGTCGTGGATGTTCTTGTTGGCGCTGGCATCAGAAGACTGGGTGTAGTTCAATCCGTCTTCAGTTACGTAAGCAGCGATTTTGTAGGTACCTTCAGTAGCAGCAACAGCTTTGAAGAACTGGGTTTCAGCCTTCACAGTGATGTCGGTACCGCTGATAGTGGTAGTGAACTTAGCGTTAGCAATAGGAGTACGTGCATTTACTTCGTCGATTTTAGAAGCTACAGCAGTGTTGCTCATTCCGTTACCTACGAGAGCGGCGAAAGGCTGTTCAGCGCCACCGAAGAACATGGTCGGAACTGAAGACACTGCGAAAGTTCCGGCGAGTGCGTTAGAAGAAGCATTGTTCATCGGATCGGCAGTACCACCGTTCACCTGGCAAGAAATCACGTTTGCTTTGCCTGGGTAAGTGGCCTTGATGTATTCCTTCGCAGGTTTGCCATAAGCACCGCACGGTGGGCACCAGGTTCCACCGAAGTAGAATACAGTGGTCTGCTGGGTCTGGGGAACAACTGCAGGAGAAGGCTTGTTATCGCCGCCGCCGTTGTTGTCGTCTTTTTTACATGCAGCCAGTGACAGCAGTGCGCCGGCAGATGCGATAAGAAGGAGTTTTTTCATGGTGTAATGATGTTTTTCGGTCGGGCAATTTACACAAAATACCTTTTCGATTCACAAGCATGTGAAAATGACCTTGGTGCGACAGTGAGCCCAAGCCGCAGTCTGCCCTACCTTTGCACATCCATGCGACGCCTTGCTTTCACACTGCTTAGCCTTTGCTGCCTCACTTCATTGCCTGCCCAGATCTTCGTTCTCGATGCCGGCCGAAACGGAAACTTGCCTGCCCGCCTCGATAATGAGATTGGCCTGGCAGCAGCATCCGACGAATCAGATGAAGCCAATGGAAACTGGCAACTTTGGATGGATTCGGCGGTAAGACCTGTCCGTTCCTTCGCTCTGCCCTTGGGTTTCAACTTCCGGATAGGAACAACAGTTCACACCCATGTGCGCGCAGGCTCCAACGGCTATATTACCTTCGATACCACTGCGCCACTTTTCAGCGACACTTTGAACCGCAGCCTGCCTGTAAGCGGGCTTCCAACCCCGGCTTTTGTTTTCGGCGGACTGCAACTGAGCGGAAGCAACGACAAACTGCTCTTTCGCTACACCGGTGCCGCCCCCAACCGCAGCCTCTGGATCAAATGGCATTCCGCCTCTGCAGATGAGAACTTTGCCTATGCCGCTGCTGTAATCAGGGAAGAGGGAACCTGCTGGATGGGTTGGATGCATTCCGGCAACAATGGCCAGCCGTATAGGAAACCATCTGTCTACATGGGAATGCAGACGGCTACTGCCCATGCCTTATTCCCCGGCACTTTCCCCCTGCAACCCGATTCGGCTGCCACTGGCTTGCAAGCGGGAGATAACCATTTCGCCTGCTTCGTGTTCGATACAGCCTACCGTTCGGATATCCGCTGGCTGGCCCGGCCAACAGCGCTGCAGTTTGAAAGAAACGGTTCCCGGGTTTGGAGCTTGCCTGCATTCTCTGCCGCACCCACTGCCACGGGCGATTTGGTACTGGCCGTTGCTGTGAATGGCGGCGCTGAATTCCAACGCCGCATCGCCAATCCGTTTATAGCCGGGCGCGTAGCCATGGTGCAGGATACGCTGACGGGTCTGAACGATTCCGGATTCTACAATGTGCGCGTCCGGTTCCTTTCATACGCCGGCATCGCTGAGACCTTGCGCAGCGGCGACACATTGAATTTTACAGCCGCCGTGCACAATCCGCTTCCCTACAACAAGCGGCCGCTGGTTGAATACCATACCGCCTCCTGGTGTGCTGAATGCCCGGGCATGCATCCCTGGCTCAGTCAAGCCTCCGGCCGCGGAGCAGTAGTGCTTGAACATCACCAGCGCGATGGCATGACCCATGCACATACCAACAGCATCGGTGCGTCTAATCTTCCTGCATTGTTCATGGGAGGAACCATGTTGGAATCGCTGGATACGGCCGGTCTTAATGCTGCCCTTGGCATTGCACAGGCAGAGAAATCACCCTATCGGCTGCGGATTACCGATGCGGCTTTGTCTGCTACCGGACAACTTAGTTATCGTGTTGAAATGACCTGCGGAGCGCATTTCGCGGGTGAAGTGAGGCTTCTCACCGGACTGCGCGAAAAGTTCCAACGCGGATTGGGGCAGCCTTGGGAACAGCGCATCGCAGGATCCTTGCGCAACGATACCCTTGGCGGGCCGTTTATCGGTTTTCCTTCAAATGTTGAAATGTACTTTCATCCGAATGTGGCATGGCGCTTCATGAGTCCGTACCAGGGTGAAAACAGCGGCTTGCCTGCATCGCAGCACCGGCCTGGCTTTGCTGTAACACGCAATTTCAGCACACCCCTGCCTGATCCGGTTTTCGCCAATGTGCCGGTTACTTCTGTCTATTCCGACCGCGGTGCGAATGTGGCAGCGCGTTACAAGCCATACGAAACGGAAATTTTTGCAGTGTTGTGGACCCAGGATGCCGCAGGCCGGCGCATAGCCCTTCAATCGGTTGTGCAACCGCTGTGGGATTTTGCTGCGGGTAAAACAGAACTCCGCAAAACAGAACTGCAGGCCTGGCCGAATCCGTCGAACGGTCAGTTCACCGTCCGTCACAGTGGTCTGCGCGCCGGTGCACCTTTTGCTGTGTATGCTGCGAGCGGTGCCTGCGTGATGAAAGGAACACTGGCTGCTGAAGAAACACAAATCGCCTTGCCGGCTATCGCGCCGGGTGTATATTGGTTCAGAAGCGAAGGCAGGGCGGTTTCGTTGGTGATTGCGCCCTGAGTTTTTAGCTCAGAACCACGGTTTTCATGCTGATGTCGAGGCTCTTGGCAGAATGTGTCAGGAGGCCAAGAGAGATAAAGTCGACGCCGGTTTCACCGTAAGCGCGCAGATTCTGCATGTTGATGCCTCCGGACGCTTCGGTTTCCATCGCACCTGCAACCAACTGAACGCCTTCAACAACCAATTCAGGGCTGAAGTTGTCGAACATAATGCGCTGCACTTCGGGATAGCGCAATACGCGGTGAACATCGTTCAGGTTGCGTGTTTCCACTTCTATGCCCAGGCTGAGCCTGTTGGCAGCCAGGTAGTCGAGGGTGCGTTCGATGGCGGCTTCAATGCCACCGGCAAAGTCGATATGGTTGTCTTTCAACATGATCATATCAAAAAGCCCGAAACGGTGGTTGTAAGCTCCTCCGGTTTTAACGGCCCATTTTTCCAGCATGCGCAATCCGGGTGTGGTTTTGCGGGTATCGAGGAGTTTAACCGGCAAGTCGTGCACCAGGTCGACCGCTTTGGCGGTGATAGTGGCGATGCCGCTCAGTCGCTGCATGCAGTTCAGCAGCAGGCGTTCGCCTGCGAGCAATGCACGAACGGAGCCTTCAGCCAATGCCATGGTTTCTCCTTTTGACACCCGGTCGCCGTCTTTGGCGAAAACTTCAAGGCTGGCATCGGGGTCGAGGGTAAGCAGGATACGCTTTGCCAGTTCCATGCCGGCCAATACGCCGTCTTCCTTCATTAGAATACGGGCGGTACCGCGCTTATCAGCCGGAATACATGCCAGACTGCTATGGTCTCCGCTGCCGAGGTCTTCAGCCAGGCTTTCGGCGATGAACTTTTTTATTTCTGCTGAATCGAACAACTGTTCTGCGCTCATTGCTGTGCTACAATCTTCATTTCCTGGATCAATAAACCGGTATTACCTTTCTTCAGGAATAGGCTTACGCGGTAGTTACCATTACCGGTTTCCAGACGCATGATGGAATAGTGGGCCCCGTTTTCGCTGCTGCCCTGGTTCACGATCAGGCATTGGCGGGGCGGATGGCTTCGAAAGAACTTGTCGAGGATCATCGTTGCCTGCCCTTTGCTGTAAAAGCCTTCACCCTGTGGCGTGCTGAGTTGAACGCTGCTGTGCATCAGGTTGCTGATGGCAGCTGCATTGCCCTGTGCCAGATAACTGCGCAAGGTTTCAATATCGCTGTGCCCCGGCGCCAGTCCGAATATCGTATAGATGCCCGAAAAGAGCCACAATTTAACCAGTTGAAACATCTC
>CANHTS010000093.1 GCA_947463435.1 Flavobacteriales bacterium | reverse complement strand
TTCTCAATATCAAAAGTTAATTTTTCATTCTCCTCGCCTATTCCTGCTGAAATAATCAATAAACCCAAACCGCCCATCTGCCTGACCAATTCATTACAGATTGGCTCTAAAGTTGGTAAATCCTGAACATCCATTTTCTTAAAGACAATTCGACCGGTCTCTTTGGTCTTTATAGATTGAAATAACTCCTCACGTCTACCGGTTACTCCCACTTCATACCCTTCTCGCAAAAGCAACTCGGCCAATGATTTGCCGATTCCACTTGTTGCTCCTATGATAATAGCTTTTTTCATTTTTACAAAATTAGAAAACCTAAGTATTGATGACAACTTCCTGCAATCATATACGAATTTCAACCATTCAATTTCCTAATAGTTACATACTCAATTAATGAATAATAGCTGCAACGTTTGTCAATAAGGGGAGAAAAAATAAAGGGTTATACTTGCACAGTATGACCCTTTTTCTTTTTAGTTGAGTTGTAATGAAGATGCGCACCGCAATGCCCGATGCATTGAAACCTTATTTTCAGAATGAATTGGAAAATGCGGCAAGATGCTTGTCAAAAAAAGATTTCAAGTCGAGTTGGTATCATCTTGAGCGTGCCCATATTCTTGGCCAACCTTATCCGTACCAGCACACGCTGGCACATTGGAAAATGTTGCAATTTGGTATTCAAATAAAAGACAGAAGAGAAATTGTCGGACAAATTCCGCGTTTACTTGTGGGGGGCGTTAAATCTTTTGTTGGAGAAATTCCGTTAGGGAACACCGGTGGAGCCAATGTTCCGCCGCTTAGAACCATGGAGATACCAGACGAACTGAAGAGAATTATGGAGGAAAACAAGTAAACCAAATACCACTGCCAATGCCGGTGTCGGCAAGATGATGCCTATCGCCGCGAGATTGGCAAAAGTGCCGTACAATGCCAGCGCCAAAGTTGTCTTGAGCAGCACCTGGCTGAGTACGAGCCTATTCCAGACCAGACCCAATACCACGAGAAACAGGCCGTTCATGATGCCTTTCAGGTGTGAAGCCAACGCCATGCGCGTATTGGCCATGTTGGGCACGAGGAGGCCTACGATCAGGCCGCAGAGAAAGAGGATGAAGCCGAAGAGGATGAAGCCGAAGAGGATGAAGCGGTTCGACTGTTTGCTTTGGCGTGCATGGTCTACACTTTCCGGATCGAGAACGCTGGCCATGAGAGGGGTTTTGTCGAAATAAAGGAAATGGTTGAAGTGCGCAAGTTGCTTGCGCAGGGCGCCCCCTTGCCCTTAAACGCCATTCAGCAGAAGTTGGAATCGATGCGCTTGTTTACGCCATGCATAGAATGGAAAGCCATAAAAAAACTGCGACCCGTTGCCGGATCGCAGTTCCAATATTCTCATTGAGAAGTTCTTAGTGCTTCAGCACCAGACGCTGGAGATAGCTTGCGTTTTCAGCCTGAACCTGAATCCAGTATACGCCGTCCTCTAATCCTTCGAGCGCAAGTTGAACGCGCGCCTCGGCCTTGGCGCTGCGTGACAGCGCAATGCGGCCGCTGGCGTCGATTACCAGGATACTGAGTGTGCCGCTGAGCTGTTCGCTGAACTGCATATTTACCAAGCCGTTGCTCGGGTTTGGATAGGCATTGAAACCGCGCATTTGCAGACCCAAGGTTGAATTCACAGGGTCTTTGAAACGCTTCAGGGTGATGAGGCGGTTTTCAGAAGAAAGCAGGGTCTGCGCGTCAGCCTGTGCGAGCACTGCCCATTGCAGGTTGGCGCTGTCGCCGGGATTCAAGCCCTGACTGGCCAACAAGGCATCGATAGCTCCATAGCTGGCTGTCAACACGGTGTCTTTGCCGGCATTGTTAGAAGGCAAAGCAAGTGTGGGCGCGCTGAAATTGCCACCGGGCAGGATGGCAATCCAGGTGTAGGTTACTGGCAGTGTTCCGGCGGTGCTCTTGCGCCAGGTAATATTCACCAGGTCGGGCTGAGCAGGTTTAACGGTGAGGGAAGTGGCGTTGGCAGGTGAAACCAGTGCGAAGCTGCTCAGCGGTGCGGTCATATAACCGCGGATCAGGTCGATAGCGAAGCTTGGTGAGTAAATGGTGTCTGCGCTGTTCGACACTGCACGCACGCGCCAAACGGCTTTGAGGGTGTCGCCAACCTTCAGGCCGAGGCCGGAAAGTACTTGCTCGAGTGCTCCGAAATTCAGGCTCAGGGTGGTGTCGGCTCCGCTTTTGTCAGATGCCAATGCGAGGGCCGGAGGCATATACTTGCCCACTGCGCGCAGATCGGCCTGCCAGGTATAACGCGCATTGCTGAGTTTGGCTGCTGAAGTCCAGCTTATGTTTACAGGCGTGGAAGCAGGGCCATTCACGCGCAGACTGAATTTATCGGCAGGGCTGAGGTTTCTGATGCTGCCGAGGTCTTTGTTGGAGCGCTTGAGGGTGATATCCCAAATCTGCGAAGCGTCGAGTCTCTGGGTATCAGCTGCTGCGCGCACAGTCCATTGGAGTTCAATGCTGTCGCCTTGCTTCACACCGAGACCGGCGAGCAGGTTGTCGAGAGCGCCGAGGGTCACGGTAAGCGTGGTGTCTGCTCCGCTGTTATCGGAAGCGAGGGTCACGGCCGGGCTGGCGAAACTGCCGCCTTTGGCTATGGCAAGCCATTCGTACGTTACGGGAAGCGTGCCTGCTTTGGAAGCATTCCAGCGGATAACGGCCTGCTGCGTGAGGCCGATACCAACGGTCAGTTTGGTGTTGTTGGCAGGTGCGAGCAGATTGAAATTAGACAAAGGAGCGACCATGTAACCGCGGATCAGGTCGATGGCGAAGGTGTCTGAATAAAGGGTATCACCGCTTGAAACGGCCCGTACACGCCAAACTGCTTTGAGCGTGTCGCCAACCTTCAGGCCGAGACCGGCGAGAACCTGGTCGAGTGCGCCGAAGTTCAGGCTCAGCGCGGAGTCAGCGCCGCTGTTGTCTGAAGCCAATGCCAAAGCGGCTGGTTTGAATCCGGAAAGTGAACGCAAATCGGCCTGCCACTCGTAAACGGCTTTGTCGAAATTGACGGCTTTGGTCCAGTTGATTACAACAGGCGTTGTAGCCGGTCCATTCACACGGACATAGGCATTGTTTGCAGGCCCAACGAGTTTGGGAGCTACCGGTTTTTTCACAGGCAACCAATTCCAGTCGGTGCGGGCAATCATGCCGTCTACGATGATGCCCTGCCCGGCGTTGTATTGGCGCAATGCCGCGTATTGTAAAAAAACAACGTCGGACTGGTCGCCTGCCAATGGACCGAGGGTGGGTTTAGCTGGCTCTGTGGCAATGTTGTCGCCGTCAGAGAAAAGAAACAGACTCACTGAATCGTTGAGTGTGCCGGCAACAAAATGGTATTTTATCACAGCCAGATAGGTTTTGCCGGTATCCAGGTCAGCCGTGATATTCACGCCTGCTGTGCTGGGTGCAGTCGACGAATTAAAAGTCAGGCCGAGGCGGTATTTGGCGGTAGTGCTGCCGGGCACCGCATAGGTTCTGGCACGGAAAGCAGTGCTTATCGCGGTGTAAACCGGGGTGCTGTTGTTGGCATATTCCCCCATGTGGAAGAAATAACCCTGTGTTGTAGTGGTAACAACCTTGGTTACTTTGAACAGGAAAGCCGCATACACATTGCCTGAGTCAACCCAACTGGAGAATGGTTTGTTTTCATCGCTGCCCGAGTTGGTAACCGCTGCAGCGTTCCCAACGCCGCTGCCGAGATACGGCGTCTGGCTCCAGGATAAACCGCCATTGCTTACTTTGATGGGATTGGTTGTTCCGGCGCTGTGACCGTACCAGCCGTTGTCTTGCAGGTTGGCACCCGATGTGTAATCGAAGTGCTCCACCAATAATGGGTTTTGGGCCTGCAGCTGGTAGCTCAGCAGCAAACCGAAAACGAGGGTATAGAGTTTTTTCATGGTTTTCGCGTTTTGTTTTTTTACTTCAACCAAACACCTGAAAAGCCGTCCGGTTTTATACGTGCATTTTTCAATGTGGAATTTCTGTTTTTCGGTCGCTTTTTATTTTTGAAGTATCAAGCGCCGGGTTGCATATCCGCCAGCCTCCGTTTGAATCTGAACGATATACATGCCATTGGGCAGGTGCGCGATGGAAATCCGGATAGGTGCGGCAGCATTACCCAGTTGGTTCAACACCACACGACCCTGGGCATCGACCATTTGAATACTCAGGGTGCCGGTAGCCGGTGCACTTGCCCGCAAAACAAAATCTCCCTTGCCGGGATTGGGGTAGATGCTGAAACTCCGGCTTTCGTCCAGCTGCTTCATGGAAGTGTTATTGCCTTTCCTTATCAGGTCAATATTGTAAACATTGGAATACAAGGTGTCCGTTCCGGCAATGGCACGCACCCGCCATGCGGCTTTGAGTGTGTCGCCGGGTTGAACGCCAAGGCCTGCCAGCGCGGTTTCAATAGCGCCGTATGTAAGACTAAGCACGGTATCGGCTCCGCTGTTGTCGGATGCCAGGGCCAAAGCTGCGGGGTTGAATGTGCCCGCTGCACGTGCATCGGCTTGCCATTGGTAAACCACATTGCCGCTGATATTGCGCGCTGCCGACCAACGAATGCTGACAGGCGTGCCGGCCGGTCCGTCGAGATTCAGACTGGTATTGTTGGCCGGGCTTAGCAAAACGGGTGCCGAAGATTCTGCGAGCCAGTCCCAATTGCTGCGCACTATCAGTCCGTCAACCGTAATCCGCTGCCCGGCATTGAACTGTCGGAGTGCAACGTATTGCATGAGGTTGACATCGCCCTGGGTACCGGCAACCGGACCGATATCGGCTTTGGCTGGCTCGGAGCTGAGGTTGGCGCCGTCTTCGAACACGTATAAACTCACCGAATCGTTGGCCGCTCCGGCAATGAATTGGTACTTCACCACTACCAGGTAGGAGCGGCCGGTATCGAGATCGCGGCTTACGTCAACGCCTTGTGTTGCCGGCGGTGTGGCCGAATTGAAGGTGATGCCCATGCGGAAACTGGCTGCCGTTGTGCCGGGAACCACATAGGTTCTGGCGCGGAATGCCGTGCTGACCGAAGTGAAGGTCGTATTGGCAGTGTCGTTGTATTCTCCCATGTGGAAGAAGAAGCCCTGATTGCCGGTCGTAACAGCACCATTTATGCGCATCAGGAAACCCGTATATACAGCGCCCGAACGTACGTAGCCGCCCAGCGCCCGGTTCTCATCGCTGCCGGAATTGTTCACCGCAGCTGCATTGCCTACGCCACTGCCCAGATATGGCGTCTGCGACCAGGATAGCCCGCCATCTGTGGCCTTGATCGGGTTCGTAGTGCCGGCGCTGTGGGCATTCCAGCCATTGTCTTGCAGATTGGTGCCCGCATCGTAATTGAAATGTTCCACGAGCAATGGCGCCTGTGCCTGTAAAGACCAGCCCAATAGGCTGCAACAAATGAGTGTAAGGTGTTTTCTCATGCGATTCAGGTTTGAAACGAAGCATCAAAATTGCCTTTTTCAAAAGAGATAAGAAATACCAGTATGTTAAAATTGTGCAGGCCAGTTTTGACCGGTTAGTGTCCGTCTACAACCTCCCTGAAGATCTGCAACTTGTGGCGGATGGCGCTCGGACTAACCGTTGAGTACCCAAGTATGAGCCCTGTTTGCGGGCTTTGGCCGGTGTAACAGTTCGATAGGGGAAAGGCGGCTATCCCCTTTTTTGAGAGTTCGGATATCAAGGTTTGCTCTTGTTCAACGCTGCGGGGTTCTTTGAAAACAGCCACCACATGCAAACCGCGGAATCCGGTTTCCAGCAGTTCCATCGATCGGATATGCTCCCGGAAGCTCTGCCTGAAAACCGCGAGCCGCTCAGCCGCTACTTCACCCAGGTTCTTGATGTGTTGGTACAAATGGTTGCGTTCGATGAACTGGCCCATCACCATCTGCAAGGAAGGAGAAACGAAGCGGTGACTGTGTTCCTCAAAAGCCTTGATTACCGGCACCAGATGCGGCGGTAACACCATGAATCCGAGCCGGATGGATGGATAAAGCAAGCGGTTGAAGGTGCCGAGGTAAATGGTGCGCTGTTCCTTGTCCAGACTAAACAGGGTAGGCGTTTTTTCGCGCACGTTGGCCATTTCCTGTTCGTAATCGTTTTCAATGATCAAGGCCTTGCATGCTGCCGCCTGCCGCAGCAGTTCAATCCTGCGCTCCATGCCCATCCTGATGCCAAGCGGATAATGATCGGAAGGGGTAACGTGGATGAGTTTCGGCCGGATATTACGCAGGTCGTTCTTGCCTTGCAGTTGTATGCCTTCCCGATCTGGCGCAATGGCATGTACCTCTGCCCTGAAGCTCCTGAATACAGCCTGTACATTGGGAAAAGTGGGATTTTCAATCACCACGCGGTCGCCCGGATCGATGAGCGCGCTGGCAATGAAATAGAGCGATTGCAAGCTGCCGGAGACCACCACCACCTGACCGGGATTTACGCGGATTGACCGGCTGACATACAAATAGTTGCAAATCTGTTGCCTGAGGTGTTCCGCAGCCGCCGATTGCCCGTACGACAAATCGGAAGAACGGATATGCCGCCAATAACTGTTTAAGAGGTTCTTCCAGCGGTTTATGGGGAATATGTCGATCGGTGGCAAACCGGGTTTGAAGGGAATGCCCACGTCGGGCGCGCGGTTCATCAGCCCGATATTGTCAAGCACCGAATCGCCCAGAGCCGATAAGGCAGGATATGGATGCGGCAGCTTTCCTCCTGCAGGAATCGCTTCTGCCTGTTCCAAGGTATCAGACATTACCCGGTATCCGGATCCAGCCCGGGCCACAATTACCTTCTCGAGCAGCAACAACTCATAAGCCGTGTTGACCGTGGTGCGCGAAATGCCAAGCCTGTCAGCCAACACACGGGTGGAGGGCAAACGCCAGTTCGGCGGAATCTCCTGCTGCGCTATGCAGGCTTTGATGGCTCGGTACAAATCGTGATACCGGAATTTGCTCCCGCTGCTGCCCTCTCTTTCGTAGGCTTCACAGATGAGCTGCAAGGCGAAATTCAAACTGGTATGCATATTTTTTCGATCTGGTATTGCAAAGATGCGTGTTGAGGGGTGTTTTTTTGGATGATGCGGTTTTGGATGTGGTTGAATAGGCATGCAGTGAAGACGCTGTGCATGACGGCTTTGTCCTGTATGTTGTTGTTGGGCGCCGGAGCTTGTTCCGATAATAAACCGCCTTCCAATACCTGGCTAGGCAGCGGCATGCAGGTTTTTTATGACGAAGCATTAAACGAAGCCCGAAGCCTGCGCCTGTTTTATTACGTTCCGGAGAACAAGGCGGCAAAGATGCCCGTGGTGATGGTTTTCCACGGCATCGAACGCAATGCCATCGAATACCGCGATGCGCTCATTGCCAAGGCCGCTGCAGCCGGATTTATTCTCGTGGTGCCTGAGTTTTCTGAAGAGGTTTTCCCGGGCAGCAATGCCTTTGCGCTGGGCGATATGTATCCTGATGGAGAACTGCCGAAAGCCGACAGCCTGCGCCCTTCAACGGCCTGGTCTTTTTCCATTGTGCCGCGTATCCTGCAGTTTGTGCGCATGAAAACACCCGCAGCGGGAACACAGGCCTATGCCATCGGCCATTCCGCCGGCGCGCAGTTTTTACACCGTACCTTGTTGTTCCTGCCCGATTTCAAGGTTGATGCCGCTGTGGTTTCTGCCGCCGGCTGGTATACTCTGCCCGATAAGCAGGTGAAATTCCCTTACGGAACCGGAATATCACCGGCAGATTCGGTCTACCATGCTGCATTTTTTCAGCGGAAAATACTTGTTCAGGTGGGGATGAACGACAACAATCCGAATTCATCGACCCTGCGCCATACGCCCGAATCCGACGCCCAGGGACTGCATCGGCTGGCGCGGGCACAGTACTTCTATAATCGCTGTGCTTATCTGGCCGGGCAATCCGGTAAGCCGTTCAACTGGAGCCTGCACCAGATTCCCGGCCTGGGCCACGATTTTATCGAGGCCATCAACCGCAGTGCTGACCTGTTGTTCCCCTGACCCGAAGGCCATTTCCATACAGGCTTTTTCTTACAGAGCGCTACGATCCCAACCCGGATTGCCGAAAACCTGGTTTCTCGGGCCGGGACATGAAGCCTAGAAGCCCATCTGCACCACGAAATCAAGCTGCATTTTCTGTGCGCCGGTTTCGGGTTTTACCCAGGTGCAGGCGGTTTGAATTTTCAGCTGGTTCCCGGCGAAATACTTGCTGAGTCCAATGCCACTGTATTGCAAATTGCCAACCAGACTCTGCGCATAGCTGTCAAATTCTGCGTTGATTTGACCCATCCTGAAGTCGGCGCTGTACCCACGCTTATGAACATAACCCAGCTGGGCATTGAAGGCGTTGCCGAGCGCTAGGAGCGAGCTGATTTGTTGCGGTGCCAGGCGTAAGACTGCGTTTTGATCAAGGAACTGACTGGTCAAACCAGCGGCCGTTGATTGAGTCCATTCGGCCAACAGCGAAAATCCGCGGTATTTAGCGTTCAGGTCGGCGTACAGCTGACGGTAATCGGGAAATGCCTGCGCGCCGTTTTCATTGTACAATGTGAAATTGCCATGCCCTTCGCCCACTGCATCGCTGGCGCCGTGGTTCATGCTCCAGGCAAAACCGGTCTTGATTTTGAGGCTTTCTTCATGGCCTAGATCTGCGCTGTGCTGCTCGTTTCCTTTGCTGAAATAGCCGAGTGGATAGACATTCAGGCGTGCCGCATATTTCAATCCGCCCAAATCGGTATCACGGGAGTCTTCCCCAAAAGAATTCCTTCCATCGCCCGAGGTAACGGCGAGCATAGGTTCCAATCCGATTTTTTCGCCGTAACGGCCTTCCGCGAACAAGCCGAATTCGCGGCCCGTACGGCTAAACTGTGTGCTCAGTAAGCTGCGTTCTGTAAACTGCAGCCGGTCTTCGCGGTACGTCATTTCGGCGTTATTGGCAAAATGCTGCTTTTGCCCCATCGTGATAGTCCAATGCGCGTTGGGATGCCAGGCCACCCAGGCATCCATCAGCGGACGGGTATCGCTCAGGTTGGTTTGGATGAGGAAGCTTACC
>CANHTS010000092.1 GCA_947463435.1 Flavobacteriales bacterium | reverse complement strand
TTCTTGCCCGTGTTTAGCGTTGGCAACGATGTTTGGCACGCTCCAGGTTACGCGGCCAGCCATTGGATGTTGTCTTTGCAGGCAAGTTGCTTGTGAACAAACCCTGCAGGAATCAGGCAGGCATCCATCCGTATGGATGAACATCTCCACCTGCGCGCCGAAGTGAGCCCTGATTTCATCATTAAGCGCTTCTGCTGCTGAATGGGCCTCATGCACATTGTAATACCATGGTACGGTTAAATGGCAATCAATATGATACACCGATCCGTATCGGATAACCCGGAGGTTGTGCAGGTCAATCCAATTGGCGCGGCGTCTGCTTTCCAGCATATCCACCAAACCTTCGAGCCATTGCAGGTCGGCTTCGTCCATGATGCCGGTGATGGCTTTTCGGATGATGCCGTAAGCAGTCCATGCCAGGAAAATGGACAAAAGCAGGGCCACGAGGCTATCAATCCATTCCAGACCGGTCAGTCGAATCAACAACAAGCCCGCGATGATTCCAATGGAAGTCCAGGTATCGCTTTGCAGGTGTTTTCCGCTGGCAACCATGGCAGGTGAATGGGTTTTTCTGCCTTGCCGTATCGACATCCAGCCGAGGATCCAATTCATGGCCGCTGCAAAGAAAATGACGCCCATACCCTGGCCCAGGTCGTTGAGCTTATGTCCGTAAATGAAATTCCAAACTGCTTCGTAGCCAATCAGCAGAGACGCGAATAGCATAAGTGTTCCCTCGATGCCGGATGAAAGGAACTCCACTTTTCCATGTCCGTAAGGATGGTTTTTATCCGCCGGGAGCGAAGATAGATACACGGCGTATAAGCTGATGGCACCGGCAACGATGTTGACTATGCTTTCAAGTGCATCGCTCAAGACACTGGTGGCTTGTGTGATTTGCCAGGCCCAAAGTTTCAATGCGAACAGAACCACAGCAGCCAGAAGCATCCATCGCTGCAGTTTCAAGTTCGCGTCATGTGCCTGTTGAATCACGGCAGCAAATTAGCGAATTGCCCTGCAAACAGCGGATATTTGCAGCGATGGAAACACAAAGCGGTCCCCGCATTTTACACGCACCCCGCGGCAGCAAACTCAACTGTAAAGGCTGGGTGCAGGAAGCAGCTTATCGGATGTTGCACAACAACCTCGATCCTGAGGTGGCTGAACGCCCTGAGCAGTTGATTGTGTATGGCGGACTCGGTAAGGCAGCCCGTAATTGGGAATCATTCGATCTTATTTGCAAGGCTTTATTGGATCTGAATGACAACGAAACACTGATTATTCAGTCTGGTAAGCCCATTGGAATCCTTCCTACGCACCCTGACGCGCCGCGCGTGGTGATTTCCAATAGCCAGCTGGTACCCAATTGGGCCAACTGGGAACATTTCAGGGAACTGGAAGCCAAGGGCCTGATGATGTATGGTCAGATGACCGCCGGTTCGTGGATTTATATCGGCTCTCAGGGCATCGTTCAGGGTACATACGAAACCTATGCTGAATGCGCACGCCAGCATTTTGGAGGAAGTTTGAAAGGTACCTTGAATGTGACAGCCGGACTGGGCGGAATGGGTGGTGCACAACCTCTTGCAATCACCATGAACGAAGGTGTGGCACTGGTGGCCGAAGTAGAAGAATGGCGCATCCGGAAAAGATTGGAAACGCGTTATCTGGACTTCATGGCGCGGAGTGCAGCGCAAGGCATTGAGATGGCTTTGATGGCCAAGGAAAAAGGCGATGCCGTTTCCATCGGCGTTTTGTGCAATGCCGTTGAACTCCTCGAAGAAATGCAGAAACGCGGCGTTGTTCCGGATACGTTAACCGACCAGACTAGTGCCCATGATCCGCTGATTGGATATTATCCGGCTGGGATGGAAGTGGAAGACGCTGACCGTCTCCGTGAACGCGATCCGGAAGCATACTTGGATAAAAGCTACGCAACGATGGTGCGTCATGTGGAGCTGATGCTCGATTTCCAGAAAAAAGGTTCGGTTGTTTTTGATTACGGTAACAACCTCCGCGGGCGGGCATTGGAAAAAGGCTTGACCCATGCGTTCGATTTTCCCGGCTTTGTCCCGGCATTTATACGTCCGCTATTCTGTGAAGGCAAAGGTCCCTTCCGTTGGGTTGCGCTTAGTGGTGATCCGGAAGATATCCGGGTAACCGATGAAACCATTCTGTCCCTTTTCCCGGAGAACGAGAGTCTCAAGCGATGGATGAAGATGGCGGCCGAGAAGATTGAGTTCCAGGGATTGCCCGCACGCATTTGCTGGCTGGGTCAGGGTGAACGCGAAAAGGCCGGTCTGGCATTCAATGAACTTGTGCGCACAGGTAAAGTGAAAGCGCCTATTGTCATTGGACGCGATCACCTCGATACGGGTTCTGTGGCGTCACCGAACCGCGAAACTGAGGCGATGAAAGATGGCAGCGATGCGGTTGCCGATTGGCCGATTCTGAACGCACTTATCAATACTGCCGGTGGTGCAAGCTGGGTAAGCCTGCATCACGGTGGCGGAGTAGGTATGGGCTATAGCATCCATTCGGGCATGGTTATCGTTGCCGATGGAACGGAAGCCGCAGAAGCAAGACTGAAAAGAGTGCTATATAACGATCCTGGCATGGGCGTTATCCGACATGCTGATGCCGGATACGATATTGCCAAAGACACTGCACGCAAGCATGGTCTCAGCTTGCAGGATCGCTTGCAGGGTTAACATGTCTTGCAACATTGGCCCGGGTTGCTTGCCCGGTGCTTTCGCAGCATGAACAGATAAAAAAACAGCTTCTGCCTGGAAAGGCAGAAGCTGTTCGCTTTTCGAAGGAGGCCTTCAGAATGTTTCTTCTTCCAAAGATTCTGCTGGCATTTCGCTTTCTGTGTTTTCCGCGTCCAATTCCTGCAGGCCCTGGTAGCTGCCCTCATTGGCAATCAGCAGTTCAAGCCGATCGTCGGTAAAGCGTATCACCGCTTTACCATCGTTGTAAATCCACATTTTAGCGGTGCTTTGACCGTCGCTGCGCATGTATCCTGATTTTTTCAGGCGGCTTTCCAGCGCCTCGGCAAGTTTATCTGATTTTCGCGCCAGTTTGCCGTACAACTTGATATCGATTCCATAAGAAACAACCACTGCATTGCGGTTCAGTGCGTATCCGTTCAGGCGTTCAATGGGATAACCGTAATAGTATTCGGTACTGTATTGGGGCTGTTGCAGGTTGTCATCAAAATTAGCCGAAATGGAAAGGAGCATGTCGTTGAGTTCGTAACGCGATGCAGAAAGCGTAGAGCCGAAACTGCTGACATCTTCTTCCTTCAGCTGTAACTGACGTATAACCTCATCTAGGTTCTTACCTGCTAGTTGGTCGGGTTTGTCCATCGCAAGGCTTTGCAATGCCTGTTCAATGACGGCGGGCGCATCTACGAAATCGCTCGATACGATCGGGAAACTGGCGTTGAGCCAATAACTGAGGAATTGGCCATAGGCGCCTCCCACCTTGTAATCGCTTTTACTGACTTCCTTGTTTTTGCCATCTATCACTATGAAATAATCCCCATCCCTTGCGAGGGTGTGCTTGTACAGGAAGGGATAAAGCTCTTTGTAATCAGCCGGTATGATGTCCTTCCCTTCGAGGTCAACGATTCCCCACTTTCCCTTGTCTTCTTCAACGAGGATTTGTTTGTTGTAGCAAATAGCTTCTTCGTACTTGGCGCGTACCACGATTTCACCTTTTTTGTCCATGATCCCCCAGGCTTCCCCATCGTTGAAGGAAGCGTAGCCTTGGATGAAAGGCAATACCTGCTTGAAGTCTTTCCGCGGCTTGATGACTTTTTCGCCGTTTATATCCATGAAGCCATACATGGTTTTCTTCTCGTCGCCTTCCTTCTCTGGTTTTTCCTGAAAGGCAATAAGTCCTTCTCCCATGTTTTGATAACTGATTTTTGATTTGGGTTTGATAGCATAATCCCCATTCATGTCGATGAAGCCGTTTTTGAATTCAACTTCGTACCCCTCTTCACCGGGCTTGCCTTTTTCCTCTTTAATGGTAACCAGTGCATAACCTTCCCTGAAATCCTGGGCTTCTTCAAACTTGGCCTTGATCACTACTTTGCCACTGCGGTTAATGTAACCCCATTTGCCATCTGTCGTCCGGAATCGGGCCATGCCTTCGCGGAAATGTCCGGCAGCATCAACGCTTTTTCCATCCGCTTCTTTCAGTTCGAATACTTCTTTTCCTTCCGTGTTGATGTAGGCAACGGGTTTATCCGGTTCGGCGACGGGTGCGAGTCCTTCTGAGAAGAACCCGGCATTCCGGTATTCACCACCTACCTGCTTTGGTTTCTTGTCGAGGGTATAGAATTCCGTATTGCCTTCACTGTTTTCAACTGCTACCAGCTCTGCAGTTACACTCTGTGGTTCGTTCTTCCATTCCTTGTCTACCACGATCTGGCCGGTTTCCAGGTCGAGGACGCTCCAGCGCTCTTCATCTTCTTCTTTTACCGGGATGTAGCGAAGCCCAATCGCTTCGTTTTCCGCAGGCAAGTACTTCCATACGGCGAATCCTCCCAAGCCAAGCAAGGCGATAATGCCACCGGCAATCAGTGCTTTTTTCATCTTCAGGTCAAATGTCTGCGGCAATTAAGGCAATTATTAGATTTGGAAGCAGCTTTTTTCTGATAATGACCGCCTTGCTTATTGGGTACCTCGGAACGCCCTTTCTTCCTATGTGTTTCTTTTTTGAAAGCAGGAAGTAATAACGGCGAAGCCAAACCGCGGCAGGGGTTGCCAGCGGGAAACTATTTCCCGAAGCGACGATCGGAATGGCCTTCTACGGCAGGGGCCTCTACAGCTTCGCCGCGGTCACCGGACAGGTCTTCAATGAAGGGCATTGCTTCGCTGTCGTAATCTGTAGTTACCCCCGGTGCTTCCAGTTCGAGTGCATCGCTGAACGAAAGGTACAGGGTCAGGGTATTTCCATCGATGGTGATGGCCCCGAGCGAATCGTTGTACCAAATCAATCCGGGGGAAGCCGCGGCCGCAGATTCGGTATACCCCATACCGGTCATGATCTTTTTCATTGCGGTAAGGATCTTGTCGTCCTTGGGTTGAAGCCGCTGGTACAAGTCGATTTCCAGTTCAACCCGGTTGACTTTGGCGAGCGGATTGATGGCAGAACTTTCTGCCTCTATCATTCCGTTGGAGGCTGCAACATCATAGGTTTTCAAAGATTCGTTAAAGCGACAAACGAGGCTTACCGATACGTCGTCTATTTCGAAAATGTGTTTTGAAAGGGAATAGCTGTAAGCGCTGATATCGTCATTTTCTTTTTCGAATAAGGCGGCGATCTCATGGGCGGATTTGCCATTCAGGGCTTTAAGATCGGGCGTTTTGAGCTCGTTCAGGATTCTGGAGAGGAGCGCATCGGCATCCAGCAAATCGCTTTTGACGGTGGGGAAGTTGCCGGTCATCCATGACGCCATAAGGCGGTTGTAATGTGCTACTTTGAAGCTGTTTTCTCCGACTTCCTTTCCTTCCCGGTTGATCAGGATGAAATCTTTGCCATCGCGCGCCACGGTGTGTTTATTGAAGAAAGGCAGCATCTCTCTGAATTCAGGTTCAATAAGTTCCTTTCCTTCCACGGTGATGCATCCCCATTGGTTCTTTTCGCGGATGTAGAGGATGTCGTCATAGAAAAAGCACATGTCGTATTTGGGCCGGATAACGGTTTCTCCCTTGCGGTCCATAATGCCCCATTCATCGCCATTGCTGTAGGCAGCGTATTCGCCCATAAACGAAGTGGCCCGCCGGTAGGATTTGTCGGCCTTGATGACAATATTCCCCTTCACGTCCATAAAGCCCACCGTGTTTTTGTCTTCTTGTTGCCTGGTATACATCACCAATCCGTTTACCGGGGTTTGGGTTGGGACAGATGCGCTGCTATCGGCTTCTTTGGGTGAGATGGTGAATTCACCGTTGCGGTTGATGAGCCCCACGGTTTCAATTTCGCGGTAGAGCGAGTCGCCGGGATTTCCAATCTTTTTGAGAATGGAAACCAAGGCATGTCCTTCGCGGAAGTCGCCGGCTTCATCAAATTGGGCTTTTACGGCAACTTTTCCTTGGCGGTCGACGTAACCGTATTTGCCATCGGCATTCCTAAACCGCGCGAGTCCTTCCCTGAAGTGGCCTGCCTCCGTGACGTTCTTTCCGTCTGCTTCCTTCAGCGTGAATATGGTGTTCCCTTTGGCGTCGATATAGCTTACCGGTTTGTCTGTTTCGGCAACGGGGATGAGTCCTTCCAGACACATCCCTGCCGCGGCAAAAGTTTTACCGATGCGCTTTGGTTTCTCGTCAATGGTAAACAGTTCGTATTCCCCTTCTTTGTTTTTCAGGGTTATAATGCCCTCAGATACGTGTTCCGGTTCCTCCTTCCATTCACGGTCCACAATGATTTTGCCGCTTTCCAGATCCAGGATACTCCAACGCTCTTCGCCGTCTTCTCGAACTGCAATATGCCGCACGCTAAAAGTGGAGCCACCGTTGCCGAAGTACTGCCACAGTCCGTATCCGGATGCTGCTACAGCCAAGATAGCCAGACCGATGCCGAGGGATTTTTTCATGGTGCGCCAAAGGTAGAAAATTGGCCCATGCAGCGTACTGTTGTTTGTCAGGGTATTTTTGTGCCATGCTGGAGAAGGCTGTTTCACTGCGATCCATGAATACTTTCGGGCTGGAGGCTAAAGCAGCCCTGTATTTCCGTATTCATCAAAAAGAGGAGCTCAGCAGCCTTTGGAAGACAAATCTGCTGCAATTGGCATCACCGCTTGTCTTGGGCGGTGGCAGCAATATTGTGTTCAAAAATGACTACCATGGCCTGGTGCTTCACAATTGCCTGCCGGGCAGGGAAGTGGTTTCTGAAGATCCGCAAAGTGTGCGTGTGCGCTTTGGAGCTGGTGAATCCTGGCATGACTGCGTGATGTTTGCTGTTTCACATGGATGGGGCGGGGTTGAAAACCTGAGTCTTATTCCCGGCACCATAGGCGCAGCGCCCATTCAGAATATTGGTGCTTATGGTGCAGAATTGAAGGATGTGTTCGATTCGCTGGAAGCTTTTGATCTGGAGAGCGGTGAAGTGCGCATATTTGACAAGGACGCATGCGCCTTCGGGTATCGTGACAGCTATTTCAAGCGGGAAGGGAAAGGAAGGTATTGCATCCTGTCCGTTGTTCTGAAACTTTCAAAGCAGCCGGTGCTTAACATCAGTTATGGGGATATACAGGCCACGCTGTCAGAAATGGGCATCAAACACCCGGGAGTGAAGGATGTGAGTGCGGCCGTGATTCAGATCCGGCAAAGCAAGTTGCCCGACCCGAAAGAACTGGGCAATTGCGGCAGTTTTTTCAAGAATCCAATGATTCCACGCGCGCAGTATGAAGCATTGAAAGCCAGTTATCCCGATTTGAAGTCGTTTCCTGCTGAAGGAGACAGGGTGAAAATACCTGCCGCATGGTTGATTGAGCAAGATGGCTGGAAGGGTAAACGTATTGGCAATACTGGGAGCCATGCCCGTCAGGCGCTGGTTTTGGTGAATTACGGTGGGGCTACCGGTGAAGAGGTGGCCAATCTGGCAGATCGCATTGCGGGTTCCGTTATGATGCGTTTTGGCGTTGCACTTGAGCGTGAAGTCAACATTCTTGGCTGAGGGTATGGGGAGTCCATTGGTTGTATATGAAGACAATCACCTGCTGGTGGTGAACAAGCCATCAGGGATGCCGGTTCAAGGCGATTCCACGGGAGATTTCCATTTGTTGCAATGGGCGGCCAATTACATCAAAGAAAAGTACAACAAGCCGGGTGAGGCTTTTGTCGGACTGGTACACCGGCTAGATCGACCGGTCAGCGGACTTGTTGTCCTCGCGCGAACAAGTAAGGCCCTTGCACGCATGAATGAGATCTTCCGGGAGCGCAGGGTAAAAAAAACGTATCTGGCAATGACTACACGTCCATTACCTGAAAGACAAGGCACATTGGAAGACCCAATGGATAAAGACAGCCGTCACCACCGTGCTATTGTGTACAAAAAAGAAAGGGAAGGGATTAAGATGGCAAGGCTGGACTACGCTTTGGAACGCCAGCAGGACGACGCATTTTTGTACAAGGTGAATCCTTTCAGTGGCAGGTTCCATCAGATACGTGCCCAGTTGGCACATCATGGAGCGCCGATTGTGGGAGATTTAAAGTACGGCTATCCCAGGCCGAATGCGGACAAAAGCGTGTGTTTGCATGCCTTTAGGTTGGAGTTCAATCATCCGGTGCGCGGGGATTTGCTGGTTTTTGAGGCGGGGCTGCCGGAGGGTTTCGAGTGGCAGCGTGTAATTGGACGGAATAACTGAGTATGCGGGAAATTGCACCTTGGTTTTTTGACTGGTTTTCAACGTTTTACCTATTGTTGGCTCAATCAAGTAACCGGAAAGTAAACGCTTAAAACGATTAAGTTCAGTCGATTACTTGCAGTTAATCAACAAGTTGCGGAATTTTGTCCCTTTATGCTATTATGGAAAATCTTAAACTTTTTAAAATTTACAATTCAGAAGAAAAGTGCATCAATCTTGTTAAGAAATGGAGAGATGAAACGGGCGTCTATTGCAAACGATGCTATGGGTCTGAACACATTTGGTTATCAACACGTTGCCGTTACAGATGCAAGAATTGCAAATGGGAAACCACGTTACGAAGTGGTACCGCAATGGAATGTAGCAAGCTGCCATTTATGTACTGGATATATGCGGCAATTCTGATTTCTCATGGCAAGAAACCTATATCTGCTAAGGAACTTCAGCAATTGCTGGGGCATAAGTACTATTTGCCTATTTGGGCTTTATTGCATAAGCTTAGAATAAGTATGGGGTTGTTGTCAAGTTTGACCGGATTGGCAGAGTTCATTAAGTATGGGGAAGTAGTTATACCGGTTGTGGGTAAATCGAAGAATCGGAAAGCGAGCAAAGTCCGGTATGCAAGAGTGAAAGGAGTTAAAGTCAGTTTGGAAGCTTCATCCAATCAGAGTATAGCCTATGTCGACGCGGCCAGCACAGCATCGGGTAACGGTATTGGATTGAGTCATATTAGAATGCTGGCAGCTGCTGCTTCCATGCAATCTCCTACTGACCGGTTCGGCAAGATTGGTGATGCTGT
>CANHTS010000091.1 GCA_947463435.1 Flavobacteriales bacterium | reverse complement strand
GGTGGAATGGCCGGAATGTAGATCTGGATTGGATTTGCGCGTTTTCAGGTGCAACTTTCCGTACACTCGGTTTGGTGTGGAGGCTGGAACGGCGTGAGGGTTTTAAAGGAACTTTTTGAAGGCATCGTCGCAAACCCTTGCCAGGTCTGAAGAAATTCAGGTGCAACTTTCCGTACACTCGGTTGGGTGTGGAGGCTGGAACGGCGTGAGGGTTTTAAAGTGACTTTTTGAAGGAATCGTCGCAAACCCTTGCCAGTCCTGGAGAAAACGAGGTGCAACTTTCCGAACACTCGGTTGGGTGTGGAGGCTGGAACGGCGTGAGGGTTTTAAAGGGACTTTTGAAGGAATCGTCGCAAACCCTTGCCGGGCCTGGAGAAATCAAGGTGCAACTTTCCGTACACTCGGTTGGGGTGGAGAGCTGGAAGGGCGTGAGGGTTTTAAAGGGACTTTTTGAAGGCATCGTCTCAAACCCTTGCCAGGTCTGGAGAAAACGAGGTGCAACTTTCCGTACACTCGGTTGGGGTGGAGAGCTGGAAGGGCGTGAGGGTTTTAAAGGGACTTTTCGAAGGCATCGTCTCAAACCCTTGCCAGTCCTGGAGAAAACGAGGTGCAACTTTCCGTACACTCGGTTCAAACCAGCGGCTCAACACCCCAGGAAGAGCAGAATCAACCGCACTTCAACACATCAACCCAACAGCAGCGCCAGCGCCTCGCGCCCCGAACCCGTTTCCAGCAATGCAATAGCCTTACCTTCCCGATCCGGCTCCGACCCGTACTTTTCTATGGCAGCTGCGATCTCAGTCGCATCGGGCCATGTTTCATGATTGCCCAACATGCCCAGGTGATTGCCTGTCAGTCTTGTGCTCAGTCGGATATGCTCCGGCAACGCATCAATACCAATACCCACGGTGGTTAGCGGTTTCGCAATGGTAAACAATGCCTGACCATGTGCCCGGCAATACCAATCACCGCCCATGCGGGCTACCGGGTCGAGCCGCGTCTGATCGATGCGGCCATCTGCATCCAGCACCGCATCATCCACATGCATTCTTTTTACTTCACATATCACCAGGTTGCCGCTGCCGCCGCCCTGTCCTAACGGACGAACATCGGTAACTACACATTCCATCTGTACCGGACTTTCTTTTACCCGCCATGGCCTCACCAGATCAGATGCAATGGGAGTGAATCCGGCTTTCAAAAACTCATCCACCCCTTTGGCAAACGGAGAACTGGCCAGACTGGTCTGGTAAACCATTTCGTAGTTGACAATATTGATAACGACTTCCGGAACCTCCAGCACATTGTCGTAAGTATGCTTGGTGCTGGCATCGCGTCCACTGCGCGCCGGACTGAATACAACAACCGGCGGATTCGCACTGAATACATTGAAAAAACTGAACGGTGCCAGATTGCGGCGGCCTTCCTTATCCACAGTGCTGGCAAAGCATATCGGTCGCGGACCTACGGCCCCCAGCAACAGTTGATGCACACGGGGTACCGGCAATGCTGCAAGATCGAAAATCATACCGCGAAAGTAGCGCACGCCCCGCTTAGCCGCTGCGATTTTCAGCGCAACGACTCGTAAACCAGGCGCTGCAGTTCTGTGCGGTAATTTCCGCGAACCAGGGCATTGTTCTCCTCTGAAGGATGAACGCGGTTGCTGAGGAACACAAACACCAATCCATTGCGCGGATCAGCCCAGGCGCAGGTTCCTGTAAAACCTGTGTGGCCAAAAGTCTCAGGTGAACAATAGGAACTGGCAGGGTTCGGAAGCCGTGGATTCGGCTCCGGCTTGTCGAAACCTAGCCCGCGACGCGAACCTGTATGCTGTCTCCGCGTAAATCGTTGCACCGTCTCGGCCTGCAACAGACGCTTTCCATTGTAAATACCACCGTCCAAAAGCATCTGGAAAATCGCTGCAACATCGCTGGCGTTACCGAATAGCCCGGCATGACCGGCCACACCTCCCAGCAGGGCTGCCGCCGGATCGTGTACATAACCTTTTATCACTTGTTTGCGGAATACACCGTCGTCGCTGGTCGGTGCAACCATATGCGGGTCGAAGCGTTCCAGCGGACGAAAGGCCATTTTTTGCAAACCCATGGGCTGATAGAAGTATTGATCTGCCAATCGGTCGAGCGCATCACCGCCAACCTGCTCCAGAATTCTCTGCAAGAGGATCATCGACAGATCGCTGTATTTGTACTGCCCGCGCGGGCCAACAGGCGATTGTTTGATCCTGTCCCATACTACACGCAGGTAAACCGAATCCAGGTATAGGTTTTCGGCAATCTGAAAACAACCACATCCGGCATGAGACTGATCGTAGAGGTATTCCGGTGTTTGGATAAGCTCCTTGTAAAAAGGAATCCATGCCTCCAGACCCGCTTCATGCAACATCAACTGCCGTATGGTAATGCCGGCTTTGTTGGTTCCGGCAAACTCAGGTAGGTAGTTTTCAAGGGCATCGTCGAGTGAGAGCTTGTCTTCCTCCCATAACTTCATAGTTACGAGGGTGGTAGCAGCTGTTTTGGTGAGGGAAGCCAGGTCGTAAACATCTTCAATCTGTACAGGCCTTTGGTGCTTGTAATCGCTGAATCCGAAATTCCTTTCCAATACAATGCGCCCGTGGTGCATCACGAGCAGTTGACCGCCGGGAGCTGCCGCAGTGCGTACAATCTGGTCGAGCATCTTATCTATCCGCGAAACATAGGCGCTGTCGGGCTGTGGATCGCTTGCGCAACTCACAGGCAATGCGGGAAACAATTGGTTGTTTGTTGCTATGCCTGCTCCGCGCTGAAACTCCTCATTGATTCGCGCCGGCAGGTGACCGCGGAAAGCTGCCTGTCCATAAATAGCCCTTGCCGCTTGCCGCTGAAAGGCTTCATGATCTTCATACGCCGCAACGATGCATGGAAGCGAACCCAATTCGCCCAGCTGGTACACGTTGCCGAAGTTCACCAATACAAGCCGTGTACTGTCTTTCAGTTGCATGAGAAAGCTGAGCAGCCCTTCCGGAACCTGTACGGCCTTTTTCCCCCAAAGACCGGCATCGTGCAAACTGACACTCACGAACGGATACAGCTTCAGGGTATCCAACAGCGCCTTCCATTCCAAGGCTGAAGCATTCCTGTCTGCCAGAAAGCGATCGGTACGATGGAATCGTGTCAGTTCACGCTGAAATACATATTGATTCTTCTTGCCCACTGCCAGAGAAGCATAAGCACCTTTGACATTCGCATTGAGCGGCATCCAGCGGTGCTGGTCTTTAACCAGGGTGATGGCCAATTCTGCAGCTTCCTGCATCCATTCGCCTTGGTTATTGGCAGTAAGCGAAAGGTCGAGATGGCTGGTGTTGACGGGCTGCCAATGCGCAAGGCCATACTTGGCCTTGTACCATAGAATCCGATAGGCCCGCGCTGCGACTTGGGTGCTGTCCATCAGACCGCTGTCGATTGCCTGACAGATCAGGTCGAGTCCGAGAGAAGGATTCTCGGGGAAAAGCAGGATATCATTTCCCGCCAGATAGGCCTCGCGCTCCGCAATTCCCGGAGGGAAGAAACGCGCCACTCCCTTCATATTCAGCGCATCGGTTACAATAAGCCCGCCAAAAGCCATTTTCTCGCGCAGTAGCCCTTGTACCATCGGACGGGAAAGGCTGGATGGTCGGTTTTGGGCTGAATCGAGTGCCGGAACCTGCAAATGCCCGACCATTACTGCATCCACGCCACCAACTATCAACTGTCGGAATGGATACAACTCCACACTGTCGAGCCGCTCTCGGCTATGGATGAGCAGCGGCAGGTCGAGGTGGGAATCGGCTTCGGTATCGCCATGGCCGGGAAAATGCTTGGCACAGGCCATAACGCCTTCAGATTGCATTCCACGGGCCAACGCATTGGCCAGCCTTGAAACAACCTCACGCCGGTCTCCGAAACTGCGGAAACCGATGATCGGATTGCGCGGATTGGTATTGAGATCCACCACCGGAGCAAAGTTGATATGCACGCCGATGCGCCGGCATTCGCGACCCATGGCCGCCCCGGTGCGAAAAGCCAGATCTTCGTTTCCGGCGGCCCCGAGCGTCATGGTATACGGATAACGCTCCGCATCAGATAGCCGCATGGCAAGGCCCCATTCGCCATCAATCCCGATCATCAGAGGTACCTTGCTGATCTGCTGGAAATAATTCGTACGCCAGGCCTGCATCCGGGTGGTTCCCTGAAAGAAAATCAATCCGCCAATCCGCTCCTTATAAATCAGGTCTTCTATTTGCTGCACATGCGCAGCGTCTTTGTTGCTCCAGGTGGCAACCATCATCGATTGAGCCACCATTTGCCGTAAGGTCAGGGTACGCAAAACAGAATCGGCCCAGCGCGCCTGTTGGTTGGCCTGCGCCATGGCAGATACCGTTGCCGTTGCCGCGCAGATTCCCAGCAGGAAATTGCGCCAGCTTTTCAAAGGTTCCACACGCTGCGTTCTCACAATTCTTCTTTTTAAGTTCAATTATTACAACGAGTTAGCCTGTATAGTATGATTTTTGTCATGTGCCTTCTTTGGGGTATATTCGTATCCCTTTTCCCCTGCGAAACAAATGCAAACCGACTTAAACGGAGAATTGATTCCATCCGCGGAACTCAGCCTCAAGGCACTCTTCAATACGGTGCTCGACAGCATCATTGTGATCAATTCGCGAGGGGTCATCGTAGAATTCAACAAAGCTACCCTGAATATTTTTGGATACGAAGCAGGCGAATTGTACGGAAGAAATGTTTCCATGCTCATGCCTGATCCCGACCGTGGCCGCCACGATCAGTACATCCAGAATTATGAGAATACCGGTAAAAAGAAAATCATCGGCATCGGAAGGGAAGTAACGGCGGTAAAGAAAGACGGCACCGAGTTTCCCGCCCGCCTGGGCATCAACCATTTCATGGAACAAGGCCTGCATTTCTATGTGGGAACCATTCAGGATATTACAGAAGAAGTCAAGTCGCGGCAACTCAAACAGAATTACGAAAACAAGCTGAAGGAAGATGTGCAGTTTGCCACGCGCGAATTGCAGGAAACCCTCCGCCTCAGGCAGAAAGCAGAAGAGCAGCTGCTGCAAAGCCAGAAAGTATATACCACGATTGCGCGGAATTATCCCAACGGCACCATCACTATTTTAGACCGTGAGTTCAATTACACGTTTGTGGAAGGGAAGGGGCTCAGCGATCTGGGTATCGACCCGCGCTTCCTGATCGGTACCAACTACCTGACGCGCCTGCGCCCTGAGCTCCAGGATATCGCCGGAGCCAATTTGCGCGAAGTATTGAAAGGGGAAATCCGCAGCTTCGAACTCGAATTTTCAGACCACTGCTTCCTCATCGATGCCGTGCCGCTCTCGGATCAGAACAGGGTGGAAGGGGTCTTGATGATTGAAACCAATATCACCCACCTGAAACGCGCCGAACGCGAAATGCTGCGCGCCCTGCACAAGGAAAAAGAGTTGGGTGAACTGAAAAGCAGGTTTGTGAGCATGGCATCCCACGAATTCCGCACCCCGCTGAGCACCATTATGAGTTCGGCCGGATTGATCGGAAAATACAACGAAGCCGGCAATGCGGAGAAAATCGAAGACCATGTGTCCAAAATCCGCAAAAACATCAGCCACCTCAACCAGATTCTGAACGATTTCCTTTCCTTGGGCAAGCTCGAAGAAGGCCTCGTGAAGAACATCCCACTCAAGCTCGATCTGTGCAGCTTCATCAAAGAGATACGCGACGATGTAGAACCTACACTGCGCGAAAACCAGCGCATGGAGTTGGATTTGCCCAAGAACCCTGTGTGGGTTACCGCCGACCCGGAGCTGCTGCGCAACGTGGTGTTGAATCTGCTTAGCAACGGAATCAAATATTCAGACCCCGTTCAAGGGCTAATCAGGATTGAAATAACCGTGCAACCCGCAGGTGCAACCTTGCTTGTAAGCGATAACGGAATGGGTATACCTGAGGAAGATCAGAAAAATCTTTTCTCCCGTTTCTTCAGGGCCAGGAATGTAACAAACATACAGGGTACAGGCCTTGGGCTGCATCTGGTGCGTCAGTATCTGGATATCCTGGGAGGCAGCATAACATTCCACAGCAAATTGGGAGAGGGTACTGCGTTCGAAGTTTTTTTACCTTTGAAGCAGCATGAAGAAGCGGGTTCTGATTATTGAAGACAATCCTGGTGTTCGCGAAAACACCGCTGAGATTCTTGAATTAGCTGGTTATGAAGCCGTCCTGGCTGAAGACGGAAAGCAAGGGGTTGACCTGGCTGTGAAAGAAAATCCCGACCTGATTCTCTGTGATATCATGATGCCCGGCCTCGATGGCTATGGTGTTTTGCATATCCTCAGCCAACGTGTGGAAACAGCCGGTATCCCGTTTATTTTCCTTACAGCAAAAACGGAGAAAAACGATGTGCGCTACGGCATGAGCCTTGGTGCCGACGATTACATCACTAAGCCATTCGAAGAAACGGATTTGCTCCGGACCATCGAAAACAGGCTCCGCAAAGCAGAGGCTTTAAGGCAAACAACCCAGCGCAATGCACAAAGCCAAAGCGCTCAGGTAACCATGCAATCGCATGTGCGCCATTATTCCAGGAAAGACAGCATTTATCACGAAGGCGATCCGAGCATGTACGTCTACAAAGTGCTCAAAGGAACAGTTCGCCTCTATTGTTATAACTCCGACGGCAAGGAATACACCTCTGACCTCATTGGGGCTGAGGGTTATTTTGGCTATGTCAGCAGCATGCAGTCGAAGCCGCGCGAAGAAAACGCCGAAGCACTGCAGGATTGCGAACTCGAATTGTACCCCGCAGACGAGTTCATCCGCTATATCACCAGCGACAGCCAAATGATGGTTTCCTTCGTTAAAATGCTCTCCAACAACATCGCAGAAAAGGAAAAAGACCTCCTCAAACTGGCCTACGATACCGTGCGCAAGCGGGTGGCAGAAGCCTTGGTGAAATTGTTCGAGACCGTAACTGAAACCGATAACCGCTTCGGCATCGCCGTTTCGCGTGAATTGCTGGCCAGTATGGCCGGAACGAGTACCGAATCTGCCATCCGCGTACTGAGTGGTTTCAAGAGCGATGGTCTGATTGAAATCAATGGCTCCCACATCAAAATTGTGCAGGTAGACAAACTGCGCAGTTTGCGCTGGTAAGTCATACGCCTGACTCAAATCAGGTACACGGCTGACTGTGGTCAAAGCCTCATAGGCGTTTCCCTAGCAAATTTGCAAGTATCATTTGGAAACGAAAGTCCTATGAGCCATGCAAAAACAAATCCCACACTACGTCATTGGATGGAAGATTTCTTCCATCCCGACTGGTCGCCGTTTGCAGGTTTAAACCGTCAAACGGGCGACATGCCGGCCGTCAACATTCACGAGTCTAAAGATGCCTACACCGTTGAAGTGGCAGTTCCGGGCTTCGCAAAAGATGAAATCCGTCTGCAAATCGAAAACGGTATGCTGACCATCTCTGGCGAACACCAAACGCCAGCTCCAGGCGCAGAAGTCAAAGACGAAAAAACAACGCGAAGAGAGTTCAGTTACAACCTCTTCAGCCGTTCTTTCAGTCTGCCTGCAGATGCGCTGGAAAACGATATCGATGCCAGCTGGGACAAAGGAATCCTCCATATTCGGCTTCCCCGACAACAGGCGGAATCAACTTCCCCTCAAACAAAAACCATAGCCATACGCTGAATCTACTTATCATACCCCAACTGAAAGGCGGCTTGTCCGCCTTTCGGTTTGTCATAAGCATCAACATGATATGATTGCCGTACTGCCACTCGAACTGATGAAGAATTCCCATATAGCAGGGGATATTCTCGGTTTGCTCGGACGCAACATATCTACCCTGTTGCTCACCTATTTCGACGAACCTCCCAGTACTGGCGCGGCCATGGTCATGGACCTCCGCGATGTGTACCGGAAGTCTATGCAACAGGAACTCGACCGCGTAAAAGAGGAAATCCTTTTTTCTTTTCCGGGCTTGAACGTCGTGACAGAACCCGAATCGGGTTTGGTCGATCAAATGGAAAGCTATCCCAATTCCAAGAAGTTGCTCGCTTTCCTGCTTGCCGACCTGCCCCCGCTCAAGGCCCTTGAATGGCTCAGCAACAAAGGGCTGAAAGGCCACTCTGCCATTTGGCTCGCTTCATGGACGCCCGGCCGCTTGCGATGGAATCAAGGGGCAGACCTCCGCTATCGTTCGCGCGAAGCCAAAATCCGCGATGGGGCCGACTTCAGTCAGGAAACCAATGCAGCCGCATCCATGCTCGAAGGGTATAACCTCAAACCAGGTTCCCAGGAAGAAACCGGCGACCTCGCCCTCATGCGCTGGCGCTTCAATGGTGCCTCTCCTTCCAGCCTTGTAAAAATGGTGCGCCAGGAGCTCAATGAAAGGCCCATGGTTTTAACCCACCTGCTGCCTGATATCAACCATTAATCTGACATCCGTCAGCCCGCGCTTTCAATCGCCGCAGCACCTTTGAAGCGTCGATGTCACAGCGTCAAATTAACACCCATCTCAACTGCGTTCACTGCCAGACACCTGTACCGGTGAACCGCAGCAAAGACGCCGATGGCAACGCTTTTTGCTGTGATGGATGCGAAGCTGTTTATCATCTCCTGCGCGATAACAATCTCTGCGATTACTATCGCTTCGACGAACAAGCAGGTCGCAAGAAAACAGATACCCGCCTTCCGGCTGATGACGAACTTGCCGTAATGGCCGGAGACTTCATTACATATCAGGACGAAAAGCAAGTCAACCTGACGCTCGATATTCCCGGTATGCACTGCGCCAGTTGCGTTTGGCTGCTGGAAAAGCTACCAGGTATCCGCCCCGGAATTTTATATACACGCGTCGATTTTATTAAAAAGAAACTCGAGCTGTCTTTTAATCCGAAATCTACATCGTTTACAGACATCGTTCGTTTGCTCGATGCCTTGGGTTATGCGCCTTCGCTGTTGCCCGACAGCCGCAACATTGGAGCACCCGGAAACCGCAAAACCTTGCTCAAACTGGCCGTCGCCGGATTCTGTTTTGGTAATATCATGCTCTTCAGTTTTCCCGAATACCTGGGGCTCGAAGAACAAGGGTTTAAACAATTGTTTTCATGGCTGAATCTCCTGCTTTCCATTCCGGTGCTAGTGTTCTCGGCAGGCCATTTTTATAAACAATCCTATGTCAGCTGGCAGCGCC
>CANHTS010000090.1 GCA_947463435.1 Flavobacteriales bacterium | reverse complement strand
CATGGCTCGTATAACCGGCATGGCTGAATTCACTCACGTGCATGCCTTTGATGAAGAGCTCGCCGCCTTCCATGTAGCAATAGGCATCGCTGATATTCGCATGGCCCGCGCGGATGCTCTTTACCTCCGTGCCGGTGAGCATGATACCAGCATCGTAGCGGTATTCAATATGGAAATTGAATCCTGCCTTGCGGTTCTGGATTTCAACCTTGCGCGGTTTTTTGTCTTTCTCAGCCATTTCCTCTGATTCCTTCCACTACCCGCTCCAGCTTTTCCAGTTTCAGTATTTTTTGACCCTGGGTGCCGGTGGCAACGATGCGTTCTCCTACCCTTCCTTCAAAGCTGCAGTCTATGCTGTTGCCTTCCAGCCGGATGATTTCGGCCGTGATACGCACCGTTTCACCCAGCAGCGCCGGACTCTGATGCCGGATATTCAAAAAGGTTCCGATGCCCTCTTCCCCATCCTCCTTCATCTCCAGCACAAATTGCCTGCAAGTCCACTCGGCATCGCGGCCAAGGGCAAAGGTGCCATAGAATTCGTGTACCACACCGGTTTCAAACTCCGCCAGATCTTTTTCACCAACTGTAAACTCCAGCGATGTCTGTGCCCCTATGTGAAACAGCGATTTCAAGCCTGCAAAAATACGTTGTCAATACCCGGAGAAATGCAGAAAAGAGAGAAAAAACAGACGCAATACCAGCCTAAAAAATCATGTTCGGCAATAACCGGCATCAACCGTTCTGTACCAGCGCTTCCAGGAATTTGTCCAATCCCAGTCGACCGGGTTCTTCATGGCGGGCATCGCGGAGCGCGGCCTCACCGGCCTCGCGGAGGCGGGCGATGTTTTCGGGCGAAGCATCGGCCATGTCTGGTTTATAGCGCCTTTCGCTGCGCGGCACATCGATGCGCTTGTAATGATAGATGCCATCTTCCTCGAGCGCGCCAAACAGCTGCTTCATCTGGAATTCAACGGTATCCACACTGCCGTCCATCATGATATCAGGAGCACTTTTCGCCCAGCGAATCGCGCCCCAGTCGTTGATGCCGCTCATGTCGCCGAAATCGAGGTTTCCACCACCTGTGCCGAGCGATAAGACCATCATATCGCCGGTTTCAGGTTTCGAGATATGACCAAAATCGGTATGCCTGGCTTCGGCGTAAGCGCATAGCGCGGGATTGTTGGCAAAGACACCACCATCCACCGCGAGCATCTCTTCATTGGTGATCAGATTCTTCACCCTGGAGGGCGGAAAATACGTCGGCGCAGCGGCAGTGGACCGCACCGCTTCGCGGAGGAGGAAATCGCGCTGCTTGTGCTCGGGTTCGCGGCTGTTGAAAAAGAACGCACTCTGCTTATGCATGTCGTAGGTAGTGATTACGCAGCGCCGCAGCAACTGACTGAAACGGGTTTCGTCAAAGGTGTCTTTGAGAATGGCTTCGAACTTCGCTGCGTCGTAGGCCGTGGCGTTCACGATTTGCCGGATGCCAAACCAGGTATGGCGCTTCGATTCGTTGAAAATCTTAACACCGTATTTCGAATAGAATTCGGTTGCTTGCTGCGCTCTGTAACGCGGCCTCTGCCCTCCTGCATCCGGTGTCAGGTAAAAACAGCTCAGGATGCCGCCGGTACTCGTGCCAACAAAGAGGTCGAAATAATCGGCGATCCGCGCGTCCGGATTGCCACTTATCTCAATCAGCTTAGCTTCCACATACTCCATCACCACTGCGGGAATCACTCCCCGGATGCCCCCACCGTCGATGGACAGGATCCGGACTTTTCGTTTTGTATGGTTCATATAATCTCTAATTGCATGAAAGTATAGTTCAAAAATAATAAACAATCAACTGCGCTTCATACTTTTTTTTTCAAGGAAGCAAGTGCTGTTTCGAACCCGGCGCCAGGCATGGAAAAAACAAAGGCCCGGTATTTCCGGGCCTTTGCATTGGGCTAAGCTTTTTATTCAGGCTTCCAGCTTGGGAAACGGCCCGGTGTGTATGGCACCTTGCCTTTTTCCATCCGCTCTTCAACGGCCTTGATACGCTCGTCGAGGTTGCGAACGGCATCGAGCCAGGTCGAAAATTGTGTGGATGCAGCGGTGTATTGCCCCTTCCAGGTTTCAGTGGGTGCTCCGCTGATGTAATACAGGCCGGAAACTGATTTCCGCACGCGGCCCATGATGCCGGGCGCTGTTTCGAACTCACGGCGTGACAGGCTGCCATCGCCATTCAGTTCCATTTCCAGCTGGTGCATGCTTTGCTGGATCTGCTGCAGCTCAGTTGTCACGCCAGACAAATCCATATTGCTTTCCAGGGCGGCCTTGCGGAGCAGTTTCACCCTTTCGCCCATGCTGTTGAAATACGATGCGCCGGCCATGGCTGCGCGCTGCATTTCTGTGGCCTTGCGTGCGTAAGCGAAAACAGCAGCTTTATCATCAGCTGAGAAAGTGGCATGGTTGAGATGCACGCAATTGAAACCTACGGTATCGCTGAGTTTTACCATGTTGCCGTTTTGCATCACATACATTTCAACGGTGTAGCGTCCGGGAGGAACCATGGCTGTGCCAGAGCCCACCGGATCGTCGCTGTTGCGGGCATCGCCAAGTGAAACAGGATTGACGGCAGGCATGCGAAAATTCCATACAATGCGGTTGCTGCCGCTCTTGGCAGGCGCCTGCAACATGCGCACCAGGTCGCGCGCTTCATTGCGGATCACGAAAACCAGTTGGGGTGCTTCTTCCCGGTCTTCCATGCGGATGCTATCCGCACTTGGATAATACACCGGCTTACCGGCCTTGATGAGCGCGGCTTCACTCGCCTTGCGCTGCTCTTTGATGGTCTTGTAGTCGTCGCGGAGATGGTATACAATCACTGCGCCTATCGCCGGATTGGGTGCCGTGAAGAAGTTCTCGCCCTGGTTGGCTTTGCCGTCGTCGCCCAAGGGATAAGACGGAACATACATCAGCGCATCGCGCAACGGATAGATATGCGCGGGCTTTTTGAGGTTTTCCGGATTCAGGTTGCGGAGCATGCTGTAGTCGTCGAGCACGGCAAAACCGCGGCCGAAAGTAGCCAATACAAGATCGTTCTCGCGCTCCTGGATGGCGATGTCTTTGATGGCAGCCGGGGGCAATCCGTTCTTCAATTGGTTCCAGCGGCGGCCTCCGTCAACCGTGAACCAGCAACCGAATTCGGTTCCCACAAACAGCAGATTGCGCTGCACATGATCTTCCTTCAAAGTCCAAACCATGCCTTCTTCGGGCAGGTTAGCGCGGATCGAGGTCCAGGTCTGGCCTTTGTCGCGACTCACAAAGACATATGGCTTGAAGTCGCCGCTGCGGTGGTGCTGGAAAGTGACATACACTACGTTCACATCGTAGCGCGATGCTGTGATGCAGCTCACATACGCCATATCCGGTACATCGGTGAAGCCGCTGAGCTTCTTCCAGCTCTGGCCTCCGTCGGTGGTAAGGTGTACAAGACCATCGTCCGTTCCGGCGAAGAGCATGTTCTCATCGAGGGGCGATTCGGCAAACGAAACGATATTGCCGTAGACGCTGGTGCTTTGGTTCTTGGCTACAGCGTCCATGCTCCACACTTTGCCCATAACAGGGAGTTTGTTGCGGTCAATGCCGCGGCTGAGGTCTGGGCTGATCAGGCGCCAACTCTGGCCGCGGTCGTCGGTGCGGTAAATGCGGTTGGCTGCGAAATACAGCCGCGCCGGATTGTGGCGGCTGATTTCCAGCGGCGCATCCCAATTCCAGCGGAGGGCAGGCTCTCCGGGCGCTTCGATGGGCTTGATATCGGTCACTTCTCCGCTGCGGCGGTCGTAGCGGATGAGTCCGCCATACTGCCACTGCGAATAGACAATATTCGGTTCGTTCGGATCGACCTGCGATTTGAATCCATCACCGCCCACAGTCACAAACCAATCGCTGTTCACGATGCCATTGGCGCTGAGGGTGCGCGAAGGTCCGCCGAGGGTATTGTTGTCTTGCGTACCTCCGTAGATATGGTAAAAGGGTTTGGCATTGTCTACGCTGACGCGGTAGAATTGGGTCAGGGGAAGATTTTGCTTGAAATCCCAGGTAGCGCAGCGATCCCAGCTTTCGTACAGACCGCCGTCGCATCCTACAAGCACATGGCGTGTATCGTCGGGATCGATCCAGATGGTGTGGTTATCGACGTGCTTGCTGCGTTCGCCTGCATTGACAATGGTTTTGCCGCCGTCGTGGCTAATCTTGAGGTACGTGTCCATGAAGAAAACGCGGTCCGGATTTTTTGGATCCACATACAATTCCTGGTAGTAGTTACCGGCAGTGGAGAAGCTGTTCACCTTGGTCCAGCTGGCGCCGCGGTTTTCACTCCGGTACACTCCTGCATTCTCAGTGGCTTCCACCATGGCATACATGATATCCGGATTGGAGGGCGCAAGAGCCAGGGCAATGCGTCCGAGATCGCCGCCGGGAAGGCCGCCGCCGAGTTTCTTCCAGGTCTGACCGCCGTCGGTGCTGCGGAAAACCGCGCTTTCCGGTCCGCCGGAAATATAGGTCCATTCGTGGCGCCGGCGCTGGTGGAAGGCAGCATACACGATATCCGGATTGCGCGGGTCGAGATGCACTTCGTTGCAGCCGGTGTGTTCGCTCACCTTGTGCACGAGGTTCCAGGTCTTGCCGCCGTCGGTGGTTTTGTAGAGCCCGCGCTCGCCACCTTCGTTCCAGAGAGGTCCGTAAGCGGCTGCATATACCACATTGCTGTTGCGCGGATCGACGGCGATCATGCCGATGTGTTCTGATTTCTTCAGGCCCATATGGGCGAAGGTTTTACCGCCGTCGTCGCTGCGGTAGATGCCGTTGCCATATCCCACGCTGCGCTGGTTGTTGTTTTCGCCGCTGCCAACCCACACGGTGGCCGGGTTGGAAGGGTCGAGTGTCACGCAGCCAACGGAATAGACGCGGTGGTTGTCGAAGATGGGCGTGAAGGTGACGCCCGCGTTATTGGTTTTCCAGACGCCGCCGCAGGCTGCCGCCACATACCATTCGCTTTTATCGCGCGGGTTGATGGCCAGGTCGATGATGCGGCCCGAGTTCACGGCCGGGCCAATCATGCGGAAGCGCAAGGCCGACCAGGCGGAAGGCGAAAGTGAATCGACCCGTGCCGGAGCGGCGGGTACCGGTGCAGGCACATTGCGCTGGGCCTGCACGTGGAAGGCTCCGCTCAGCGCGAGCAGAGATAAAACAGCATATTTCATTGGGGCCAAAAATCCGAAACCCCGGCCAAGCCGCCAAACTTATCCGTCAGTAGTAAAGGGAATTTTTATTGGCCACATGCATACCAGGAATCGTTCTGCCTGTGTTTAGAGAAAGGATTGCATGGCTGAACGATTCTACAGAATACGTCGCCGGGCTGTGAAAGCCCATACTTTCAAAGCGCGGGCGGCATTGTAAATTGCGCCCGCAATGAAGCTCTTATCGGTTGTTGTTCCCTGTTACAATGAAGAGGAAGTGATGCTGGCGTCGTATGAGCGCCTGCACACGGTATTGCAAGGTCTCAGCGCGTACCGCCACGAACTCATCTTTGTGAACGACGGCAGCCGTGACCGCACCTTGCAATTGCTGCGGGAGATTGCAGCCAAAGACCCGCAGGTGAAGGTTTTGTCATTCAGCCGCAATTTTGGCCACCAGATCGCCATCACAGCCGGCCTCGACAACTGCAAGGGCGATGCGGCGGTGGTGATCGACGCCGACTTGCAGGATCCGCCGGAAGTAATCGCAGAAATGGTTAAGGCCTGGGAAGAGGGTGCCGAAGTAGTCTATGGCAAGCGCCACGTGCGCGAAGGCGAGAGTGCGTTCAAACTGCTCAGCGCCAAATACTTCTACCGCTTCATCAACCGCCTAGCCGATGTGGATATTCCTTTGGATACGGGCGATTTCCGTTTGATGGACAGGCGGGCGCTCGACGCATTCCTCGGCATGCGCGAGCAACACCGTTTCGTGCGCGGCATGGTAGCCTGGGTCGGGTTCAGGCAATTGGCGCTGGAATACGACCGCGAACCACGCTTTGCCGGCGTAACCAAGTATCCGCTCAAGAAAATGTTGCGCCTTGCGACCGATGCCATCCTCGGCTTCAGCAATGTACCACTGCGCCTTGCCACCATCATTGGTTTCCTTACCTCCATCCTCGCTTTCGCCGGTATCCTCTACACCCTTTACGCCAAACTATTCACCGAGGCCACCGTTCAAGGCTGGACGTTCCTGATGATCGCCATCCTCTTCATCGGCGGTATCACCTTGCTGGTTTTGGGTATTATTGGTGAATATATTGGACGCATCTACAGCGAAATCAAGCGTCGACCATTGTATATTGTAAGCGAAAAAATCGGCTACGGCAGCGGCGAATAAGCAGCAGACCGGGGCCAATTATCACAATAGCCCTTTTTCTCTGTATGCCTGCGAATAAAGACGCCCTCAGCCGCTACCGCATCATCGACGAAGCCCTGCGCAACCGTCAGAAAACCTTCCCCAACAAAAAAGAATTGATACTGCTGTTCCGGGAAAAACTCGGGATAGAAGTAGCCAATCGCACGCTGGAAGAAGACCTGCAGAACATGCGCAACAACACCGATCTGGGCTATCTCGCTCCGATCGCCTACCATCCGACACGCAAGGGCTACTATTATACCGACCCGGATTATACGCTGAACGGACTGCGCATTTCTGCCGATGACCTGGAAAAACTCAAGCTAGGTGTGAATATCCTTTCTGAGTTCGAAGGCCTGCCCTATCTGAGTGAATTGCGGCAACCGATTGAACAATTGGAACGCATGATGCAATTCGGTATGCGAACCGGAAAATGGCTCAACAACCGCATCGTCCAGATGGAAGTGCCTGCGCTTTGGCCCGACAAAAGCCTCTTTGCCACTTTACTCGATGCCATCACCCAACAGCAACAACTCGAAATCAGCTATCAACGCTTCGGGATTGAAACGCCTTATAATGTGATCGTTAACCCTTTCCTTTTGAAGGAGTACCGCAATCGTTGGTACCTCGTGGCCCGCAATGTGCAGCTAAACGAAATACGGATCTATGGTTTGGATCGAATGCCCTCTGCACGCATTCTTTCATCGCATTGTAGCGATAAATTTGATTCAGAAGCTTTCTTCCAATATGCCCTGGGTATCACGGTTTTTCAGGACGAAGCACCTGAAACCATCGAATTGCTATTCGACGCGGAAGATGCGCCTTATGTACTGAGCAATCCACTGCACCAAAGCCAGCGCATCCTGCAAAACGACGAACAAGGCCTGCATATCTGCCTCAACCTTTACCCCAGCTCCTATGAGCTCCGCATGTTGATACGCAGTTACGGCCACGGGGTAAGGGTCTTGAAACCGGAAAAACTCGCCCGTGAAATTGCCGGTGATGCCAGGAAAACGGCTGCTTTGTACCGGCAGGATTAGAATAGGCTCTTCCGGCGCCGTGTAGTGCTCTTGATGCCCAACACGCCCAGGAGCCCGCGTGTCAGCTCGCGCACAATGGTTCTGCCTACCGAGCTATTGGCCACTTGTTCGAGTGTGGACTTTTCATTGCGCGGACGGCCGCTGCTGCGCTTGCGTTCGGCTTCCTCGGCGGCTTGTTCTTCCTGTTCGCGGGCTGCTTCTTCGGTCTGACGGCGGGCTGCTTCCATTTTCGCAGTCAGCATTTCGTAAGCACTGTCGGGGTCGATTTCGCGGTTGTATTTGGCAGCGATCTGGCTTTGCTCCGTCACGGCATTGATTTCTGCCGGTGTCAGCACATCCATTCGCGAACCGGGAGCGGTCATCATGCAATGCACGAGCGGCGAAGGAATGCCCTTTTCGTTCAATACGGTTACCAGCGCTTCGCCTATCCCGAGTTCTGTCAGCAGGGAATCGGTCTTGTAAAAATCGCTGAGCGGATAGTTTTCTGCAGCCGCTTTGATATCCTTGCGGTCTTTGGCTGTGAAGGCACGGAGGGCGTGTTGCACTTTCATACCCAATTGCGAAAGCACTGCATTGGGGATATCCGCCGGATTCTGGGTGATAAAGATGACGCCCACACCCTTGGAGCGGATCAGCTTGATCACCGTCTCCAGTTGATCGAGCAATGCTTTGGTCGCTTCGCGGAATATGAGGTGGGCTTCGTCTACAAAGATTACCAGCTCGGGGGCATCGGGGTCCCCGATTTCAGGCAGCTTTTCATAGACTTCCGCCAGCAGACACAACATGAAGGTGGAGAACAGGCGCGGTTTGCTCTGCACATCGGTGAGGCGGATGATGTTCACCATGCCGCGGCCTTTGTCATCCAGGCGCATCAGGTCTTCCACATCAAAGCTGGGTTCGCCGAAGAAGCGGCCGGCGCCTTGTTCTTCGATGGCGATCATATTCCGCAGGATAGCGCCTACGGAAGCAGTAGCCACCAGTCCGTAGTGATTTTCAACCTCTTTCTTGCCATCGCCCGAGATATACTGCAGCGTTTTGCGCAGGTCTTTCAGGTCGAGCAACGGCAGGTTGTTATCGTCTGCATACTTAAAAACCAGGCTCAGCGCGCCGGCCTGGGTATCATTCACTTCAAGCACTTTGGCCAACAGCGTTGGGCCGAATTCGGAAACCGTTGCGCGCATCCGCGTCCCCGGTTCTTCGGAAATGCTCAGCAGCTCGCAAGGGTTTTCAAGCGGTTTCCATGAAATGCCGGTCTTGGCGGCGCGTTCCTCGATTCTCGGATTGCTTTCGCCCGGCCGTGCGATACCGCTGAGGTCACCTTTGATATCCATCAGCAACACCGGCACGCCATTTTGGGAAAGCTGCTCGGCGATCATTTGCAGCGACTTGGTCTTTCCTGTTCCGGTTGCGCCGGCGATGAGTCCGTGGCGGTTGAAAGTCTTCAACGGAGCCTTTACCAGGGTTCCGGTATACACTTCACCGTCCAGCATGGCGGCTCCGAGGTCGATGCATTGTCCATTAAAGGTATAGCCTTTCTCGATGGTTTCCTTGAAAACGGGGTTCTGTGCCATAAGGTTCTGACTTCAAAAATAGGCGCTTCGCGGTGAAAGAATGTCCATCCCAAGATGCACAGCGCATTGCTTTTTTCGCAACCGTTTAAACACCCACACTCTTTCCACATTCGTCTGCTTTCGCCTCCCTTCAACCTATTTTCGGGAATTCATTTTACGACACGCCTTATGCCTGAATTCTGCCATTTACACGTACATTCTCAGTATTCCCTGCTCGACGGTCAGGCCACGATCGACGACATGGTAAAGAAAGCCAAAGCCGATGGCATGA
>CANHTS010000089.1 GCA_947463435.1 Flavobacteriales bacterium | reverse complement strand
GATTCCCTTTTCAGGTAAAAAAACACCGATGTGAATAAAAAGGTCACAAAATAGAATTCATCTCAACTTTCTGAACACTTTCCGCTGCTGCCTGTATTAATTTCGCCGCGTTTCCATGCAACCATCCAGTTACTTACCCATCCTCTTACAGTTGGCAGCCGCCCTCGGTTTTGTGGTGCTCGCCCTTTTTCTGAGCCACTTGCTCGGGCCGTCTCGCAAAACCAGCGCTAAAGACGATACCTTTGAATGTGGAATCGAGGTACAAGGTAATGCGCGCTTTCCGGTTTCCATCAAGTACTTCCTTACGGCCATCCTTTTCGTGCTGTTCGATGTGGAAGTGATCTTCTTCTATCCGTATGCCGTGAACATCAAGGACATGGGATGGGAAGGTTTTACAGCCGTACTGATGTTTGTGGCCTTCTTCCTGGCCGGATTCTTTTACATCCTGCGCAAGGGCGCGCTGGAATGGGACGATTGATTTCAACACTTCAACAACCTAATATCTACACAACAATGGTTAAGATGGCAGATAAACCCGATGGATACGAAGGACAAGGTTTCTTCGCTACCAGCCTGGATAAAGTAATCGGCATGGCGCGTGCCAACTCGCTTTGGCCTCTGCCTTTCGCAACTTCATGTTGCGGTATCGAATTCATGGCGACCATGGGTGCGACCTACGACTTGGCACGTTTCGGCAGCGAACGCCTCAGCTTTTCACCCCGTCAGGCAGATCTGCTGATGGTGATGGGTACCATCGCAAAGAAAATGGGGCCGGTGCTGAAGCAAGTGTACGATCAGATGGCTGAACCCAAATGGGTATTGTCTGTCGGAGCCTGTGCGTCGAGCGGTGGTATTTTCGATACCTACAGTGTTTTGCAGGGCATTGATCGCATTATACCGGTCGATGTATACGTGCCGGGCTGCCCGCCGCGTCCCGAACAAATCATCGAAGGCGTAATGAAGATTCAGGAGCTGGCGAAGAACGAAAGCCTGCGCCGCCGCCATTCGGAAGAGTACAAGAAGATGTTGGAAAGCTATAACCTCACCTGAGCCATGTCGAACCAGGAAATGTTGGCCCAAACGGCCCTCGAAGTATTGGGCGACAAAGCCCTTTCAAGCCATAGTCCATATGGTTTGCTAACGGTGGAAGTTCCGGCTGAAGGCATTGTTGAAACCGTTCGCAGTTTGGTGGAGCATCCCGTTTTGCGGATGGGATTTCTCACCGATCTCTGCGCGGTGCATTATCCCGACGATCCGGGCCGTGAAATCGCTGTGGTGTATCACCTCCACAGCCTGCCCAATAATTTCAGGTTGCGCCTGAAAGCTTTCCTGCCGATCGCCAATCCGGCCATCGATACCATGACCCCGCTTTTCAGTGCGGCCAATTGGATGGAAAGGGAGACGTATGATTTCTACGGTGTTCAGTTTACCGGTCATCCGGACCTGCGCCGCATTCTCAATGTTGACCATATGGATTACTTCCCCTTGCGCAAGGAATATGCGCTTGAGGATGAAACCCGTGACGATAAAGACGATAGATTTTTTGGACGATGACAACTCCGGATACCCAAAAGCAAGGCCAGGCTCCTTTGGTGGCGCACGACTCCATCGATGGAGAAATTGCCATCCTCAATCTCGGACCGACGCACCCTGCCACGCATGGTGTGTTTCAGAACGTGCTGAAAGTAGACGGCGAGCGGATTCTCGAAGCCGAACCAACCATCGGTTATATCCACCGCGCCTTTGAAAAATTGGCCGAACGCCGTCCATACAACCAGATTACGCCCATCACTGATCGCCTGAACTACTGTTCGTCGCCCATCAACAACATGGGATGGCATATGACCGTAGAGAAGCTCGCAGGCATCGAACTGCCCAAACGGGTGGAGTACATGCGGGTTATCATCATGGAACTGTCGCGCATCGCCGATCACCTGATCTGTAACAGCGTTATCGGCGTGGATACCGGCGCATTGACCGGCTTCACCTATATGTTCCAGGAGCGCGAGCTTATTTACGAAATGTTCGAAGAAGTTTGCGGCGCACGCCTTACAACCAATATCGGTCGTGTTGGTGGGTTTGAACGCGATTTCAGCGATGCTTTCAAATACAAGCTGGACGAGTTCCTGAAAGGATTCTCTGCCCGTTTCGAAGAGTTTGATGGCCTGCTTACCCGCAACCGCATCTTCATGGACAGGGTAATCAAAGCCGGACCTATTTCAGCAGAACGCGCGTTGAATTACGGTTTTACCGGACCCAACCTGCGCGCTGCCGGGGTTGATTACGATGTTCGGGTGATGAATCCGTATTCGAGCTACGAAGATTTCGAGTTCGATATTCCCATCGGGCAAGACGGAGACACATTTGATCGCTTCGTGGTGCGCCAGCAGGAAATACGGGAAAGCCTGAAAATCATCCGCCAGGCGCTCGATAACATGCCTGCAGGTAAACACTTTACCGATGTGCCCGATTTTTACCTGCCGCCAAAAGACGAAGTTTACCGCAGCATGGAAGCGCTCATCTATCATTTTAAGATTGTGATGGGAGAGACGCCGATTCCGGCCGGTGAAGTATACCACGCTGTAGAAGGTGGAAACGGAGAGCTTGGATATTACCTGATCAGCGATGGTGGCCGCACGCCTTACCGCCTGCACTTCCGCCGTCCTTGCTTCATTTATTACCAGGCCTATCCCGAAATGATTAAAGGAAGCATGCTCAGCGACGCCGTGCTTACCATGAGCAGTATGAACGTAATTGCAGGAGAACTCGATGCCTGAGAACAACACCCATATCGACGGCGAAATCCGCTTCAGCGAAGAAGCCCTCGCCCTGATCAATCGCCTGATTGCCCAATATCCTGAAGGCAATCAGAAAAGCGCAGTGCTGCGGATTTTGCACATGGCCCAGGCCGAGTTTGGTTGGCTGAGCACACCAGTAATGGACTATGTTGCGCGCATCCTGCACATCCAGCCGGTCGAAGTATATGAAGTAGCCACTTTTTACTCCATGTACGATACCAAGCCGGTTGGCAAAGTGAAAATGGAAGTTTGCCGCACGGGCCCTTGCATGATCGAAGGCGCTGAGAAAATCGTAGCCTACATCGAAAACAAGCTGGGCATAAAAGACGGAGAAACGACTGCCGACGGCCGTTTCACGCTGAAAACAGTCGAATGCCTTGGTGCATGCGGGTATGCACCCATGATGCAGGTAGGAGAACATTACCATGAACACCTCACAGAAGAAAAAATAGACCAGTTTATCGCCAATAACGCATCATGAAGAACATTATTTACACCACACTGGCCTGTCTGGCTATGGCTTATGCACCTTCAGCCCAAGCCCAAATGGCGATAGAAGTGGATCCTTCTGCCAAATCCTGGTCATTGAATGGCACTGCTTTCAACAGCAAATCCAAGTATACCGACGTGCTGAATGCATTTGGCGGAGCCAACCGGACCATCGAAGCCCCGAACCGCACCCAATACGTATTCGATAGCCTCGGGGTAGTTGTGGAAGTGAGCGATGGCAGCGTGGCCGTGCGGGTTTTTCTCGGACAATCCATCCGCGCCACCGAGCCGCAAAAGAATTATACCGGAACCTTCAAGATTTCAGGCGCGGCCATTACTGCGGCCAATAATCTGGGCGAAGTGAAGGCGAAAACACCCGCCATTTCATGGACTGACCTGATGGGCAAAGGATTGATTTTCCAGGGCAAGGGCTTCATGATGATGATCGATACGCGTTCTGGCAAGGTGAACGACGTAGGTTTCGGATACAAAAACTAACATTGGGCTTATCGCAATGAAACGCAAGTTGTTGATTGACAAAGCCGGAGTGCCGGGCATCGCTTCTTACGAAGTGTACCGGAAAGAAGGCGGATACAGGGCGGTGGAGAAAGCGCTGAAGTCTATGGCGCCCGACGATGTAGTCGAAGAAGTGAAGAAATCAGGCCTCCGCGGACGCGGCGGTGCAGGTTTTCCCACCGGCATGAAATGGAGCTTCCTCGCCAAACCCGAAGGCGTTCCGCGCTATCTCCTCTGCAATGCAGACGAAAGCGAACCAGGAACCTTCAAAGACCGTTTCCTCATGGAGAAAATCCCTCATCTGCTGATCGAGGGTATGATTGTGTCGAGTTATGCTCTCGGGGCAAATACATCGTATATTTACATTAGAGGCGAGTACATGTGGATTCTGCATATCCTGGAAAAAGCGATAGCAGAAGCCTATCAGGCCGGCTGGCTGGGGAAGAATATCCTCGGAACCGGATACAACCTCGACCTGTATGTGAATCCGGGAGCAGGTGCCTATATCTGCGGTGAAGAAACAGCGCTGATTGAAAGCCTCGAAGGCAAGCGCGGCAATCCGCGGATCAAACCACCGTTCCCGGCTGTCAAAGGCCTTTGGGGTTGCCCGACCGTGGTAAACAACGTAGAAACCATTGCAGCCGTAGTTCCGATTGTGAACGATGGCGGTGAAGAGTACGCCAAAATTGGCGTTGGCCGTTCAACCGGAACCAAGCTGATTTCAGCCTGTGGTAATATCAACAAACCCGGCGTGTATGAAATCGAGTTGGGTATTTCGGTGGACGAATTCCTTTACAGCGACGAATACTGCGGCGGCATCAAGAATGGCAAGCAATTGAAGGCCTGTGTGCCGGGCGGTTCTTCTGTTCCGATTCTCCCGCATTTCCTCGTTACCCGCACTGCTGCCGGCGAAGAACGCCTGATGACGTACGAAAGTCTGGCAGATGGCGGATTCCAGACCGGATCGATGCTCGGTTCGGGCGGTTTTATCGTGTACGACGAAGATCAGTGTATTGTGCGCAATACCTGGAACTTCACGCGGTTCTATCACCACGAAAGCTGCGGCCAGTGCAGTCCCTGCCGCGAAGGAACGGGCTGGATGGAAAAAGTGCTGCACCGCCTCGAATACGGCCATGGCAAGATGGAAGACATCGAATTGCTCTGGGATATCCAGGCCAAGATCGAAGGCAATACCATTTGTCCGCTGGGCGATGCTGCGGCCTGGCCGGTAGCCTCCGCCCTCCGCCATTTCCGCGAAGAGTTTGAATGGCATGTGAAAGAACCCGCACAGGCTATGCAACGCAACTACGGCCGGGTAACAGAGAAAGTATTTGAAGCTGCAAACGCTTGATTATAAACTAGTAAGAGATTCATGGCTAAAGTAACGATAGATGGGCACACGGTGGAAGTTCCGGATGGAACCACCATTCTGAACGCCGCGCGCTTGGTGGGTGGTGAAACCGTTCCGCCGGCTATGTGCTATTACAGTTCACTGAAAGGCAGTGGTGGAAAATGCCGCACCTGTCTGGTAGAAGTGAGCAAGGGCAGCGAAAAAGATCCGCGCCCTATGCCCAAGCTGGTGGCCAGTTGTTCGACTCCGGTGATGGATGGCATGGAGGTGAAGAACAAAACTTCGCCCCGGGTGCTGGATGCGCGAAAAGGTGTGGTCGAATTCCTGCTCATCAACCATCCGCTTGATTGTCCAATCTGCGACCAGGCCGGCGAATGCCACCTGCAGGATTTGGCATTTGAACACGGTAAATCAGCTACACGCTACGAATTCAAACGTCGGGAGTTCGAGAAAATCGATATCGGACCGTATATCCAGCTGCACATGACGCGCTGTATCCTTTGCTATCGCTGCGTTTACACCGCCGATCAACTGACCAACGGCAGGGTACACGGCGTGATGAAAAGAGGAGATGCGGCTGAAATCAGCACCTTTATCGAGAAAGCCATCGACAACGACTTCAGCGGCAACGTAATCGACGTTTGCCCGGTAGGAGCGCTTACCGACCGCACATTCCGCTTCAAGAGCCGTGTATGGTATACCAAACCGATGGATGCGCACCGCGATTGCGACAAATGCTGTGGTAAAGCTGTGCTATGGATGGTTGGCAATGAAGTGTATCGCGTAACTGCCCGCAAAGACCAATTCGGAGAAGTGAAGGAGTTTATCTGCAATACCTGCCGCTTCGACAAAAAAGAAGCCAGTGACTGGACCATTGAAGGTCCGAGGATGATTGACCGTCACAGCGTTATCTCCGCCAACAAATATTTTGAACCCGAACCCGAACACACGCCCTTGCTGAACAAGGCATAAACCATGGATCAGGCGCTACTCATTGAAAAAATTATCCTGGTGCTCACGATGTTGGGCATCACCCTGCTGATAGCCACTTACAGCACCTATGCGGAACGCAAAGTGGCCGCATTTCTGCAGGACCGTCTGGGTCCGGATCGCGCTGGGCCGTTTGGATTGCTGCAGCCTTTGGCAGATGCAGGCAAGATGTTCTTCAAAGAAGAACTCATTCCGGCAGCATCCGAGAAATGGCTGTTTATCATGGGCCCCGGCATCGCCATGTTCACGGCTTGTATGACCGGTGCAGCGATTCCATGGGGAACAGAACTGCACATTTTCGGCTATACCCTGAACATGCAGATAGCCGATATCGACATCGGAATCCTGTATATCATCGGTTTTGTGAGCATGGGCGTTTACGGCATCATGATTGGAGGCTGGGCTTCCAACAACAAATACTCCTTGTACGGAGCCATCCGCGCCAGCAGCCAGATGATCAGTTACGAACTGGCTATGGGTCTGAGCATTATCGCCGTGGTGATGATGTCGGGTTCGCTGAGCCTGAAAGAAATCGCTGCCCAGCAAAGTGGCATGAACTGGAACGTATGGTACCAGCCCCTCGGCTTCGTCATCTTCTTCACCTGCGCCCTTGCAGAATGCAACCGCGCACCTTTCGATCTGCCGGAATGTGAAACGGAACTCATTGGTGGCTACCATGTTGAATACTCCAGTATGAAGCTTGGATTCTATCTCTTTGCTGAATACATCAACATGTTCATCTCATCAGCGGTGATTGCAACGCTCTATTTTGGAGGCTACAATTTCCCCTTCCAGGACATGATCAGCAGTCCGGCATTGCTTGGCTGGCTTCAGTTCATCGCACTCTTTGCCAAAATCTTCTTCTTCATCTTCGTATTCATGTGGATTCGCTGGACATTGCCGCGTTTCCGCTACGATCAGCTCATGCACCTGGGCTGGAAGTCGCTGATTCCGCTGGCTATTCTCAATATGGTCATTACCGCTGCTGTGGTAATTGCCCGCAACAATGGATTTTAACATCGATTCACTCTAAACTTGCACCCTGAAAAATGGAAAGACTGACCACAAGGGCCAAACAGGTTTCCAATAAGGAAATGACCCTCATGGAAAGGATTTATCTCCCTGCCATATTGCACGGCATGGGCGTGACCCTCAAGCATTTCTTTATGAAAAAGGCTTCCGTGCGTTATCCGGAAGTTCAACGTCCGTTCTCACCGGTTTATCGCGGTGTTCATGTGCTGAAGCGCGATGAAGAAGGACGGGAACGTTGCACTGCCTGCGGATTGTGTGCCGTTGCCTGCCCGGCTGAAGCCATTACCATGGTGGCTGAAGAGCGCAAAAAAGGAGAGGAGCATCTCTACCGCGAAGAAAAATATGCTGCGGTGTATGAAATAAACCAGCTTCGTTGCATCTTCTGCGGATTGTGCGAGGAAGCATGTCCTAAAGAAGCAATATTCCTTACAGACAAGATTACTCCCGTGGAAGAAGACCGTGCCAGCTTCATATATGGCAAAGACAAACTCGTAGAACCGCTCGACAAACGCGTTGACGTAAGTAAAAGACAGAGTTGGAGGCTGAATCAGGCATGATGGACAATATTCCTTTCCTGATTTTTTCCTTCATCACCATACTGACGGCACTCGGAACCGTTACCGCACGCAATCCTGTTTACAGCGTACTGTTCCTGGTTCTGACCTTTTTCGCATTGAGCGGTCATTATATTCTGCTCAATGCGCAGTTTATCGCCGTTGTAAACCTAATCGTGTATGCAGGAGCCATCATGGTACTCTTCCTTTTTGTACTGATGCTCCTGAACCTCAACAAAGACAGCGAAGCCCCGAGGCCCTGGCTGTGGCAGATTTCTGCTGCTTTGTCTGCCGGCATGTTGCTGGTGGTGCTGGCCGGTTCGATGCGTGAAGCATCCTTGTATCTCGTAAAAGGCGGACCCGAAGCGGGTGAAATCGGCCTGGTGAAGAACCTCGGCAAGGCGCTCTTTACGGAGTTTGTGGTTCCTTTTGAAATCTCCAGCATCCTCTTTCTTGCGGCCATGGTTGGTGCCGTAATGATTGGTAAAAAAGAAAAACAGCAGGCATGAACGTCCCTATTGATCAATACATTTACCTCAGCTCGCTGCTTTTCTGCATCGGCGTTTTTGGGGTATTGCTGCGCCGCAACGCGATCGTGGTACTGATGTGCATCGAGTTGATGCTCAATGCCGTTAACCTGCTTTTCGTGAGCCTTAGCAGTTATATGGGCGACGCCAGCGGACAAATTTTCGTGTTCTTTATCATGGTTGTTGCAGCCGCGGAAGCCTCCGTGGGTCTTGCCATTCTGGTGATGGTTTACCGCAATACGCGCAGTGTGGATATAGGCTTCCTGGATAAACTGAGAAAATAAACCGGAATGAACGCAGCTAACTGGATGTTACTTGTTTTGCTGGCCCCATTGGCCGGTTTTCTTATCAACGGACTCTTTGGCCGGCGCCTGGGCGGCACTACTGCCGGCTGGATCGGAACGCTTGCGATCCTCGTATCGCTCACCGGTTCTGTTTACCTCTTCGGTCAGGCCGGTGGCAATGGCGTGAACCAAAGCTATTACCGCTGGATCAGCGCAGGAAGCCTGCAGGCTGATTTCGGTCTCATGGCAGACGGACTCAATTCGATCCTCATGCTGGTGATTACAGGAGTAGGTCTCCTGATTCACCTGTATTCCATCGGATACATGCACCACGACAAAGGGTTCCATAAGTTCTTTGCTTATCTGAATCTGTTCGTTTTCAGCATGTTGCTGCTGGTGATGGGCAACAACTTCGTGATCATGTTCTTCGGTTGGGAAGGTGTTGGACTTTGCAGTTACCTGCTCATTGGCTTCTGGTTTGAAAACGAGAGCTATGGCAAAGCTGCCCGCAAAGCCTTTGTAATGAACCGGATCGGTGATCTGGGTCTGCTGGTCGGCTTGTTCCTCATCTGGTACCAATTCGGAACCTTTAATTACAGCGAGGTTTTCGCGAAAGTGGACGCAGGTTTGTACCGGCCCGAGATCATCACCGCAATCTGCATTTCGCTCTTTATTGGCGCTACCGGTAAAAGTGCGCAGATTCCGCTGTTCACCTGGCTGCCCGATGCGATGGCCGGACCTACACCTGTATCGGCGCTCATTCACGCCGCAACCATG
>CANHTS010000088.1 GCA_947463435.1 Flavobacteriales bacterium | reverse complement strand
GGAGCCGGTGGTAGCCCAGGTGCATAATCCGGATATTCTTCCACCTGAAGTAGCACCCCTAGGAGCCGGCAGGAACCTCATTGCCAATCCGTCGTTTGAGCATACAAGTGTTGATTGGCCGGAGCTAACCGCCATCAATATTGCCGATACCCTGATTGACTTCTGGAAGCCGGCTTCGGGTACGCCCGATTACATGCGTGGCAGGAAAGCACCTGCGCGGGACGGAAGTGCACTAGCTGGCATCCGGATTTATTCGCGCGGTGCCGGGCACATTGAATACATCCAGGGCCAACTCGCCGAGCCCTTGCAGCCCGACACGCTGTATTGTGTCAAGGTGCATTTCAGGTTAAGCGGCCGGTCTGCTTTGGCTGCCGATGCCGTGGGCGTGCATCTCAGCCGCGATTCTTTCCGTTTTTATCAGTTTGCGCAGAGCGGTTTGAAGGCGCATATCCTCAATAAACCGGGTCAGTTGCTTTTCTATGCCGATCGCTGGATGCAACTCAGCGGAACCTACCGTGCATTGGGCGGCGAACGCTTTATCACCATCGGCGGGTTCCGGGAGGCCGATAGCATCCACGCCGTGCGGGTGTCTCCCAACGGGCAAGCCGAAGCGTATTATTTCATCGACGACTTGCAGCTTTACCGCGCCGATGCACACGGATGCAAGAGCAATACCCATGAACGGCCTCCTGCGGTAAACGATCAACCGGTGCGCGAAGTGCCCGATACGCCGCTGATATTGCAGGCTGTTCAGTTCAAGGCCAATTCAGCGGAGCTGGATGCTGCAGGCAAGGAAGAATTGGATGAGTTGGCAGCCTGGATGCTGGCAAGACCACTATGGGCATTGCGTGTGGAAGGGCATACCGATTCGAGCGGCAGGGAAGATGTAAACCTTGTTCTCTCGGCCCGGCGGGCGGCTGCCGTGGGCGATTATCTTATCTCAAAAGGTTTGGCACCGGAACACATCCGCACCTTGGGACAAGGCAGTCGTTTTCCGATGCGGCCCAACAACAGCCCGGAAAACAGGGCGATGAACCGCAGGGTGGAAGTAGCATTTTTTCTGATGGAATGAAGCCATTGAGGCATTGATTTGCCCAAGCAGATAACCGTAATGATTTAGGGTACGAATAAAGTAGATGAAGAAAGCGGGCAGGCCCTTCGTTCATTGCTTCTTTTCTTTGAATACGGCGAGCCTAATAGCAAGTATGCAGCCGGAATGAACGACATTCGCGCCTGTATCATGAGCATGGCACCGGAGCGCTTGGAAGTGATGTTGTCGATGGAAGGACAAATCAGGGGATTCACAGAAAAATACCTGATTCCGGTGGAGAAGATCTGGCAACCGGCCGACTTCCTGCCTGACCCAACAGCCGACAACTTCATGGAACAAATCCGCGATTTGCGCGGTGAAGTGGGTGAGTTGGAATACGACTTCTGGATAGTGCTCATTGGCGACATGATCACCGAGGAAGCCCTGCCGACTTACGAAAGCTGGCTGATGGGTGTGCACGGAATCGATCAGGAGGGGCGCAATACCTGGAGCGAATGGATCAGGCAATGGACGGCCGAGGAAAACCGGCACGGCGATGTACTGAATAAGTTTCTTTACCTGAGCGGCCGGGTTAACATGCGCGAGGTGGAAATCAGTATCCAATATCTCCTGACCGATGGTTTCGACCTCGGGCTGGACCGCGACCCTTACCGCAACTTCGTCTACACGAGCTTCCAGGAGCTGGCTACCCACATCTCACACAAGCGCGTGGGTGAACTGGCGGCGAAGAAGGGCAGCAACCTCCTGGCGCGCATCTGCCGAACGATCGCCGGCGACGAAATGCGCCATCATCTGGCGTACCGCGAGTTTGTAAAGCAGATTATGGAAGTGGACCCCTCATCTGTGCTGAGCGTTTTTGCCGACATGATGAAGCGCAAAATCACCATGCCGGCCAACCTGCTGCGGCAGGCAGGTGAAGCGGTTGGCCAGTCTTTCCAAGGCTTTGCCGATGCCGCCCAGCAGCTCGGAGTATATACCGCAGAAGATTATATCCATATCTTGCAAACCTTGTTGGCGCATTGGCAGGTAGGCAATCTGAACGGGTTGAATGAAAGCGGCGAACGCTCGCGCGATTACCTGATGGCATTGCCCGCGCGGCTGGAAAAACTGTCCACCCGCATCCGCCCTTCCGGCCCGGAAACCAGGAGATTTGGCTGGGTGCAGCCTGTTTGAAGGTTCGGATAGCTGCCAAGGGGATTTTCAGGTTTTTCGCTGCTTGAATCCAGGCTTGCTTAAGCCAGTTTATCATGCATCCTTAGATCAATCCCGCTCCCAGCGCCACACTGATCAGGAGCAGCAATACCGCCACGGTGTATTGAACGAAGATTATGGTTATCTTCTTCAGCAGACGATTCCCAAGCAAAGCTCCTGCAATGGCAGCGAGGATGGCGGTGATCAATAGGGTGCTGTGGGCGCTTATGTCAAAGGCGGCCGCACGGCCCGCATAAACACCGAGTCGGGTGAAGTCGATAAAACAGGCAATTACCACACCGGTGGCGACAAAAGCCTCTTTGCTCAGGCCGGCGCGGATCAGGAAAGCGCTGCGCATAGCACCCTGATGGCCGGAGAGCCCGCCGAAAAAGCCGCTCAGGAGTCCGCCGAGGGGCAGTTTTTCCCTTCCAAACTGTATGCGCTTCAAGACAGGCACCAATTCGAACAGGGAAAAGACGATGAGCAGCAATGCGATGGTGAGTTTCAGAAGTGTGATGTCAAAGGTGCGGCCGCTCAATTGGTAGCTGTACAGCGCCGGCATATCCGAGATTTCCAGCAGCAACCAGGAACCTGCGAAGGCAGCTACGACAGCCGGAATTCCAAAGCGCAGGAGCACATCTTTATTGGCTTGTTTTCCTACCAGACCAAGCTTGAACAGGTTATTGGCAAAATGCACAATACCGGTAAGTGCGATGGACAAGTCAACCGGAAAGAACAACATGAAAGCAGGGGCAAGCAGGGTACCCAGACCGAAGCCGGAGAAGAAAGTAAGCAGCGAAGCAGCGAAAGCAATGAGTGGTATCAGCCAGGATTCTGTCATGGTATCATTGTCGGGCCGTGAAGATAAGGACTGAAAATGAAGGCCATATTGGCTGAGTGGCGGCGACTGGCGATATTCGTTGTCTGAAAGAAAATGGTTCCGAAACGCCTGGCATTTCTGTTGAAGCTATTCTTATTCATTATTTGGCTGCTGCATATTGCCTGGACTTTTCGCGTGATTCCAACTTTGCAGGGGCGCATACCGGTGCATTTCGGACTGAGCGGTGAACCGGATCGGTGGGGTGGACCTGCCTCCTTATGGGTCATGCTGGCAATCAGTGTTATACTCGGGAATTTCCTCCTTTTACTCAGTGGATTGAAGGAACCCAAGCCCTCGCGATTTGCACCACCGTCAATACCATTGCCTGAAGGATACCTGGCCTTGTTCATGAGCTTTTGTGCTTTGATGGTTGGTCTCTTGCTTTTCACAGGCAGCCTTTCGATGGCGTATTGGAGTTCGGCCGGTCCGGTCTTGCATGGTCTGGCTTTAGTTGAGTTATTAGGCTTGTTGACAGGGGTTGTTATTTTCAGCGTAAAAGCCGTGAAGCAGCAGGCTGGATAAGGTCGATGACCAGAGCATAAAATATTCGTTTATAAGCGTTTACTATACGAATCGGGTAGTTAAAGGTTCACACTTTTGTATCGTCTTCCGATGGTCGGAAGATGGAACTAACCTAATTCATCGTATTATGTACAACGCAATTCGCAATTCGGTGCGCCTGCTTGGCCACCTGGGGCAGGACCCCGAAGTGAAACAAATCGGAAATGGCAACAAGGTTGCTAAGTGTACCATCGCTACTTCTGAGACTTACAAGTCGAAGGAAGGTGAGCAAGTCAGCGAGACGACCTGGCACCAGCTGGTCATCTGGGGCAAGCAGGCTGAAATAGCCGAGCGCCTGATGAAAAAAGGTGTCGAAGTCGCCGTCGAAGGCAAGATTGCCAACCGGACTTACACGGATCAGGACGGCGTGAAGCGCTTTGTCAGCGAAGTCATTGTCCAGGAATTTGTGGTGCTTACGCGAAAACCGGCCTGAGGAAGTCCCGGGCCAGCCGCCCAATGCCTCTCTGCACTTGTTGTGGAGAGGCGCCCCGGGCGGTTTTTTATGTTGGTTGTCTTGCTGCATTTGGCTTTGGTGGATTTTCAATTCCAGGGCTGAAGTTTGCAAGGTGTTTTACGCATATCGGGTTGAAGGCAATGCGGCCTGGTTTGATGCCACGGAAAAACGGCATGCCATTGATGCATTGCGCCATGCGAAGGGTGAGCGAATTTCGTTCACCGACGGCAGGGGTAAACTTTATTCCGGTCAAATCGATGCTGTGGCTAAGGAAGGTTTCAGTTGTTCAGGGGCTGAACTGATTCAGAATTCATCGCGCCCGCGTTTTCACCTGGCCATGTCGGCTGTAAAGAACCACGACCGCATCGAGTGGATGCTGGAGAAATGCTGCGAGATCGGGCTTGCGAGCATCGTTTTTCCGGTCTGCAAGCGCAGTGAGCGCAGCCGCATCCAGCTGGAGCGACTGCAGCGGATTGCAGTCAGCGCGATCAAGCAAAGCGGCAATTTGTGGCTACCCGATTTTCACGGAATGAAGTCATTCCACGAATGCGTGGAGCTGGGTCAAACCCTGGCGGGGCAGACCTTTATTGCCCATTGCATGGAAGGAGAGAAAGCGCGCGCTGAAACCATGGACTCGGATGTATTCGTATTCATTGGTCCTGAAGGAGATTTCACGGTCGAAGAGGTTCAGGACGCCATCACCCAAGGTTACAAGCCCTTGCAATTGGGCAATACCAGATTGCGCACGGAAACAGCTGCCCTTGCGGCTTGTGTATTGTTCAATGTGAGCTGATTTCCCCTGTTAAGCCATGGTCTTTCCGGGTAACTGACAAAGCAATCAGAAGCGGGAAAAATTGTATTAGCAGGATTTAACGGCTGGCTTATATCACTGGCAATCAGTGGTTCAGGAACAGCACGCAAAGCAACATGATCAGGCAAATGCCGGTCAGGTCAAGTAACAGGCCAGCGCGCATCATTTGTCCGCTGCGGATCCGCCCTACTCCAAAAACTATGGTATTCGGTGCCGTCGCGATAGGCAACATAAAGCCCATGCTGGCAGCCAGCGTGGCAGGCAGCATCAGCGACAGCGGGTCCAGCTTCATTCCATTCTGTATGGATAGCAGAACCGGAAGTAACAGTTGGATGGAAGCGACATTGCTGGCAAATTCACTCACCAAGGTGACCAACAGCACAACAATCAGTTGCAGTTGCCAGAGGGGAATATCCCGCAATCCCGACAACTGATGGGCAAGCTGATTGCTCAGTCCTGTTTGTTCGAAACCGAAGGCCAGTGCGAAACCGCTTCCGAATAGCAGAATCACGTGCAAAGGCAATTTTGCCGCGTCTTTCCACTCCAGGAGTTTTTCACGTTGGCTATGGCGCAGATTGGGTTTTGATTTCCCTGGAATCAGGAATAAGAGAAGCGCCACAGCTACAGCAACCGTGCTGTCCTGGATCCAAGATGGTTTGGGAAACAGTTGCGACCAGCCGGGTATTTGCAAACCGCCTGATTGAATTCCTTCCCGGGTAAACCAGAGCACGATGGCCAACAGAAAGAGCCAGCCCACCCGTTTCTCTTCCGCGCTCCAGCTTATCTTTTCTTGCGCCGGCATCCGTGCTATGCCTGTTGCTTTAGGCATGAATAAGGCAGATAACATGAGGTAGCTAAGCAACAGAAAGAGCAGCGAAACCGGTGCGGCCATGGTGAACCAACGCACAAAGTCAATGCCTCCGTGGTCGGCATAATGAATAAGATAATAGCGGTAAAAAACCATATTGGGCGGTGTTCCTACCAGGGTTGCCATACCGCCAATGGTAGCAGAAAATGCAAGCGCCATGAGCAGTCCGGCACCAAAGCGCTGTGATTTGCCGGGATCATCCTGCCATTGGCCCGACATTTCCTGCACGATGGCCATTACAGCGGCCAACATCATCATTACGGTAGCAGTATTTGACACCCACATGCTCACAAACCAGGTACAGCCCATGACTGCCAGGAGCACGCGTCGGGGCGAAGTACCGGCTTTGGACAGGGCAAAGCGCGCTATGCGCTTATGCAAACCGTGTTTTTCCACGGCGAACGCTAGCAGAAATCCGCCAATGAACAGGAAGATTACCTGATCCATGTATTGTGCTGCGACATCGCGCACATCGGCGATGGCGAGCGCCGGCATAAGAACGATCGGCAGAAGAGATGTAACAGCCAGGTGCACGGGTTCCAGCATCCACCACAGCGCCATCCAGATGATCACTCCGCCCATCCATGCCTGGGGTGAAAAAGCAGGTCCAAGCCACTCACCGGCAGCAATCACAAAGGCAGCTACAGGCCCTATAGCCAAAGCGAGATTGGTTTTTAAATGTCCGGGTAACAAGGCCTGCAAGATATTCCAGGGCGGAGAATCTAGATGTAGCATTTTCTTCCGGGAAAGCAGTGCCGCGATAGAGCAAGAGAACAAAGCTGCAGAAGATGCAATGCGTTATTCAGCGCTGTATTGGTATGCCGAGAATGATCATATCGACCTGGATTTTTGTCCTTGCGGTTCATTTTACAGATTAGTCTGAAGCATGCACTAAGGCAGTAAAAAGCCGTTTATGATATGCTGTAAAAAGCAATAAATCAATAATTTAAGGTTTTGGTCTTTACTGTTACAGGTATCGAAGTGACTGCTTCAGCATAATCTGTCATGGTGGCTTGAGGGGCCTGAACTTTTCCGCTATCAGCGCCTCATTGCGCCTAATTTTGCCCCGTGAATGTCCTTATACTCGGTTCGGGCGGCAGGGAGCATGCTTTTGCATATGCGCTGCGGCAAAGCAAGGTGGTAGACAAACTTTTCATCGCACCCGGTAATGCCGGTACTGCGCTTTGCGGAACCAATTTGCCTTTAGCCCCGACAGATTTTGCTGCGGTATTCCGTGCATGTAGAGATCTCGATATTGATGTTCTGTTACCAGGTCCGGAAGATCCATTGGTTAAGGGGATCAGCGATTATATGGCAGATGCTTCGATCTCTGACGGAGGGAAAGCCGTTTTCGTTGCCGGGCCATCAGCGGCTGCAGCCAAGCTTGAAGGCAGTAAAGACCATTCAAAGGCCTTTATGTATCGACATGGCATCCCAACTGCCGCTTATCAGAGTTTTGGAAAGGATAACCTGTCGGAAGGGGAAACCTTTCTGAACACCCTGCGCCCGCCTTATGTACTAAAAGCCGATGGACTGGCAGCAGGTAAAGGCGTTCTGATTCTGGATGATCTGCAGGAGGCAAGCGTCGCCCTTGATGAAATGATTCTTTCCGGTCGTTTTGGTGCTGCCGGCGAACGGGTCGTGATAGAAGAATTTCTGCATGGGATCGAAATCTCCGTTTTTGCCATCAGCGATGGGAAAAACTGGCAGGTGCTCGGTTCGGCAAAAGACTATAAGCGCATCGGCGATGGCGATACCGGTCCGAATACCGGTGGCATGGGCGCAGTAAGCCCTGTTCCTTTCGCCAACGATACATTCATGCAGAAGGTGAAGGAACGTATCCTCGAACCAACTTTCCGCGGACTACAGCAAGAAGGCATACCTTTTACCGGCTTCTTGTTCGTCGGACTCATGAACTGCGGCGGGGACCCTTATGTGATTGAATACAATGTGCGTATGGGTGACCCTGAAACGGAAGTGGTATTACCGCGCCTGGCCAACGATTTCGGCGAAATACTCCAAATGATGCAAGCCGGCAGAATGGAGGAAATTCAAATCAGGAGCCGCCAGGAAACTGCTGTGGGTGTTGTCTTGGTCAGTGGTGGTTACCCCGGCGATTATCCCAAAGGGAAAGCCATCAACATCCAACAAGATGCGTTACCCGAAGGAACCATCTGTTACCATGCAGGAACATCTGACAGCAACGGAACCCTGAGTACAGCCGGAGGTCGGGTAATGGTACTCAGCTCATTCGGCAGCAGCATTGAAGCAGCAGCAACTTTGAGCTATAAAGCCATTGCCGCTATCCGGTTTGATGGCATGAATTACCGCAGTGATATCGGAAAAGACCTCATCGCATTAACCAATACATCCGAATGAGCAATCCTCCACCTTACAGCCGGCTGCGCAAGCATGCTACCGCCAGGCAATTGCTGAACCGCCTGCTGGGCTACTTCTTGCGTGGATTGTTGGTGATTTTGCCGATTGCCGCTACGGCCTGGTTGCTGTACAGCCTGATTTCATTAGCCGACTCAGCCATACAAGAGAATATCCTGAAGACACATATTCCCGGTCTGGGTGTGTTGATTATCATCCTCACCATTACTCTTGTGGGTATGTTCGCCACCGGTTTTATCACCCGTCCGCTGTTCGAACTTTTCGATACACTCATGGAACGGGCTCCCGGTGTGAAGCACATTTATTCGTCAGTTAAGGATATGACGGAGGCTTTTGTGGGAGACAAACGAAAGTTCACCGAGCCGGTAAGAGTGAAACATGCTGAAGGCGTTTACCGCGTCGGTTTTCTTACCCAGCGCGATATGGCACATATCTCCATGCCCGGTTTCAGCACCGTTTACCTGCCTTTTTCCTACGCGGTTTCAGGCGAAGTATGGTTGGTAAAGAACGAACTGATTGAACCCCTCGATGCCGAAGCACCCGGTTTGATGAAATTCATTCTCAGCGGAGGCGTAAGTGGATTGGACGGAGAAAGCTGAGTGAGCGCTTGGTGGCGCTTACAGGGTAGAAATTTTGCCCCGGCCTTGTGTATCTTCGCGCCCGTTTAATTGCAAACATGCCCTATTTCTTCACATCCGAGTCCGTTTCAGAAGGACATCCTGACAAAGTAGCGGATCAGATATCCGACGCCCTTATCGACAACTTCCTTGCCCAAGACCCCGAAAGCAAGGTGGCTTGTGAAACGCTTGTAACCACCGGACAGGTAGTATTGGCCGGAGAAGTGAAATCCAATGCCTACCTTGATGTTCAAGACATTGCCCGCGAGGTAATCCGCAAGATCGGATATACGCGCAGCGAATACATGTTCGAAGCCAATAGCTGTGGTATCCTGAGCGCCATCCACGAACAAAGCCCCGATATCAATCAGGGTGTGGAACGCCGCAAGAAAGAAGATCAAGGCGCCGGCGACCAGGGCATGATGTTCGGTTACGCAACCAACGAAACCGATAACTACATGCCGCTGCCACTCAGTCTGGCGCACCTGCTGCT
>CANHTS010000087.1 GCA_947463435.1 Flavobacteriales bacterium | reverse complement strand
TATGGCCCAGCCGGCCAGCGCAAGCAATATCGTTCCACCCAGCAACCAGGGCAATAAGCGGTATTTTTTCTCCAGTAAAAGACACAGGCCAATGGCAGCCAACAGCACATAACCTTCGCTGCGCACCAGGGGCAGCAGTGAAGCGGTCAATACTGCCATGCGGTTGCGGCCGGTCGAAAAAAACCAGATCAGCAGGGCAAGGAGCGTGGCATTTAAAGGCTCGGTGAGCGCTGAAACCGTATTCCCAAACAGGATGGGCGCAAAGAATGTAAGCGGATAAGCCAGCCAGGCATGGTGCCAATGCTGCTGCCAGGCACTGCGGTACAAAAGCCAGGCACTGAGCAAGGTACTTGCGATATTGAATCCGATAGCTCCGCCTATGCCGAAAATACTGAAGGGCGCACTGAGAAAGGTGTACAGCGGCTTGCCCCATTGGTCGAGGAAGAGCTCCGGATGCGTCCAGGCCCAGCGTGCATACAGGAAATGATTCCAGCTGTCTTGCCCTCCTTCCGGCCAGCCCGCCATTCCGCCGTTCCAGGCAAACAACAGCGCCCCGAAGGGCAACCAGAACCAACCCGCTTTGTCTTTCCAGTTCCAGTGCATCAAGCGGCAAGATAAACCTGGATTATACAGAGTGCCGGAAAGGGAGTAACAAAAAAATCCCGGCTTTTCAGGGCCGGGATTTTTAAAAGGTGTTGAAGCTTGCTCAGAAAGTCGACTTCACGAGCATCATGTCGTGGATTCGTTTCTCGGCCAGTTCGATGGCGGCGAGCTGGTTGTTGATATTGCGCTCGTCGGCCCGCTGGTAGATGGCAAGAATGGTATTGTAAATATTTTCAGTCTGTGCCATGGCGATTTCGCGCACATAACCGGTGTACTCGCTATACACATTGATCAGGCCGCCGGCGTTGATTACGAAGTCGGGCGCGTACACGATGCCTTTGCTGCGGAGCATGTCGCCGTGCAGGGTTTCGTCTTCGAGCTGGTTGTTGGCTGCACCGGCCACTACCTTCACTTTCAGCTTGCCGATGTTTTCTGCATTAAGAATGGCACCGAGGGCGCAAGGTGCGAAGATGTCAGCGTCGAGGCCGTAGATCTCGCTGCCTGTAACCACGGTAGCACCGAAGTGATTGGCTGCGTATTGCAGGGCCGCGTCGTGGATATCGCTTACAAAAAGGCGCGCGCCTTCTTTGTGCAGGTATTCCACCAGGTGCATTCCCACTTTGCCGATGCCTTGAACAGCAATGGTTTTACCCGCCAGGCTGTCATTGCCGTAAGCTGCTTTGGCCGAAGCCTTCATGCCCATGTACACGCCATAAGCTGTAACGGGGGAAGGATCGCCGCCGCCGCCCATAGATTCAGGCAGACCAACCACGTGATCCGACTCCATGTTCACGTATTCCATGTCGCGGGTGGTGGTTCCAACGTCTTCGGCGGTGATGTATTTGCCGTTGAGGTTGTCCACGAAGCGACCGAATTTGCGCATCAGGGCTTCAGACTTGTCTCTGGAAGCGTCGCCGATGATTACGGCTTTGGCACCGCCCAGGTTAAGGCCTGCGATACTGGCCTTGTAAGTCATACCGCGGGAAAGACGGAGCACATCATTCAGTGCTTCGGCTTCGGTACTGTATTTCCACATGCGGGTTCCGCCCAGGCCCGGGCCGAGCACAGTATTATGGATAGCGATGATGGCTTTTAAACCGGTCGCCCTGTCCTGGCAGTAAACTACCTGCTCATGGTCGGTGTTCTCAAGCCTTGCAAACAGATCAAAGGCTGTTCCGTTGGCTGCGCTGCTTTGGGTCTGGGTCATGTTCTTGAAATAGGGCGCAAAGGTACGTTTTTTGAAAGGATGCACAAGGCGGGTACTAAGCCCTTTCCCGAACGGAAATTCAATCGCAGGAAATCAATTCCCGTGCGGTCTTTCCCCCTTAATTTGCCGTGTGAAAGCACTGCGGGCCCTCAACCCTTACCTGAAACGCTATGCCCGAAAACTGATCGCCGGCGCCCTGTTCGTCGTGCTGTCCAACATCGCCAGCGTTTGCGTGCCCGTACTGGTGCGCATGGGCTTCGACGAAACAGCCGAAGCCGCACAACTGGCCAATAACCTCCTCGATCATCCGGCTTTCCCCGCCCTGTCGTCTGCCGCCATGCGCACCGCCCTGGTCTTCGCCGGCCTGATTCTTCTGGCTGCCCTGATCCGCGGGCTTTTCATGTACCTCATGCGTCAATACATCATCGTTGTATCGCGCATCATCGAATACGATCTCAAAAACGACCTGTACCGGCATTACCAGCGCATGCCAATGGCCTTCTTCCGCCGCAATTTCACCGGCGACCTGATGGCGCGGCTCAGCGAAGACGTTGGCCACGTGCGTATGTACCTCGGCCCGGCCCTGATGTATGTCGTGAACTTCCTCTTCACATTCGTCACCGTCGTGATCCTGATGTTTTGGGTCAATCCCACGCTCAGCCTGTACGTGTTACTTCCTCTCCCCCTGCTCAGCTATTCCATCTTCCGCGTCAGCGTGCTGATCCACGCCCGCAGCCTGCGCATCCAGCAGCAGTTGTCGAAGATCACCGGCTTCGCGCAGGAAACTTTTTCCGGTATACGCGTGATCAAAGCCTTCGGTGCTGAAACCCGCTTCGAAAACGCTTTTGCTGCAGAAACCGACCGCTATTACCGCGATAACCTTTCACTCGCGCGCATCAATGCCTTGTTCTTTCCGCTGATGATGGTACTCGTCGGCATCAGCACCCTCCTTGTCATCTGGCTGGGCGGCCGTGCCGTGGCTAAGGGAGAATTTTCCTACGGGAACATCGCCGAATTCCTCATCTACCTCAATATGCTCATCTGGCCCGTGGCCTCGCTGGGTTGGGTATCGGCGCTGGTACAAAGGGCCGCCGCGAGTCAACAGCGCATCAACGAATTCCTGCAAGAACCCGCGCCACTGGCCCCGGGAAAAGGCATTCCTTTTCAGTTCCGCGAAGCCATCCGGCTGGAGCAGGTAAGCTTTAAATTTCCTGATAAAAAAACACCTGCCCTTGAAAATATTAACCTCGAAATAAGAAAAGGCACTGCTTTGGGAATTGTAGGTCAGACCGGTTCGGGGAAAAGTACGCTCGCTGCCTTGATCATGAGACTCTACGATCCGACGGAAGGCCTCATCACCGTTGACAGAACGCCATTGCAAGACTTCGATACCGGCAGTATGCGCAGGATACTCGGTTATGTTCCACAGGATATTTTCCTGTTCAGCGAAACCATCCGTGAAAACATTGCCTTCGGGCTGGAACCCGCGCAGGCCAAAGAAGAACGCATCTTCAATGCAGCCCGGATGGCCGGTATTCACGACGAAATCCTGCTGTTCCCCAACGGGTATGATACCTTACTTGGGGAACGCGGTGTATCGCTTTCGGGCGGTCAAAAACAGCGGGTTGCCATTGCCCGTGCCCTGGCCGCAAACCCAGAGCTGGTGCTGCTCGACGACTGCCTCAGCGCCGTAGATGGCCGCACCGAAGCGCATATCATCGACAACCTTATCGAGGCCTTGCGCGGCAAAACTTCCATCATCATTTCGCACCGCGTGGCCGGCGTGCGTCATTGCGATTCCATTATCGTGATGGAGGAAGGGAAAATCGCCGAACAGGGCCGCCACGAGGCATTGCTTGCGAAGGGTGGTTTGTATGCCCGGCTTTGTGAAATGCAGGACGAAAAAATAGCACAATAAGATAATGTGTCTGCCTGACGCGAAGTCTTGCGTTTGTCAAATTTCTTTTTACATTTGAAAAATACAGGAAGGAAAACGCGATGAGCGACGCTACACAGCACGAAAGGGATGAAATCTTCTCCCGCCGCATCCGGGCTGGCAAACGCACCTACTACTTTGATGTGAAGTCGACCAAGGGTAACGACTTCTTCATCACCATCACCGAAAGCAAACGCCATCGGATGGACGAAGCAGCTGCGATTAAGAACAAGATCTTTCTTTATAAGGAAGACTTCCATAAGTTCTCGGATGCCCTGCAGGAAACCATTGGATTCATCAAATCGAATCTGCTGCCGGAATACGACTTCGACGAATACGCCCGTCGCGACCGCGATCCCGACGAATCGGAAGGTTTCTGAACCGCGTAGCGTCGCCGGTGCCTAAATTCGCGGCATGTTAAAAAGGGTGCTGATATACGGGTCTGCTTTCGGTTCGGCTTCGGCTGCGCTGTTGCTCATTCAGTATTTCAATCGTTTGTACACCGAACGGAGCTTCGTGTCTGCCTTGCCCGTGCTCGGCAGTGTAATCATCACTGTTCTTGCTGTTTTCCTGGTTATCCGCGCCCTGCGCCGCGAAGGCAACCTTATCATGGGCAAAGCGCTCTTCGCCGGCCTGCTGACCACAGCGCTCATCGCCGGAATCACCACCCTCGCCTATCAGTACCTCCTCGACAACCAGCCGGAAATCATGAACCATTACCGCAGCCTGCTCGAACAGGCAAAGAAAGCTGCAGGCAAAGAAGGCGAAGGCTTCGACGTCGATTCGTATATGAGTCTCGGCACCTTCATGCGTTCCCAGTTCTCGCTCAACCTCAGCATCGGCATGCTGGTTTCGAGTGCTGTATTCCTCCTCAGCGCTCGCCGGCAGCCCAATGCGTAACCTGGCCGGAAGGATAGTATGGATTTACGCCGCCATCATGGTGGCCGGTTTCTTCATCCTTACCTATCCCATCCTCCTTCTGTTTGTCAGTCACCCGCGACTTTATCCGCTGGCCCATGGCTACCGCAAGGTCTGGGGCTGGTTACTGATCTTAGTCTGCGGACTGTGGCCCAAAGTGCGGCGCGAACACCGCCTCAGCCGAAAGAAGAAGTACGTGTTCGTACCCAACCATTCTTCGTATCTCGACATCGTGACCTGTGCCTGCCTGCTGCCAGGAACCATCAGTTTTATGGCCAAGCAGGAGCTGCGGAATGTTCCGCTGTTCGGCATTTTCTTCCGCACCATCGATATCCCCGTAAACCGGAAAAGCAATGCCGCTTCGCACCGCGCTTTCCTCGAAGCGGGAAAGCGTTTGGCCAAGGGAATGAATATCCTGATTTTTCCGGAAGGAACCATTCCGGCCCATACCCCTGAGCTCGGGCGCTTCAAGATCGGCGCATTCCGTCTGGCCATTGAGCAAGGGGCTGAAATCGTGCCTGTTTCCATCCCCGATAACTACCGGCGTTTGCCCGATGGAAAGTTCACGGCTTTCCCGGGGAAAATGCGCATGACCATTCATCGTCCGCTGCCCACTGCTCATCTGAATCCGGCCGATGCAGAGGCGCTCAAAGATGAAGTTTACCGTATCATTGAAGAAGCTTTGATTAAAGAGGGAGCTATTCCCACCAAAAACGTATGAAGATTACTCCTGAAAAAGTGCAGGAGCTGGCGCACCTTGCCCGGCTTGAATTTGAAGGCGAAGCAGCGGAACAAATCCGCCGCGACCTGGAGAATATCCTCGAGATGTGTGAAACACTCAACAACCTGGATACCGAAGGCATCGCTCCGCTGATTTACATGACCGACAATGTCAATGTGCTCCGGGAAGATTTGGTACAACAGGATATTTCGCATGAAGAAGCGCTGCGGAATGCACCCGCCAAAGACAGCGATTATTTCCGCGTGCCGAAAGTAATCGACCAGCCCCGCTGAGCATGGATGCGCTCATCCAACTTCGGGGCATAGAAAAGAAGTACCGCGTCGGCGATCAGGATATTTATGCCCTGCGCCATATCGACCTGGATATTCCGAAGGGCGAATTCCTCGCGCTGATGGGGCCCAGCGGCTCGGGTAAATCGACCCTCATGAATGTTCTCGGCTGCCTCGACACGCCCACCAAAGGCAGTTATATGCTGAATGGAACAGAGGTTGGACAATTGAACGACCAGGAGCTGTCGGCCATCCGCAACAAGGAAATCGGATTTGTATTCCAGACTTTCAACCTCTTGCCGCGCCTTACCGCACTGGAAAACGTAGCCTTGCCGCTGGTATATGCCGGCGTATCCAAGAAAGAAAGGCTGGAAAGGGCCAGGCAGGCCTTGGAGGAAGTAGGATTAGGCAACCGCGTCACGCACAGGCCCAACGAACTATCGGGAGGCCAGCGCCAACGCGTCGCCATCGCCCGCGCCCTGGTGAACAAGCCTTCGCTGCTGCTGGCCGACGAACCGACGGGTAACCTGGATTCGAAAACAACAGCGGAAATCATGCAGCTCATCGACGAAATCCACCGCAAGGGCAATACCATTATCGTGGTAACGCACGAAGAAGAAATCGCCCATCACGCCCACAAGGTGATCCGCCTCCGCGACGGCATGGTCGATACTGCTGCGACAGCCTGACCGGGCATTGCCACCTTCGGCATCCTGCCCGGACCTAATGCTTTATCTTCGCCCCCAATTCTATGGAATACACCTGCATTTTATACCAAAAGACAGACGGCGTAGCCACGATCACCCTTAACCGCGCCGACGTATTCAATGCCTTCAACGACGCCCAGAGTTACGAACTGCAGGACGCGCTGAAGCTGGCCACGCGCGACCCGGAAGTGCGGGTGGTAGTGCTCACCGGAGCCGGCAAAGCCTTTTGCAGTGGTCAGGATCTGAAAGCCATCGCCGGCGCAGCCAACCGCTCCCTAAGCGACTCGCTGTATAAGCGATACAATCCCATCATCCGGGCTATGCGCGAAATGCCCAAGCCCATCATCTGCCGCCTCAACGGCGTAGCTGCCGGCGCAGGATGTTCGCTCGCCCTCGCCTGCGATATGATCGTAGCTGCCGAAAACGCCTCGCTCATAGAAGTTTTTGTAAATGTCGGACTGGTGCTCGACAGCGGCTCCAGCTATTTCCTGCCCCGCGTGGTAGGCACAGCCCGCGCTTTCGAACTCGCCACCATGGGCAATAAAGTAAGCGCACAACAGGCCCTTGAATGGGGCATGATCAACCGCGTTTGCCCGGCTGAAAACCTCGATGAAGAGGTGAAGAAACTCACCGATTACTATGCCGTTGCGCCCACCAAGGCCATCGGTCTGATGAAAAAGATGCTCAACAAAAGCAGCCACAGCGACCTCGACACCATGCTCGACTATGAAGCGTATTGTCAGGAAATCGCGGGCCGCAGCGAAGACTACCGCGAAGGCGTCACCGCTTTCAACGAAAAACGCAAGCCCGGTTTCAAGGGCGCCTGAGCTGCGACTGACAGGCTTTTGACACGGTCTTCCCTATCTTTGTAATAAGGAAGCCATAAGCCGTTGAAAAAACTCATTACTACTTTGTACGCCGGTCTCGTCATTGCCGGTGCACTGCGGGCCCAACAGCCTGAACCTTGCGGGCATACTGCTTACCAGCATTATCTGGAACAGCAATATCCCGGCATCATGCAGCGCCAACAGGAACTGTACAACCAGGCATTGCAGCAGGTAAACCGCCAGGCTGCCCTGCGCCAGGTGCGTTCGGATACCGTTTTCACCATCCCCGTCGTGTTTCATGTGCTGCACAATACCAACGCAAAAAACCTTCACGACTCGCTGATTATCAGTCAGATGGAGGTATTCAACCGCGATTTCCGCAAGCGCAACGCCGATACTTCCACCATCCGCGAAATTTTTCGTTCGCGGTCCATCGATACCAGGATACAGTTTGTGTTTGCCGACCGCGACCCGCAGGGCAATCCGACCAACGGCATCAACCGCGTCCGCGTAACCCGCAGCACCTACGGCGGCTTTAGTTTGAACGACGACATGAAGTTCAGCAGCCGCGGTGGAGTAGATGCCTGGAACACATCCAAATACCTCAATATCTGGGTTTGCGACTTGTCTGTGAACAACCTTGATGCATTGCTTGGCTATGCCTATCCGCCGGTTGATGCACCCAACTGGAACCCCGGCTCCTTTGTTCCTTCGCCCGAGCACGACGGCATCGTATTGCATTACAAAATCGTGGGCCGCAACAATCCATTTGCCGCCAGCGGGGCATTGGCTGCCAGCCGCGACGGCCGCACCGCCGTGCACGAAGTGGGCCATTACTTGGGCCTGCGCCATACCTGGGGCGATCCGCCGAACGGCGTGAACGGCTGCAGCGTAGACGATGGAATCGACGACACGCCGCTCACCTCCAGCCGCTCGAACTTCGACTGCAACAAAACCCGCAACACCTGCAATACCGGCGCAGGAGACGAACCCGACATGGTGGAGAATTACATGGATTACAGTTCGCATACCTGCCAGGTGATGTTCAGCGCCAAACAAACCGGCATCATGCGCTTTGTGCTCACCCAATTCCGTTCTGCGGTTTATACCGCTGCCATCAGTTCGGATACCATCGTGGAAGCCTTCAAGATCTTCCCGAACCCGAACCGCGAAGGCCGTCTTACTGTGGAGATTCCGGAAGAGCAACTGAAATCGCACCGCTACACGCTCGACATGACCGATATGAACGGACGCCGCATCTGGAATGGCATTGCCCTCAAAGGCAGCGTAAACCTGCTCGGCACCCAGCTCGTAGCCCGCGGTGTTTACATCGTGCGCATACTCGACGAAACCGGGCGCGTGGCGCGCCTCGAACGCGTATTATTCCTCTAAGTCCGCATCGCTGCCGAGGAGTTTTTCTCCGCGCAGCAACCGCGATCCATAAAAAGAAACAATCAGCGCGATGCCGATGAGGAAGAAAACCATCGCGCCAGGCCTCCAGGTATCTTCAAAGAAAAATTCGCCTGTCATCCACACTGAATTGGCCATGATCCAGCAGGTGACTGCCAGGTTGTGGAACAGTTCGCTGCGCATGTGCCGGTATTGCCAGCTCAGGTGCAAAGCCAGAATCAGCGTTGGAAGTATCATCAACATGCCGATCGGCTTGAAGTCCATGATCCAGCAGAAATCCTTGAACAGCCACATTACAATGTGCAGGTTCTCCTTGACGCGGATTTTTTTCAACGATGCCATGCAGGGGAAAAATGGCAGGCAATTTACAACCCTTGCAGCGCTTGACTGTTGTACGATTGAATCCATCCTACCTTTGTAAAAATGCACGGGTCCCGCAAATCAATCACCTTCATTATGCTTACCACGGCCGTCATGCTGTTGTCTACCGGCAAGGCAGGCGCACAGTTGCTTACCGGTGAAGAGTTGATCAAATCGGAAGGCCGCCGCTGGGATCAGGGTTTCAGGCTGCGCAATTTCAACCGGATCGATTACGGTTACGATATGCATTTCCAGCGCCTGCGGCTGAAGGTGAATCCTGCTGTTTCCTCGCGCCTCGAAGGGCGCGTCAGTTTGCATTTCCGGGCGCTGAAGAATCTCGACACCTTGGTTTGCGACCTGCGCGATA
>CANHTS010000086.1 GCA_947463435.1 Flavobacteriales bacterium | reverse complement strand
CCTCCAGATCGTCCATGAAGTAAATCGTATTCACGCTCAGGATAACATCACATGAATCCGGTTCATACAACTCCGGATTGCGCGCATCGCCTGCTGTGAAGCGGGTTTGGGATCTTCTTTCCTTTAGTCTTACCTGACAAATCGCCAGCACATCCGTGCTGTAATCGAGCGCGTGGTAGTGCAAAGTCGGATTCTCCTTCAGCCAGGGCAGCGCGTGGGCGCCACTGCCGGGACCGATCTCCAGCAAAGTCAGGTTTCCGCTTTCCGGAATCCAGGTTGTGGCCTGGGTATAAAAACGGCTGTTGAGCTGCTCCATGCGCAAGGTTGTCGCCAGGGCATCTGCACCTTCAGGTTTGCGCAATTGCCTGGCATACTGCTCCGGATCCATACCCCGGCTCAGTTGACGCTACGCGATACCTGTCCGCCCTTGTAGAACACGATGCGTTGAACCGTTTCGCCTCCTTGCACCAGGGCAGCAGACTGGCTCAGGTAACCGCGGCCGGGGAAAAGTTCCACTTTGCGCTTTTTTCCGCCTTTAAGCTCGATAATCGCATGTGTTTCACCAGCTTGTGCAGCTACGCGTTTCCAGCTCTGGGCTGGTTTGAAAGCGCGAAGCGGGCCGTTGTTTTCTGCAGCCAATAGCTTGATTTGCTCTTTGTCGCCAAAAGCAATCAGCGACTTGCCATCCCCCGGCACTACGAATCCGCAGGCGCGTCCATCGACAGCCTTGTACCTGCCGCTGCCATCGTTCACCAATACGAGTCCGTTCAGGGCATTGTCGTATCCGAATTCCACGCGGGTGGTGTAATGATTGCCAATGCAAATGATGTCTTCGGCACCATCGCCGTTTACATCCAGATTCAGCATTCCGTAGAGCGGTGCAGCTTGTGCTTCGGTCGGCAGTGTTTCGATACTGAAACTACCTCCATTATTGCGCAGCAGGAGAGAGGCAAACTGATTGGCGTGCATGGAAGTCTTCAACATGCCGCCTTCAAACACTTCTTGTACCGGCTTTCCGGCAAAATCGCCATAGCGCACGAACTTGCGGCGTATTACACCGGGCGTCTGCAAAGCCAGTTCGTCATAAGAGTTGATGGGATATTCACGGCCATTTATACTGTAGGTAAGCAGCAGATCGATACGGCCATTGTTATCGAAATCACTCCAATAAACACCCAATGGTTCCGTTCGTGTTGCCCGGTATTGGCTATTCCATCCCTTGTTGCCGATGATATAATCCATATCGCCGTCGTTATCGGCATCGGTTGGCAGGATGCTGTTGAACCAGCCGATTTGTTCGTGCATACCAAAGGCTTGTGTCTGATCGCTAAAGCTGCGCCCTGCATTGTTCTGCAGAAACACCGGAGGCATCCACTCGCCGCTGAGAATCAGATCGGGGTACGTATCGTTATTGAAATCACTCCATACGGCTGCGCACACCATGCCAGGGCGCTGCAGGCCCGGGAATAGCTGGGCTGTGACATCGGCGAATTTCCCGCCGTCGTTCCGCAATACATAGCTGCGGCTGTCGGCCACAGGATACATACCGGGAACCATGCGCCCGCCGACGAAAAGATCCTGATCGCCATCGAGGTCGTAATCGGCCGCCACCACACAGCTGCCGCTGGCATCGCAAACCGGTATGCGGCTTGCGTCTTCGCTGAAGTTTCCTTTGCCGTCGTTGATATAAAAGCGGTGCTTGTACTTATCGGTGGGCCAGCCGTATTCGCTGCCTCCGGGAACTACGTAAAGGTCATGGTCGCCGTCGTTGTCTGCATCCACAAAAAGACATCCCATGATATCGGTTGGAATGGAAGCCCAGGGATTGGAAACCGCAGCGCGGAAACCGCCATCGGGCTGCTGCATCCAGAGTTTGGCGCCGCCGCCATTGCGTCCGTTGCCGGCGAAAACATCGTCCATTCCGTCGCCGTTCACATCGGCAGCACAAAGTCCGGGTCCAAGCTGAGAAAGGCGATGGGGAAGGAGGAATTCGCGGCGGAAATCGGGAATATCTTCTTCCTTATGCACCATGGCAGGAGCCGGACTGGAAGTGAAACTGAACCCGGGGTTTTCTTCAGGCCAGCTCCAGTTTCCGGAAGCTTGTGCCGCGTCGAGTTCGATGGTTTTATTGATGCCCGGATTGGCAAGGGTCTGGAAGCTGCCGCCCGGCCAAACCACGGTAAGCGATTTGACAGCCGCAGCGCCACCAAGCCCGAAATGCTGTATGGCGCTTACACTGCCCTGGTAACCGCGGGTCATATTGACTTCCAGAAACTGCCTTCCGCTGTCGGTTTCCAGGATGAGTTTGGCGCCCAAACCGAAGCTATTGGCTTTGCCACTGCCCTTGAGTTTAGCTTTCAGCCAATTGCCTTGCTTGCCAATGTTGCGGTAGATAAAGGAGGTATCCTGGATATTGCTCACCACCAGATCCATCCGGCCATCGTTGTCGAGGTCTGCAATGGTGCTGCCGGCTGAGAAAGACGGATGATTGAGCCCCCATTCATCGGTGCGCAGCTGGAAAGACAGATCGCCTGTATTCCGGTACATGAAGTTGCTGAGGCGTTCGTAGGGCAGTTCGTTGGCTATTTCGCGGAAGTTGGGGCCACGGTTTTCCTTCTGCCGAAGGCGCCCCATATACATGATGAAGTCGAGGTTGTTCACGTCGCGCAGATAGCCGTTGGTCACATACAAATCCTTGCGGCCATCGTTGTCGAAGTCGGCGAAGAGGGGGCTCCAGCTCCAGTCGGTCTTGGCCGTGCCGGTGAGGAAGGCCAGGTCGCTGAATCCTTTGCCGCTGCGGTTGGTCTGCATGGCATTGTGCATAAACTGCGGACCGTAACCATGCTGTTGTGCCACCATGAAGTTGTCGAGTCCGGGAGGGCCTTGCAGTAAGGCATAACGGCGCGGATCGGTGGGCAGCATGTCGCAGGTGAAAAGATCTGTCCAGCCGTCGTTGTTATAATCGGCGGCATCGCTGCCCATGCTGAAGAGGCTGGTATGCTTGAAGTAATCGCCCAGGGCTTCGCGGAATTTGCCGTTGCCAAGGTTCAGGTAGAAGAAATCAGGGATGAAATAGTCGTTGCAGACGTACAAATCGACCAGGCCATCGCGGTTGAAATCGCCGGGAGTGGCGCTGAGGCCGTACCCCATGGCATCCATGCCTGCCGCTTTGCTGATGTCGACGAATTTTCCATCCCGGTTCTCATACATGCGCTGGCTGTTCCATGCGTCCTGCATCATGGAGCGGCTGTAGGTCACGTCCATGCTCTTAAAGAAAGGCAGGGCATGGTTGGCTACGAAGCAGTCGAGGTCCCCGTCGTTGTCCATATCGAAGAAAGCAGCCTGCGTGGTATGGCCTTGGTCGGCGAGGCCATAAGCGGCAGCCTGTTCGGTAAAGGTTCCGTTCTTGTTGTTGATATACAGGAGGTTGGCTCGATTCGACGGGTTCTTATCCGGACCGCTGCGGCTGATATAGACATCGAGCCAGCCGTCGTTGTTCAAATCGACCATGTTCACCCCTGAGCACCAACCACTTGGGTTGATGCCGGAAGCTTGGGTGACTTCTTTGAACTTGAATTCACCCTGGTTGAAATATACTTTGGACGGACTGGTATTGCCGGTGAAGATCAGATCGTCGAGGCCATCGTTGTTCAGGTCGCCGGCTGCAACACCGCCACCATTATAAGCGTAGTTGTAAATCAGCTGGTTCATGCTGTCGCTTTCGGTGAGTTCATTCACGAAGGCAACACCGGTTTCGGCGGCCGGCATCAGCTGAAACATACGGCCGGCAGTTTCCTCACCACCTTTTTTGCCACAGGCTGCTGCAGACAGGCTCAGCAATAGTCCAAACAAGACGCGTCGGGTCATACTGCAAGTTTACAGCCCGGAGCGCATCCCTGCACCTTTCCACCTTGCCTGTGGCATTACTTTTGCCTTTTGACTGCCGGATGAAGAAAGGATTTTTATTAAGCATGCTCTGGCTTGCCGGTGGATGGATGCTCGCGCAGGCCCAATTGATTAAAACCATCGGAAGTGAGCGCCAGCTCTTTACCGATCGCTGGTTTGTGGATTCACTTTCCGGATGCCGAATGGTATTGCATGAGCCGGCAGACCGCGGCATCGTGCTGCAGTTCAACGAAGGTATGCTGAAGGAAGGAACCCAATGCACCTATGCCACGGTCATCCACCGCGATTCCCTCTATCTGTTATATTATCGCGCCGGTTACAGCGGCATCGACGACTACAGTTTCCAGGTTACATCTTACGCCGAATCGCGCGATGGCATCAACTGGGTCAAGCCGATACTCGGGTTTCATGAGGTGAATGGCAGCAAGAAGAACAATGTGGTCATGACCAATGAAAACCGTGACCATGTGGTACATAATTTTAGTCCGTTTTACGATAACCGGCCCGGTGTACCGGCGGCTCAGCGCTACAAGGCACTAGGCGGATTGCGACACGGACTCTTTGCTTATGTATCCGCAGACGGCAAGAAGTGGACACGTCTTCAAGACAAGCCGGTGCTTACCGGGTCCATGTTCGATTCGCAGAACGTTACATTCTGGTCTGAATCGGAGCAGGTTTATGTGTGCTATTTCCGGGAATGGACCAAAGGCGCATTTGAAGGGTTCCGTACGGTAGCGCGCAGTACCTCTGTTGATTTCATCAACTGGACACCCAAGGAAATGATCCGTTTCGGCAATACGCCCGAAGAACATATCTATATCAGTCAGACCGCGCCCTATTTCCGGGCTCCGCAGATTTACATCTCCACCGCAGCCCGATTGGTTACCGAACGCGTGGTCTTGCCTGCCGGCGAAGCCGAGCGCCTTGGCGTGGAGCCCATGTACCGCAGGGGCGGTATCGACGGTATTTCGGATGTGGTGTTGATGACGACGCGCGGCGGCGACAGCATGGACCGCACGTTCATGAGTTCCATCCTCCGGCCGGGCATCGGCTACCGCAACTGGATCTCGCGTTCCAATTTCCCGGCCCTGAACATCGTCGAAACAGGCCCGGGTGAAATGTCGTTGTATGTGGTACAGGAATACGCCCAACCCGGTAACCACCTCCGGCGTTACACCTGGCGCACAGACGGACTGGCCTCCGTGCAGGCACCTTACGAAGGCGGTGAATTTGTGACGCCATTTTTCACCTTCACCGGCGCACAGCTCAGCCTGAATTATACCACCAGCGCGGCCGGTTCCATCCGCGTCGAGGTGCAGGATGCGGCAGGCAAGCCGATCAAGTATTTCAGCGCAAAAGATTGCAATCCGCTCATTGGCAACGAAACCGACCGTCGCGTGTATTGGGAACGCTTCCCACAATTGTCTGAACTCCAGGACAAGCCCATCAGATTGCGCTTTATTATGCACGACGCCGATTTGTATTCCTTGCAGTTCGAGCCATGAGTTGAAAGCGCCCACACCGCCAACATGCCGGTCACGCAAGGAGGATCCCTTCATCGGAAGTCCGCGTTGAGCGCTACAGGCGTGCATCAACCCGCAATGAATTATTTTTGAACCATGCGCATAGAAGCATCGACCCCGGAAGCTTACCTCGAAAGCGTGCCCGAAGAGCGGAAGGCCGTCATGCGGCGCCTGCACGACCTGATCATGGAAAACCTGCCCCAGGGTTTTGAAGCCGGTGTAGGTTACGGCATGCTGGGTTATGTTGTTCCCCATAGCCTGTATCCTGCCGGTTACCACTGCGATCCGAAGCAGCCCTTGCCCTTTATGGGACTCGCATCACAGAAGAACAGCATCTCTTTTTACCACATGGGGCTGTATGCCGACCATGCCTTGCTGGATTGGTTTGTCGGAGAATATCCGAAGTACTGCAAAACCAAGCTGGATATGGGAAAAAGTTGCATCCGTTTCAAGAAGGAGGAAAACATTCCATTTCCCTTGTTGGCGGAATTGGTGCGGAAGATGAAACCGGAAGATTGGATTCGCCTGTACGAAGCGAACCTGAAGCGCTGAAGACTCCGGATCAGAAGCTGTAGTTCAGGCCAATCGCCGGCAGGATCGGCAACTGATCTACGCGGCGGAAACGCAACCGGTCGAAATAGAAGATATTGTCGCGGTTGTACATGTTCGTGCAGGTGAAAGTGGCCTGCAGTTCACGGCCCATCGGACGTTTCCATTTCTTCTGCAGCGTCGCATCCAGGCGGTGGTAGGAGGGAAGGCGGCCCTGGTTGATCGGACCGTAGTGAATACCCAAATCGCCGTTGGTCGAGGTGTAGTTGGATGAAATGCCGCGCGAGAACGTAAGCTTTTCATAAAAGCCTTGGGTCTGGGTAAAGGGGAAACCACTGCCGTAGTTCCAACGCACAGTGAACATCGTACTTTGCTTCTTGTCAAGCGTCACCGAACCCATAAGGTTGACGTTGTGGCGGCGGTCGAAAACAGGATTGTATGTGATGTTGCCATCGAAACGGTTGACAAAGGTGAGCGAGTAAACCGCCCACAGGTACCAACGCCCCATTTCGTATTTGTAGCGGAAGTCGGCACCGCTGGCCTGACCCGTCTCCACAATGTAATCCTGGCGGAGGCGCACCGGCTTGTCCTGGTTGCGGAGATCGTCGTCAAACAACTTGTCGCGGTTGATATTGGTGATCTGGGTGAAGTCTTTCAGATACGCCTCGATCATGATGTTATGCCCCTCGGCCACATCCCACTCCAGACCGCCGACGAAGTGATTGGCTTTCTGGAGCCTGTGCTGCAGTTCCTGCCCGTTAAAATTGTTCGGCAGGTTGTCCGGACCGGAAAGGAAACCATAGAAAAGGTTCACCACATCGCGGTCGCTTACGGCCGACATCAGGTTCTGGCTGTACACGCCGGCAGCCATTTTCAGGCTGAGCTTCTTGCTGATATTGTACTTCGCAGAAAGCCGGGGCTCCAGGCTCGAATTGCCGAGCGAAGCGTAGAACATGCCGCGGAATCCGGGTTGCAGAATCCAACGGCCTTTCACTACGCGGTAAAAAGTATAACCTCCGATTTCGGTGGTGTTTTCAAACTGGGTGATATAGCGCCCGTTCGGATTGTAAATCTCGAAGTCGGTACGGAAGCCATTGATTTCAGCGCCGTAGCGGAATTCATTCTTGCCGTTGGGATAGCTGAAGTTCAGGCCGACATTGAAGCCACTGATGCCCGAGCTGCGCGGTTTCTGGTCGGCTTCAATCTGCCGCACCAGGTAATCACTGTAAGTCAGGAAGCCGTCGATCCGGGTTTTCGACTCATCCGGAACAATCATGAACTTCGTTCCGAAGCCATTGCTGCGCCAGTTGTATTCGGTCGTTCCGGGAAAGGCTACCCTGTCCTGGAAACGGAAACCGAACAGCTTGAGGTAGCTGCCCGTGGAGCCGTTGAAGCTCATCTTGCCATATAAATCGCCGAATGTGTAGGGCAATTTGTCTGGGTCGGCGTATTGATACAGTAGCTTCGAGCTTTGGCGCAGGTAAGAGTTGCGGTAGGAGAGCGCGTAAGAGCTGCTGCCCTGACCTTGCTTGAATTTCTTGATCGGGCCTTCGAGCAACACTTTGCTGGTAAAGGGATTCACGGCCACCTTGCCGCGAAAGCGGGTCAGGTCGCCGTCGCGGGTCTTTACATCCACAATCGCGGAAATGCGGCCGCCGTATTCGGCGTTAAAGCCGGCGGAGTACACATCGGTGCTCTTGATCAGGTCGGTTTCAAAAACGGAGAACAAACCGATGCTGTGAAAGGGATTGTATATGGTCATGCCGTCGAGCAGCACCTTATTCATCACAGGTGAGCCACCGCGGATATAGAGCTGACCGCCCTGGTCGCCGCTGAATACCACGCCCGGCAATACCTGCAGGTACTGGATGAGATCGGGTTCGCCGCCCACACTGGGCAGCCGGCCAATTTCCTTGGGGGTGAGGGTTGTGACGCCAATGAGCACTTCTCGGTTGCGGCGCTGGTTGCGGGTGCGGATCACCTGGGTCTGCAGTTCCACTACCTTCTTCTTCATATAGAAGTTTTGGCGAAGGTTTTTACCGGCTTCCACCTGGATATTGGCGCTGAGGCTGTCGAAATCGGGGTGGTAGAAACCGATGGTATACCTACCTGGAGGCACAGCAGTGAAGTTGAAGAAGCCATCGCCGTCGGTGAGGCCGGTGTATTTGGAGTTCAGCAGGTTGACCTGTACACCGGTAATCGGCGCCCCGGATTCGCTGTCGAAAACCACGCCGCGTACATCATTGGTCTGGGCCTGTAAAAGGGCAGAGGCCATGATGGCAAAGAAGAAAAGCAGGGTGAAACGCATGAAAGGGCGCGAATATAAGCCTGCACCGGCCTGCCTCGTGCAGGCGCATGGTCGGAATTGAGCAAAGGATGACACAAGCCTATCTTTGCGCCGTGAAGGAAGGGGATTCATACAACGAGAACGGGCGTGTGGTGTTTACTGAGCGCTACCATATCCGCCGTGGGCATTGTTGCGGCAGCGGATGCCGGCATTGCCCCTTCCTGCCCCGGCATCAGAAATTCAACCAGAAGCTGGATCCGAAAGTGTTGCAGCTGCTGGCTGCCGAAAACAACGCGGATAAGGGCCGCTGATTCTCGCCTGCAAATAGCAGATCTCGTCTATTGCCGGATAGGCCGTTTATCGGTTGGTGTATCTCATCCGGAGTTTGTTTTTACCATCTTTGTATGCCATCCCTGAAGCATTGTCATTGTCCGATTCAGATTTGATTCCACCGCCCGAGGGCCTGCGCAGCGAAGAAGCGGCGCAACGGCTACACCGTTTCGGATTTAACGAACTTCCGTCTGCCAGACCGAAAAGTTTCATACGCATTGCCTGGGAAGGTGTGCAGGAACCGATGTTCCTGCTGCTGTTGGCCTGCGGAAGTCTTTACTGGGTGCTGGGCGATTACCGGGAAGGCGCCATACTCATGGGATGGGTGCTGGTCATCCTCTTCATCACGTTTTTTCAACACCGTAAAACCGAGAAATCCCTGGAAGCCTTGCGCCGCCTCTCGGCTCCAAGGGCCTTGGTGGTGCGCGATGGAATGGAAATACGCATTCCCGGTCGTGAAGTGGTGCCCGGTGACTTGCTCATCCTGCTTGAAGGCGATCGTGTGCCGGCCGATGCGCGGTTACTCGAAAGTCGGAACCTGATGGTAGACGAAGCCCTGCTGACCGGTGAGTCGGCCTCTGTGCGCAAAGATGAGACTTCAACTGACCTGTCCCGCTTGTATTCCGGCACCATGGTTGTTGCCGGCAGTGGCCGTGCCATCGCAACGGCAACCGGCCTGCAGACGCGGTTCGGGGAAATAGGTGCGTCGCTGCAGTCCATCGACAAAATGCCCACCCGCTTGCAGCGCGACATGAAAAGATTCATCCGCATGTTGTTCATAGCCGGGGCATTTATCAGTCTGGGCGTCACGGTTGCGTTTTACCTGACCCGCGGGAACTTCATCGCATCCCTGCTCAATGGCCTTGCCGCTTCCATG
>CANHTS010000085.1 GCA_947463435.1 Flavobacteriales bacterium | reverse complement strand
CTCACCTGCAATCCGGTAAAGATTCATTTGGATTTCCGGATGGATATCCGGAGGCACGCTGAAGGCATGGAATTGCACCGTCAGGTTATTGCTGGCAGACACCGCATCTGCCAGTTGATGCAAAGCGGTTGTAATACCGAAGTTTACGACGCTGCTTCCATACAGATCGTGACTGATCCTGCGCACCTCATCAGCCGCTTCGTCGAGCATGCGTGCAACCTGATGATAACTCTGTTGATTGCTTTGCTCTAACTTCTGGAGCCCTTCCTGCAAGGTAGAGAAGTTCAATTTGGCGACAGAAAGAATATGCCCAAGCCGATCGTGTAATTCCTGCGCGATTCTGCCTCTTTCTTCATCCTGTCCTGAGAGTGCTGCATTTACGGCATCTAGTTCATGGTCTTGCATCATTTTTTCAATCGCTGCATCTTTCATCATGATTTCATTTTCAACAAGGCGTTGCTTGTTGCGGGTATTAACAAAATAGAGCCAGAATATAAGGCTTACCAGAAAAGTCAGGACTCCCGCAGCAGCCAGCATATAGCCGCGTTCCTTGTTCTCTTCCTGCAGCAAACGGTTCTGTTCCTGCCGGGCCTGAAGCTGGTATGCTGCTTCAAGTTGTGCCATCTCGTTGGCGGCGTTAGTCAGGTAATACTTCTTTTCTGCATCCAGGTAATCCAGTAACTGTTCAACAAGAGCAGAATCGCATTGTGTTCTGAGTTCCAACAACAGCATATTGTGTTGCATGGACAGGCTATCCAAAAGTACACCTGCGCCGGAATGATAGAAAGGTAAGGCCTTTGCCATGGCCTCTCTGGCCTCTGGAAACTTACCTTTATCCATATACATGCGCGACATGTTCATCCATAGCGTCATAGCAGAGGTGGGATCTTCGATTTCGTTGTGCCAACGCACGGATTCCTTGCACCAATAAACAGCGGAATCAAAAGATCCTGTTTCATCGTAAATACTGCCGAGACTTTTGGTACAGGTTGCCAATGCCTCCGGATCTCCCCATATTTCGGCCAATGCCATATTGGCATGAAACAATCGTTTTGCTTCCTGCCAATTTCCCTTATCACGTTCCAGTACTGCCCGTTGTTGCATGACGCGCAGCATGTAGGTTGTATCCTTCAATTCTCTCAGCAGCATGAGTGCCGAATCAGCTGCTATCGCGGATTCTTTGAATAAACCGGCTGCCTGGTATACTTCTCCTAAATTGGATAAAGAGAATGCAATACTCCGCTTATCGCCCAACTTACGCTTGATTTCCAAGGCTTTTCTGATCATATATTGCGCGCTGTCCAACTGGCCGTAGTGCGTATAATACAGACCGAGATAGCCCATGGCATGAGCCTCGCCGGCCAGGTATCCGGCAGCTTTAGCCTCCTGAAGTGCACGCCAGGCGTATGTTTTACACCCTGCAGCGTCAACCAATAGCAGATCATACGCAGTATCGTTAAGCGAGTCGATTAGCGCATGTTGTTCGATTGATTTCGCACCTTCCTGTTTGCATTGGGTTATAAACAGACCCGCTAACAGAAACAGATACACCAGGCGGTGCCTGTGTTTCACGACCACAAATCGACCGGAATGAACCGGGCTTACACTCGATTTAACTTTTTTGGGCATATCGCTTTGTTGTATTGGATGTTCTTACCTCTGTTACCGTTGAACTGCTGACAAGCGGTCAAGACTACCTGGCCAGGGAACTCAACTGTAAGCACATCTTCATCGGGGTAAAGAACAGCGCCTTCAACCTGACTCAGCGGGCAGAGCGCAGAAGCGTGATTCGGCTTGAAGCTGCTCAGTGGAATATCCATGTGCGCTCCTGGCCCGGTGGCCAAAGTAACGCTTACATTCCGTACGAGTATTCCATCGTCTGTTATAGAAAAGGCAACCGGATGGTTGATGTCCGTGCTGTTCACCCGGAGCAGGAAATGCATGTTGGGCTGGCTGCCCGTCATGAACAAAGAAATGCACGAATCGTCAGCATCTGCATTGGCTTGCTCCGGCCTTTCGTTCGGAATTTTATTCTCATTTTTCATATCGCATTATTTATTAAGGATCTACTTACAGAGTTAGGTCGGGTTAAGAAATTTAGCATTCAGCGCCCTACCATGTTGCAATAAAACACTTAATTTCATAGTATCCATATCTGTGAAATAACTCAATAGGTCTGTTCCATCAAAAACGCGCATGGTCAAGGCCCCGTAGAATGGCATAGCCTCATTCGGGAAACCTGAACCGATGGCATCCTGGCAGTATTTCTCAACTTTTCCTGCAGGGTAAATGCCGACGCTGCATGGCCAAATCCGGGCTACCGGATTGCAGCGTTTTTTTATTCAAACCAATTGTATAAACCGGATACAGTTTGGTTCCCTTTCCAGACGTGTTCACCCATTGTGATGGCAGTAATGAATCATTCATCCGGCCTGCTGAGGGCTGGCTAAGCCGTATCATTATTTATACAGATACCCGGATCCACTTGCTGGCTTCTATGGGTGATGAATTCCCAAAAGATCGCGGATTCCAATCTCACCTTATGGCATTTTCCAACCGGGCAAGATGTAACCTTCAGTTACGGCCCAGACAATCAGTCCGGCGGTGTTGGTTGCACCGGTTTTAGACAGCAGGTTACGCCGATGCGATTCGATGGTATTGGTTGACAGCATCAATGTATCGGCTATATCCCTGGTTGTGGCACCTCGGGCCAGCAGTACCAGAACATCCTTCTCGCGGGGCGTAAGCGTAATTTTCGATTCAACGGGATCAAGCAAAGAGGCGGCAGCCCTGGGCGAAATATACCGACCACCGCTGGCTACTGTTTCAAGCGCATCGATCACATCTGCAACCCTGGAATCTTTGAGCAGATAACCCTGTGCGCCGGCTTGCATTGCCGGTCTGACAACATCGGCTGTGATATGCATGGTCAAAAAAACAAACTTCAATGAAGGATAGCGCTTGGCAACTTCTCTTGCCAGTTCAATTCCATTGACGCCTGGCATGCTGATATCGCTGATAATGATTTCCGGGCGTTCAAATTTCAGTACTTCAAGCAGTCGTTGCCCATCGGTAAACGTGCGATCGATACGAAAACGCGAGCCTGCTTCAAGGGCTTGCCGCAACCCATCGCTCATCAATTGATGATCATCGACCATGAAAACAGATAAAAGTTCCACTTGGGCACAAAGAGAATGGACAACCTGGGATATAAACCTCCCTATTTTCTGGGATATTCAAGTCGGAATTGTGTCAAGCAATGGAAAGTCTGCGAAAGCATCCGATCGGACGGCATCAAAAAAAAACAGGGACTAATTCGCATTAGCCCCTGCTCATTGCAATGCACGACATAAAAACTGTTCGCCAGTCCAAACAAACCGGGGCAATAGCCTACATCAACCCGCGCATTGGACACAGGCAAAATAGCCGTATACAAAAGCGGCATACCTCACGGTTTTCCGTGATTTTCCCTCCTGAATAAAAAAACTTAAGCGGCGTCTATGCCCATTTCATCTTCGGTGTTCTTCTCCATCCGAAGGTTTTCTATGATGAACTCCTGCCGCTCCTGGGTGTTCTTGCCCATGTAATAGGTCAGAATCTTCTCGATGCTGGCATCGCGCAAGAGCACGGGTTCGAGTCGCATATCGGCTCCGATAAACAAGCCGAACTCCTCGGGCGAAATTTCACCCAAGCCCTTGAAGCGCGTGATTTCAGGTTTGCCGCCGAGTTTGCGGATGGCTGTGTTCTTTTCGTCTTGGTTATAACAGTAAATGGTCTCCTTGCGGTTGCGGACCCGAAAAAGCGGTGTCTGCAGGATGAATAAGTGACCGTTGCGCACAAGATCCGGGAAAAACTGGAGGAAGAACGTCATCATCAGCAGGCGGATGTGCATCCCATCGACGTCGGCATCGGTGGCAATCACAATGCGGTTGTAGCGCAGATTATCGATGCTCTCTTCGATATCGAGGGCGTGTTGGAGCAGATTGAATTCTTCGTTTTCATACACCACCTTCTTCTTCAACCCGTAGCAGTTCAAGGGCTTACCGCGCAGCGAAAAAACGGCTTGGGTTTCAACGTGCCGGCTCTTGGTGATGCTGCCGCTGGCGCTATCGCCTTCCGTGATGAACAAAGTAGTTTCCTGGCGCAGTTCTTTACCGGAGTCGGTGTAATGTACGCGGCAATCGCGCAGTTTCTTGTTGTGAACGGCTGCTTTTTTCGCGCGCTCACGGGCCAGTTTCTGCACCCCGGCCATGTCTTTGCGCTCGCGTTCGTTCTGCATGATTTTCTTCAGCAGCGCATCGGCTATTGCAGGGTTTTTATGCAGGAAATCGTCGACCGCTTTTTTTACGAAGTCGAGAATGGCGCTCTTCACACTCGGACCGTTCGGGCCCATATCGGCACTGCCAAGTTTGGTTTTGGTCTGGCTTTCGAATACCGGTTCCTGTACCCGGATGCTCACTGCGGCGACAATGCTTCCCCGGATATCCGTGGCATCAAAATCTTTCTTGTAGAATTCGCGGATGGTCTTGATAAAGGCTTCGCGAAAACCTGCCAGGTGTGTGCCGCCCTGCGTGGTGTACTGCCCGTTTACGAAGGAATAATAGTCTTCTCCGTATGCATTGGAGTGCGAGAATGCGATTTCCACATCGGTGCCTTTGGCATGGACAATCGGGTAAAGCAATTCATCGCCGTGGGTCTTGTGTTCGAGCAAATCGAGCAGACCACGCTTGGAAACGAACTCCTGCCCGTTGTAGCGAATGCTCAGTCCGGCGTTGAGGTAGGTATAATTCCTGATTTGCTCTTCGAGATACTCGGGGATGAACCGGTAATTCCTGAAAATGCTTTCATCCGGTTCGAAGCTGATAAGCGTTCCATTCGGTTCTTTGGTATCGGCTTCCGGATGGTCGTTCACCAATTCACCACGGCTGAATTCGGCAACCTTTGTGCGGCCTTCGCGCACACTTTTCACCGTGAAGCTGTGGCTGAGTGCATTCACCGCCTTGGTACCGACACCGTTCAATCCCACCGATTTCTGAAAGGCCTTGCTGTCGTACTTACCGCCGGTATTGATTTTACTCACACAATCGATCACTTTGCCCAAGGGAATCCCGCGGCCGAAATCGCGAACGGTTACTTTATGGTCTTCGATGCGGATATCAATTTTCTTACCATGGCCCATCACGTGTTCGTCGATGCTGTTATCGACGATTTCTTTTACCAGTACGTAGATACCATCATCGGCGCTGGTGCCGTCGCCAAGTTTACCGATGTACATGCCCGGGCGGAGACGGATATGTTCCTTCCAGTCCAGACTTCTGATTTCGTCTTCGGTATATTTTACGGTATCGGCCATGAAACAAAACTAAACAAGGGAAGGCCCGGGCAGCCAACCGAGTTTTGCACAGCGTCAACATGAAAAAGCCCCACCGGAATGGCAGGGCTTTTCAGTCAATTTGTTGCGCTGTTTAGTTTTTGATCACGCGGTGGGTTACCAACTTGCTTCCGTAAGAATAACGCACGAAGTATACCCCTGGTGAATAGTTGCTGAAAGGAATCAGCTGGGTTTCCTCCACGTCGTAGCTGGCCAGCACACGGCCGCTATAGTCGGATACAGAAACCATCCCCTTGTCTGCGCCGCTAAGACGGAAGTTCAGCTGGTCTGAAACAGGGTTCGGATACACGCTGAACTGGATGAAGCGTCCGCTGTTGTCTGCTGCAACAGACTGCCCGTTACGCTGGGTCTGGATTTCGTTGCTGCTCACCTGTTCGCGGTCGATGAGTGCCGCAGGAGCCACGTTGTCAACACCCAGTGCTACAATGAAGTCTTCGTTCGAACGGCGGGTATTGTTGGTGCTCATCACTGCGAAATCAGTGAAAACTCCGCCCAGGTTATCCCATGCGCTGGAACCGTTGAGTTCCATTACCTTCAGTTGTGCATTCAACCAACCGCTCACACGACCTGCGTCGGAGATTTCAAAATAAGATGCGGCAGATAAAATGCCGGTTCCGCCGGCTGTGCGGTTGGCAACCCAGTAACCATCGGCAGTGAGTGCATCGGTGCCGCCGTTGTAGGTTGTGCCAAGGGTTGCAGGGTCTGCATCGATGAATTCAATCAGCCAGGTATTGTTAACGCTGCTGTTGTGGATGGTAATGGGGCGGAACTTCGAACCGCGGCCAAGGGGAATCCTGAATTTTGAGGCGGCCCAGCCAGAGGTGATCTGCAGGCGCACGGGGCCATTGATAAAGCTATTCACATTACCACCGATAATCCCGTTTCCGCCTGCATTGCTGGCCGTCATGGTGAGGTTGTGGAGCTGGGGCTCAATATTCCCGCGTTTCAGGGTAAGGCGGTTCAGGTTCATATCGGCTCCGAGCTTTACATGGCCGGTAGTTTTATTGATCATGAGGTTATCGGCGAGCAGCTGATCCACCTGACCCAGGGTGATGGTTTGGGTTCCGGTGCCTGCGGCTACAAATGCATCCATGCGTGGATCGGCGGAGGCGCCGCTGGTAATATCGCCTTCGAAAACCACTACGGCTGAGCGCGGGCTGCCGTCGGTGAGGCTGAGCGTACCGCGCACCCAAAGGCTGTCGTTGGTGGAGATGGTCCAGTTGTAGGTCTGACCACTACCATCGAATACGAGGTTGTTGAAGATGGCTGCACTGTTGTTGTGGTTCCAGTCGGATGAACCGGTTCCGTTGATACGCACTGTTCCGGTCCGGGGATCGAAAGCATTGCGTCCAGATAGGTTCCAGGAAGCACCAAGTGTAAGGATATTGGATGCAGGGGCGATAATGCGTCCGCCATTGACAACCGTGATGCCCCCCCCGATTCGGGCGTCGCAACCTTCATCGAAGCGCAAATGTCCGCGGCGTACTGTCACACGGCCGCTGCCGAGATCGATAGCAGAAGCACTTCCTTTCCAAACGCGGACGGCACCGGTGGCAGCGTGCATGTTCAGCAGGATCTCCCAGGATGAACCGGCTCCTGTAGCGCCATTATTGGCAATGATATCGGGCGATTTGGTGCCGGTAATCTGGAAGGCAATGCTGTGGCCTTGTGCACCTGCACCTACCAAGTTCAGGGTATCCTGGATTTTGAGGCCAGCACCCGAACGGAAGTCGCCGTCTGTAAGCGTCAGCTTGTTCAACACCACCATTGTATCGGTGGCATCCGTTCCCGCGATATCGTCGTCGCCCGCAGCGGTTTGGTTCTGTTTATTCAACTCAACATTCCAGAATTGGCAAGCCCCGTTGGAGCCAAGGGCACCAGACCCGGGGCTGAAGTGATAGTTCTGCAAGCCGCTGCCCACGAAAGCAAAGGTGCAAAAGCGGTGATCGAAAGTAGCCTGGCGATGAGCGGTCATGTGCCCACTGATATTGACACGACCGGTCTCTGGCGATTTGAACTGGCTGTAGGCGTCGAGCAACACATCACCCAATTGGATAACGGCCAATGAACGAACAGAAAAATACCCCGCCAAGGACACGTGCAGTTCCCCGGTTATGGTGATGCCGGTTGTGCTCGATGCGTTGAAGAAGCCGTTGCCGGCAATCGTCACATCGCCAATTACTGAATGCCCGCTGGCAGCCAGAAAATTGAAATAGGTTCCAGTGAGATCGATACTGGCGGCCTTGAGCACGGTACCGCTGTTCTCTACACTGATTTTCCCCTTGTAGCCATTGGTAACCAGAATATTTCGCACTTCCCAGGAAGCCGGGATGCGGGCATCCTTGGTACCGGCATTGAACGTCACATCATCGTCGCAGTCGGGTACGGTGCTGGTGGACCAGTTGCCAGCATCCAACATGCTCTCCGTGCTTCCGAGCCCTGTCCAGGTATGGGCAGTGGTTCCGTTGTTGGCACACTGACCGAAGGCCGACATACTCATTCCCGCCAAAGCGGTCATCATCAGGATACGTTTTCTCATTTTTTGAATATTGTTCGGCTCAAAAGTCTGAACAATCCCCCGAATTACTGTTATCCACACCATGTGGATAAGGTGTATTCTTACGGAAAATGAATAAATAATTATTCTTGATTATATCCTGTATCTTAATCAAAACTAAATAAATTGCCGTTTTAAGGCCTTATATCATAGTTTTAGTCATCGAATCTAAGTATTCTATTATTGTGTTACTTTTTGCTCAAGATATACACATTTCAAACTCTGGTTCAGAGAAAGGAAGCACTCAACCGGCCTTTTCGACCCACTTCCCGGGATTCAGGATTCCGTTGGGGTCGAACACCTGCTTGATGCCCCGCATAAGCTGGAAATGTATCGGTTGGAATACGATATCGAGGTAAGGTGCCTGGACGAGCCCGATGCCGTGTTCTCCGCTGATGGTTCCTCCCAGGTCTTTGCAGACACCAAATAATTCGCGGATCGCTTTGGGCACTTCCTGGTTCCATTCCTGGTCAGACAGCTGATCGCGGAGTATGTTTACGTGGAGGTTCCCATCGCCTGCATGTCCGTAACAAACCGACCTGAACCCATAGGCCTCGCCTATGCGCTTCACAGCGGCCATTAGGTCAGGCAAGGCTGCGCGCGGCACCACGGTGTCTTCCTCCTTATAAATACTTTCACTTTTTACGGCTTCACCAATGCTGCGGCGTACTTTCCACCATTGTTCGGCAAGAGCGGCAGTGTCGGCCATCATCACATCGATGGCGCCTGCCTCTTCCAAAACCGGCAAGATCTGTTCGGCCTGGGTCTGGAGCAACCCTTGGTCGTCGCCATCCAACTCAATCATCAGGAAGGTGTCGGCGCCATCGGCCAAGGGGAAAGACGTCCGCGTGGCGCGCATAGACATCTCGACGCCCGAACGCTCCATCAATTCGAGCGCTGCCGGTACAATCCCGCTCAGGAGAATCTGGTTGACTGCGCGGCAGGCGGCAATCGGATCAGCGAATGGTGCCAGCAACAAGAGGCGTTGCGATGGCAGGGCGATAAGCTTGAAGACGATCTTGGTTACGATGCCCAGGGTACCTTCACTTCCGACCATCAGCTGGGTAAGGTTGTATCCGGTGCTGTTCTTGACGGTATTGGCGCCAGTCCAGATCAGCTCACCGCCCGGCAATGCCACCTGAAGGTTCAGCACGTAGTCGCGCGTGGTGCCGTACTTCACAGCGCGGGGACCTCCGCTGCTGTGGGCGATGTTTCCACCGAGAAAACATGAACCGCGACTGGCCGGATCGGGCGGATAATACAAACCCTCCGCTTCTACGGCTTGCTTGAACACCTCATTAATTACCCCAGGTTCAACCGTGGCCTGGAAATTTTCTTTGTCGATATGCAAAATGCGGTTGAGCCGTGAGGTATGCAAACTGATTCCTCCGAATACCGGCAGGGAGCCGCCGCTGAGTCCGGTTCCCGCGCCACGCGGTGTAACGGCGAAATTGCGCGCATTGCAGAAGGCCAACACAGTGGCTACTTCAGCTGCTGTGGCAGGATAGGCAACCGCAACAGGCAGAAACTCAAGATCCTCAGTGTAGTCGCTCGCTGCACTTCGCAAATCTTCAGGTGCTGACGAAAGGCCATTCTCACCAAGCAACAGGCTCAGTTCGCGTAAAT
>CANHTS010000084.1 GCA_947463435.1 Flavobacteriales bacterium | reverse complement strand
GTTACCCTTTCCGACATGAGCAGCAAGGTAATCGGCATCTGCAATGTGGCTGAACTGCGCAGCATCTCGGTGAGCCATCTTGCTGCCGGCGTATACTTCGCCACGCACAGCGACGGTGTCAACCGTAATGCTCAGCGGGTAATCCGCAACTGACCTTCTCACCAGCAGTAAAGCAACAAACCCCGCTTTAGCTGGGTTTGTTGCTTTTAGTTGGGATGATAAAAATCATAATTAGTATGATTTGGAGAATATTTTGGTAGTACTAAGTAATAAAATAAGGTTTTTGGCATAGTATTGCTACCCAATTCTTACTATCATGAAAAACAAAACCCTTATTGCCCTCGCAGTGGCTGCCTTATGGTCTGCTGCTTCCACGGATGTTTTCGCCCAATGTGGCGACAATGTCAACACCCCTCAATCGTGGGATGGAGGTGGAACCACCGAAAGTTTCTTCGATGCCAACAATTGGGTGTCGAACACCGTTCCGGATTGCGACGATGACATTTCATTCGGCTCCGGCACCAAGGATTGCCGGATTCCTTCCAGCGTTACTGTGCGCGACTTCAATGTAATTAATACTTACAAAGGCCGCATCTATGTGGAAGGCACCGGAACCACCCTTACCGCCCGCGACGTGAATGTGAACGGTACACTTCTGGTTTTCAATGTTGAATCCGGTGTATCCACCATGCGCAACCTGACAGTTACCAACAACGGTTTGGTGAATGCTTCCAGTTCAAGCGGAATTACAATCACTGGTACACTGAACCTCCCTTCAGGCGGTTATTTCCAGACCCGTTTCAAGTCGACGATGAACGTAGGTGCCATCATCGTTGGTGCTTATTCTCAGTTCAAAGGCCCTCAGGAAGGAAGAATCTTCCTCAGCGGAAACTTCTCTAAGCACAAGGTTTCAACCTATGACCACCGCAAAAGCACCCTGTTTATCAACGGTGATGATGCACAAAGCTTCCACGTTAGTTCTGGCACAGGCCAGACTGCTGGATCATGCGAACTTTGGAATGTAGTGTTGAACAAAACCAACACTACGACCAGCAATAGCGACAACTTCTTTGGGAATGACCTTACTGATACCTTGGTTATTGCTAACCGTCTTACTCTTACTGACGGCGATTTCCGCCAGGGCATCATTAAGCTCCTCGATACGGTCGAATTCGTAGGCCTTGGTAACAATGGCCATGCCGGTGATTTCTGGTTTAGTGGCACCAAGACGGCCGACATGTTCGTGAACAGTGGCACGGAAAACCCAACCGTAAATACCTTCAACCTGTATGTTGACATGCACACCAATGCCAACCAGGTAAAGGTATGGAAAGGCACTGCCAACGCCATCCTGATCGCCAGCGGCAATGTGATCGTAAACAAAGGTGACCTCCGGTTCGACGAAGACGTACCGGCTACCATCCGCCACGACTTTACTGTAAACGGTGGAAGGATCACCGCTCCTGCAACCAATACACTGATCATCCAAGGTTCCTGGACCACTTCGGTTCGCGGCGCGCTCAACCCCCGCACCGGCACCGTATCCATTCAAGGTGCCAGCGACCGTTCGTTCAACCAGAACAACAACGCGATCTTCTTCTACAACCTGAACATCGACAGCGCGCGTATCCTTTCCTGGAATGTTTCTTCCAACGATACCATCTGGGTTAATAATGACCTGAATCACAACCTCGCAGGTGCCAATCTGCGCAACGTGGTACTCGTATCTGAAGGTGATATCAATACCGGTGCTTCTTCTATCCTGACCCTCGATTTAGTAGTAGCTGCGGGCGGAAACACCCAGGTATTTACCCTTGGCAATTCCAGCCAGATCGAAACCGAAGGCCTCATGATCAACAAATCAGGTGGCATCGTTCAGCTCGGTGCTGACATCGACTTCCAACGCCTTACCCTGAAGAATGGCAATATCCAGCCAGGTGCTTACAAGTTGCTCATGCACATTTCGAATGCAGGTGGTAATGGTATTATCGGTGGCAACACAAACTCCTTCGTAGATGGCAAGGTTTACCTCAACCATCCTTCAGTATGGGCTGCCAGCAAGTTCAAGTGCCCGGTAGGTAAAGGTTCCAAGTACCGCCCCATTACCCTGCACAACATTAGCAGCACCAATGCCTGGGAAGTTGAATTCATCGACAGCGACCCGAATGGTCTTGGTTCATCTCCTTCCCTGAACGGTGGCATCGATGCACTGACTACCGATGGCTACTGGACTGCAACCCGCACTATAGGTGGCGCAGCAGGTCCTTCCAATGCGAGCTATTTCGAAATTTCTGACGGAGGCAAAGGTTCCTGGAACAACAGCGACTTGCGTGTAGCCAAATTTGCAAGCAACGCATGGGATAACCTCGGCGGCACCTTCACTTCGGATGCTGTGATCAGCACCAACGGCACCCAGAACGGCAACGACGCTTTCATTGTTACGCTTGCGGTTGATAATGTTAACCCGATCAATCTCGTGAACGGCGAAGTAGTAAGCGGCAACGAACTGGCTACTGGTCAGGTACAGAACGCTCCTGTAGCCAACACTGCCAACGGCAAGCTTTCTTTCGAGGTATTCCCGAATCCTTTTGCTGGTGAACTGAGCTTCCGTGTAAGCAACGCAAGCCGCGGTGTGATCAGCGTAAGCGATCTCAACGGCAAAACCATCGCCAGCTTCGACGCAGGTGTACGTTCAGCCAACCTCAGCAACCTGAGCGCAGGTGTTTATGTGGTGACTTTCACCGATGGCATAAACCGCATCGCTCAGCGTGTAATCAAGTATTGAAAGGTAGAATCAAACCAGATTATCGGAAAAGCCCCGTCGAAAAGACGGGGCTTTTTTGTTGTCTACTTACCCCAAATCGTGCAGTAGAAATTCTATTCCGGTTCAAAATACCTGTGAAATCGGACGCAAACTGCATTACCTTCTCTCACCAAAAAGGGCCATTGCCTCGTTCAGGAAATGCACGCCCCGATAGCTATCGGGATTTTGACACTCTCATGACGAATTTATAATGCACGATTCGGGATTGTATTGAATTATAAAGTTGCCTTTTTGATTCAAAACATTGTCGTGTGTAGTAAGTTTACTACTTGTATGTAAGTAGTAAGTTTACTACTTGTATGTGAATGGTTTACGCGCAGAATATACTCGCTCGTTCAGAATTAATTTCGTTTACATGTTTTTATAAAAAATTTTTATATTAAAAGTTGATTTAGGCATAAAGTGGAGATAGGTTTGCGGATCATTATCCAAATGCAAATGACAAAATACACATTTATCCCAACCCTCATGCTGGGGCTGATTACAGCCACGGCAGCACAGGCCCAATGGACGGACTGTGCCCTGACAGCCACTGAAACCCGCACATGGGACGGCGGTGGAACTACCGAAAACTGGTCGGAAGCGGCCAACTGGTCAGGCGATTCATTGCCAGACTGCAACGACAACGTATTGTTCAATAACGCATCTGCGAAGTTTTGCTTTATGAATGTCAATACCACTTGCCGCGACATCACCTTGCGCAAGAATTACGGTGGTCGTGTAATAGTAAACAGCGGTGTGACCCTCGACGCCCGCAACGTTACAATCATCGGTACCCGCGGTTTCCTGCGCAACAACGGCGCCGGTGTGATGAATTGCGACAACATTACCGTTTCTGATAATGGTCCTTTCTTCTCAAACGCAGTTTCAACGCTGAATGTTTACAACAGGATTCTGTGTGACGGTGCCGGCTATTTTCAGGCCAGGGCACGTTCAACGGTAAACTGTGGTATCATGGAAATCGCTGATTACGGTCAGTGCAAGGCGCCTGAAAGAGGCTTTCTCGTGATCAATACTGCCGGTGGATTCTTGAAGCACAAGCGTTCAACTTTTGACCACAAGGAAGGTACTGTTTCTTTTACTGCCTCAGCCAGTGCCGCGCTGGAACTGAGCACAGGCAGTGGCCAGAACAATGGCGCTTGTTCTTTCTATAACGTTGTTGTGAACATGACAGGTGCGACAAACGCCCTGCAACTGGCGGGCAGTGATACTGCTATCGTATTGAACCGCCTGACTGTATTCTCCGGTTCATGGAGCGGTGGCGGTGGAACAGCTGCGACTGTGAAAATCCTGGATTCACTTGAATTCCGTGGAGCAGGTAATGCCCCTTCACAAGCCACTTTCCGTTTTGTTGGCAATGCTACCAAAGACCTGATTATGTCGTTTCAACAGGATCCTGCAGGTACTTCAGTGAATTACTTCGATGGAGGTAAAACTATCGCCTGGGCTGGTACCAACACAGATGTACGCCTGGATTTCGCCTCGGTAGTAGCCAATGGCGCAGAACTTTCCTGTACCGACGACGAAGACGTGGTTCACAGCCAGTCAATCACCGTAAACACCGGTGGTTTGCTGACGCTTCCTGCCAGCGAGAATTTTACCTTTAACGGAGCAGCACTCACCGTTGGCGGAACAATTGCTCCCCAGGGCAGCACCTTCACTTTTGGTCGCAACACCGGTAACACTGAAACCGATTTCACCGGCGGAGCCAAGACTTTCAACAACGTTGTGGTGAATATGCCTTCTTCAAATGGCGAAAACCCTTACGATTTGATTCCTACCGGAAACAATGACACCATCAGTGCCAGCAATATCGAACTGGTAGAAGGCGATTGGCGCGACGGTGGCAGCGGCGATGTGCTTTTGGTAACTGGCGACTTCACAGTTGGCAGCGCTATGACCAATAACCTTGGCACCAACAACAATATGCGCATCGTTTTCCGCGGCAACGGCAACGGAAGTTACAATGCGGATGGTGTGCTCAATGGCACCTTTGATATCCTCGTTGATAAAGCAGTAGCTGCCAATGTTAACGTAGGCGGCAGCAGCCAGCTTATCGGCAGTAACGGCGGTATTGTGAATATCATCAGTGGCAATTTTGCCTTCGATGGTTCAGGTAACGCTACCCTCAACAGCTCAACCGGCCCAGGCCTGATTGTTGGTGCAAACGGCACCCTCACCGGTCCTGACGACGACGAGCTGACCTTCACAGGTTCTTGGGATGTAAACAGCGCCGCCGGATGGGATATGCAATCCTGCACGTTCATCCTGGACAACCGCAGCACGACCACCAACTTTACCCAAGGCAACCGCGCCCTGCGCTTTCATAACTTTGAAATCGGTTCGAACGATCTTGCCGGTTGGGGATTGCTTCCTGCCACCACTTCAGACACGCTTTGGGTTGAGAACGATTTCTTCGCAAGCAACAGCGGTGCGCGTATGGCGAATGTTCACCTGGTGGTTGAAGGTGATTATACATCTTCGGCAACCTCACTGCTGCTTGGTGTGAAGGCGCAGAAAGTTATCTTCACCGGAAGTGCGGATCAAGTGGTAAGTCTGGCAGTAAATACCGAAATGGACAATGGTGTTCGCATCGACAAGTCTGCCGGAAAAGTTACCTTGAATTCAGAAGTTCAGGTGAATGCACTGGAACTTGCTTCCGGTAACATTGTTACCGGATCCAACCGTCTGATTGTACTTGGAAACGGGGCCATCAGCGGTGGTTCGTCTTCTTCATTTGTAGATGGAAAACTGCGTCGTGTGGGAGCCATCAACAACTGGTCGGGTGGAATTCTTTTCCCAGTTGGTAAAGGAAGCAATTACCGCCCTGCGCGTCTGCGCAATACCAGCATTGTGAACAGCTGGGATGTGGAGTATTTCGCCAGCGACCCCAAAACCACTTTCGGTGCAACGGTAAATAGTCCGCTTGACGACGTTTCCACAGCCGGCTACTGGACTGTTCGGGTGAATGCTGTGCTGAACATCGCAGGTTCTGGTAACACCAATGTGTCGCTTTCCACCAATGGCAGTTCCTTCTCGGATGCCAATACCCGCGTAGCCCGTTGGACTGGCAGTGCCTGGACCAACTGGGGTCCCAGTGGCGGAGCTGCTTCAGGCTTCGTGCAGAGCAGCAGCACCATGAACAGCGGTACCAATAACTTAACCCTCGGCGTTGACAATCCTGCTCCGAACCGTGTAATTGCCGGTGAAGAGATGAGCGGCACCGATGGCGATGCCACTGCCGGTCGTGTTGAAAACAACAGTGAGGTAGCTGCAGCTGCAGTTGTTCCTTTCTCTATCTATCCTAACCCCGCCAGCGACGTAGTAAATCTGCGTCTGCCCGAGAACGCCAAAGGTGCTATCACCCTGAGCGATATCAATGGCAAGGTATATGGAAGCTTCCAGGCTGGTCAGGTTCAGCGCATCCAGGTTTCACACCTGAGCGCCGGCATGTACCTGCTGAGCTACAGCGATGGCCTGCGTGTGCAGACCCAGCGCTTTGTGAAGCAATAAGCTTCCGCACGCATAGAATCACGCTTTCAGCCCCGATGTGTTCATTCGCATCGGGGCTGTTTGTTTGTTGTGCAGGCGCGTGGGCTTGGACTATATTTGCCGACCATGCTGCTACAGGGAAAAACCGCATTGATTACCGGGGCAACCCGCGGAATTGGCAAAGGACTTGCACGTCGCTTTGCGGCTGAAGGTGCCAATATCGCGTTCACGTATGCTGCCTCCGCAGAAGCCGCCGTGCGCTTACAACAAGAGCTGGAATCTGAATTCGGTGTAAAAGTGCGCGGCTGGCAATCTGACGCGGCCGATTTTGCTGCTTCGGAAGCACTTGCAACTGCCGTTATTGCCGAGTTTGGCAAAGTAGATATTCTGGTAAACAACGCCGGTATCACCCGCGATAACCTGCTGATGCGTATGACGGAAGATCAATGGGATGAAGTAATCCGCGTTAATCTGAAGTCTGCCTTCAATCTTACTAAAGCTTTTTTGCGTCATTTCCTAGGGAATCGCAGCGGTTCCATCATCAATATGTCTTCCGTTGTCGGAGTTGACGGTAATGCAGGCCAGGCCAATTATGCCGCATCCAAGGCCGGATTGATTGGATTTTCCAAGAGTATAGCTCAAGAACTCGGTTCGAGGAATATCCGCTGCAATGTGGTAGCGCCCGGTTTCATCGAAACAGAGATGACCGAAAAACTCGATGAGCAAGTGAAGAAGGGTTGGATTGAGAATATCCCACTGAAACGCTCAGGCTCACCGGATGATGTGGCCAATGTATGCGTGTTCCTTGCCAGCGATCTCAGCACATACGTTACCGGACAAACGATTTCCGTTTGTGGTGGCATGCTGATGAAATGAGCCTGAACCATGCCGCTCGACCAGGAACAAGACGAAACCGAAGTCCGCGATTTCCCGCATGAGAAGAACATGTCGTTCTTCGATCATGTAGATGAACTTCGCAAACATATCATCCGCGCATTCCTGAGTATCGCTGTGGGCTTCGTGCTCGCATTCGTATACATCAAAGAAGTGGTGCACGGCATCATTTTCGCACCCTTCCGCCCTGATTTCTTCACCTACCGCGTGCTTTGCGATGCTGGGAAGAATTGGTTCGGCGACGACAGGCTTTGCATTGCACCACCTGCTGTCCAGATCCAGAACCTGCAGCTTCAGGGTCAATTCGTTTCAGCATTTAAAATCGCTTTTATCGCCGGATTGATGATTGCATTCCCGTATATCGTCTGGGAATTGTGGCGCTTTATTCGTCCGGCGCTTTCGCTCAAGGAAGTGAAAAAGACGCGCGGAACCATCTTCTTCGTGGCTTTACTCTTTGCCTTTGGCGTGCTTTTCAGCTACTACATTCTGGTTCCGGTATCAGTGAATTTCTTCGTCAATTTCACCATCAGCGATGAAGTACAGAACATCGTTACCATGCAAAACGTGGTAAACTATGTAGGTTTCCTCTGTCTGGCAACCGGTCTGGTATTCGAGATGCCGGTGCTGATGTATGTGCTCGCACGCATCGGTTTGGTAACAGCGAGTTTTTTAAGGAAATACCGTCGCTATGCGGTGGTTATTATCTTCATTGTGGCAGCTATCGCGACACCTTCACCCGATATGCTCAGCCAGCTTATCCTTGCCATTCCCTTGTATGCCTTGTATGAGCTGGGCATCCTGATAGCATCCCGCAACGAAACGAAAGAAACGCCATGAGCCAGAACTATAGCATTGCCGTCGGCGGCGACCACGCCGGATTCAAATTAAAAAACCAGTTGCTGGTTCACCTGCTGGAGCTGGGACATGAACCGGTCGATTTCGGTCCGGATTCGGCGGATAGCGTAGACTACCCCGATTATGCGCATGCCGTTGCTGAAAGTGTTGCCAAGGGAGAGAATCAATTGGGAATCCTCATCTGCGGCAGCGGCAACGGTGTGTGCATCACAGCCAATAAGCACGCCGATATCCGCGCAGCGCTTTGCTGGAAACCGGAGATTGCTGCCTTGGCGCGGCAGCACAACGATGCCAATATCATTTGCCTGCCTGCCCGCTTCCTTTCCACCAAACAGGCATTCGAAACCGTGGAAGCCTGGTTGAATGCCGAATTTGAAGGCGGCCGGCATCAGAACCGCGTATCCAAAATCAACTGCTGAAATGGGGCTCAAATCCTGGCTGGCGAAACCACTGGCTCGCAGCGTAAGGCGTTCAATCTCTGCATGGGCAGCTGATGGGGCCGGGGCGCAGGAAAACCAGTTCAGGTATTTGGTGCATAACCTGGCGCGAACGGCCTTTGGGAAAGCACATGGCATTCGACCGAATATCAGCAGGGATGAATTCAGGAAACAGATTCCGATTGCCGACTACGAATCGCTCCGGCCCTGGATCGAACGCATCATTGCCGGTGAACGCGATGTGCTATGGCCGGGCAGACCGAAGTATTTCGCCAAAACTTCCGGAACCACATCCGGAGTAAAGTTCATTCCCATCACATCCGCCAGCATGCCCCATCATATTGCAGGTGCGCGCAATGCCCTGTTGTGCTATATCGCCGAAACGGGGAAGGCTGATTTTTTGGATGGAAAACTGATTTTCCTATCCGGTAGTCCGGTGATGCGTAAGGAAGGCGATATCTTCACCGGTCGCCTGAGCGGTATCGTTAACCACCATATTCCAGCCTATCTGCGCCGGAGCCAGATGCCATCCTACGAAACCAATTGCATTGAAGATTGGGAAGTAAAAGTGAACCGCATTGCCGATGAAACCCTGGATCAGCGCATGACGCTCATCAGCGGTATTCCGCCCTGGGTGCAGATGTATTTCGATAAGGTGCTGGAGAAGAAAGGAGCTGCCACGGTGAAAGAGGTATTTCCCGATTTCAATCTGTTCGTTTACGGGGGCGTGAATTTCGAGCCTTACCGGAAGAAGCTGTTCGATACCATCGGCGAGCGCATCGACAGCATTGAAACCTATCCGGCGAGTGAAGGCTTTATCGCATTTCAGGATCGCCAGTCGGATCCATCCTTGCTGATGCTGTTGAACAGCGGGATATACTACGAATTTGTTCCGGTTTCGGAATACCATCAACCCAATCCACCCCGATACAGCATCGATGAAGTTGAGCTGGGCGTGAATTATGCGGTTATCATGCATACGAATGCCGGTTTATGGGGTTACAGCATAGGCGATACTGTGCGCTTTATGTCCAAGAATCCATACAAGATATTGGTGACAGGCCGAATCAAGCACTTCATTTCTGCCTTTGGTGAACATGTGATAGGAGAAGAAGTGGAACGCGCCATGGCAGCTGTTTGTGGACAGTTTGGCGTGTCGACGGCTGAATATACCGTAGCTCCGGTGGTAGCGCCTGCGAGCGGTTTGCCGTACCATGAATGGCTGGTGGAGTTCGATCGCCGTCCGGACGATATGCCCGCATTCAGCGC
>CANHTS010000083.1 GCA_947463435.1 Flavobacteriales bacterium | reverse complement strand
TGCGGTTATGCGACCCGGATAACCGGGTCGGGATTCCATTTCCATTTGGGTGCTAGGATATGTGACCCGGGAAGGCCGGGTCACGCGACATTGCGGCAACGTCGGGGTATCATCTCTTAACACACATCTACCTTGCGGTTATGCGACCCGGATAACCGGGTCGGGATTCCATTTCCATTTGGGTGCTAGGATATGTGACCCGGGAAGGCCGGGTCACGCGACATTGCGGATATCGTTCCGGCCCTCATGAGATGCTATCTAATTGATTCATAATACATTGAATATCAAGCAGCAATAGACCTGGCCTTCCTTCCGGACGTATTTCATTACAAACCGACTCCAAAAATGACTTGCCGGGGCCGGATGAAATCACTCAGCTCTTGCGTGCAATTGCCCGCCCAACAGCTGCGATGATATCCGGCGTGTCGATACCGTATTTCACCATCAATTCTTCGGGCTTGCCGCTTTCGCCAAAACTGTCCATCACGGCAACCATTTCTACCGGGAGCGGGAGATTGCGGGCCAGCAACTGAGCGATGCTGTCGCCTAGGCCACCATTGATCTGATGCTCTTCGGCTGTCACCACACAACGGGTCTTGCGGGCAGAATTCAGCACCGCTTCCGTATCGAGCGGCTTGATGGTGTGGATATTGATGATTTCAGCCGAAACACCTTGCTCTGCGAGGCGAACCCCGGCTTCAATGGCTTTCCAAACCATGTGTCCGGTAGCGAAGATGCTTACGTCGGTGCCTTCGTTCACCATCCATGCCTTCCCTATTTCAAAAACCTGGTCTGCGGGTGTAAATACCGGCCATTTCGGACGGCCAAAGCGCAGGTAAACAGGTCCGTCGTAGGCTGCAATCGCTATCGTAGCCGCTTTGGTCTGGTTATAATCGCAGGTATTGATGACAGTCATACCCGGCAGCATTTTCATCAAACCCAGGTCTTCGAGTATCTGGTGGGTCGCTCCGTCTTCACCAAGCGTAAGGCCTGCATGCGATGCGCATATTTTTACATTCTTGTGCGAATAGGCAATGCTTTGACGGATCTGATCATATACCCTGCCGGTGGCGAAATTGGCGAATGTACCGGCAAAGGGAATGTATCCACCGGTAGCCAGGCCCGCTGCGGTGCCCATCATATTGGCTTCGGCAATACCGGCCTGAAAAAAGCGTTGCGGGAAGGCATCGCGGAAGGCATCCATCATCAGCGAGCCCGTAAGGTCGGCACACAAACCCACTACCCGGGTATCGCGTTGGGCAGCTTCCAGCAATCCGGCGCCAAAACCCGAACGGGTATCTTTGTGGGCGCTCACTTCAAAAGGTTTCATGGGGTGAATCAGAGTGTCATATTCACCGCCGTGCCGGTGGTGATTTTAAATGGTTTTTCGAAAGTGTAAACGGTGCGGGTCTCCGCCTTGTATCGGCCCATCACCTTGTATTCGCCGGGCTGCATGATGATCACCTGGCCCATTTTATTCGGGTCGATATCGCAGACCCATTCCAACTTGTTGTTCACCGTGCGGAAGATTCCTGCTACCACTTCGCGTGTCACGTTGAGCTGCAACATGCCCGGGCCGGGGATTTCAATCGTGAAGGTCTGGCTTTGCTTGATCGAAATACCGGGCTGGAAAATCCGCGGCGTGGTGAGGATTTCAATGTCGTAGGTGCCGGTAAGGTAGCGTTTCTTCGTATTGAAGTCCTGCACATTCACCGTCTGCATCTCACCGTTGCGGCGCACGATGGCCACGAGCCGGTCGTACTTGGTCACACCTCCGATTTTCAGGTGCATATCGCCCTGGGGCGCCGGAACACCGATGGTATTGTGGCGACCCGGAATTACTTCAATATTCTTCTTGTGCACCGGCGGCATGGTATGAACGGTGATGTCGTATTTGCGCACCGGATCGAGGTAAACCGTATCCGGAACCCCTTTGCCGTTCATGGTGTGTACCCAGTTTTCCACGACCATTCCGGAAGCATTGTCGTAAATGGTCATGGGTACATTCGTTTCGTATGGAAGTCCATTCACATCGAGCAGGTTCACCTGGCAGGTGGTGTTGTTGAGTACCTGGCTCATGATTACGCCGAGAATTTTGCCGAATTCCTGTTCGTTCTCTGCATTGAAAAAGCGTCCCACGCAGTTGTAGGCCGCGCGAAACTGTTCGCTGTTGGCGCCGATACCAACAATGAAAGGCCGCAGGATAATGCCTTTTTTCTGGAGCGCTTCACTCACCGCACAGGGATCGCCGTCGCACTCTTCCAATCCGTCGGTGATGAGGATGATGATATTTCTGCTTTTGTCGGCCGGGAAATCGTTGGCCGATTCGAGCAGTGATTTAGCGATCAGGGTATAACCCAAAGGCCGGATGGCGTTGAGTTTCGTGATGAGCTCCTTGTGGTTAAAGGGCGTAAAAGGAACTTCGAGTTTGGTATCGGAACAATCTTTCCGGGTGATGGGAACCGTATGTCCGAATACCCGCAGACCCACTTCCAGGTTTTCAACCACGCGCAGGCTGTCGATCAGCTTGGTCATGATGCGCTTGGCAATGGTCATCCGGTCTTCCTGGTCCATCTGGGCCGACATAGAGCCGGAGCCATCGAGTACGAAGAGGATACGGGTTTTCTGGGCTTTGTTTGCCTGGGCCGAAGCGGTTGTGGCACTGAATGCGGTGAGAAGCACCAGCAGGCCTGCGGTAAGGTTTTTCAGCATAGCTTTTTCAATAATCTCCCAAAGGAGTTTCAGGAAGCTGTGCCATGGCTTTGGCAAACTGTTCGTCGTTGGGTGCTTTTCCGTGCCAGGCGTGCGTGCCTGTCATAAAATCAACACCCTCGCCCATTTCGGTCTTCATGATCACGACCACGGGCTTTCCATTTCCGAGTTTTGCCTGCGCTTGCGGGATGACGCGGAGGATATCCTCCATGTCATTTCCGTTCATGTGCAGCACTTCCCAACCGAAAGATGCAAACTTGCTGCCAAACTCGCTGAGTCCCATCACGTCTACCGTACTGCCGTCGATTTGCTGCAGGTTGAAGTCTACCGTAACCAGCAGATTGTCGGTCTTTTGGTGGGCTGCAAACATCACGGCTTCCCAGATTTGTCCTTCCTGCAATTCACCGTCGCCCGTGTTGCAGTAAACGATATGCGGGTCCTGGTCGAGTTTCTTCGCCAGGGCAACACCCACTGCAACCGACAAACCCTGGCCCAAAGAACCGGTTGCCACGCGGATACCGGGCAAATGTTCGTGTGTGGCGGGATGGCCTTGCAGGCGGCTGTTCAATTTGCGGAAAGTCGACAATTCGGGAACCGGGAAATAACCGCTGCGGGCAAGCACCGAATAATAAACCGGCGAGATATGTCCGTTCGAAAGAATGAAGACATCCTCTCCTTTTCCGTCCATCCGGAATGTTGAAGGATTGTGCCGCATGAAATGGAAAAACAAGGCAGTAAACCAGTCGGCACAGCCCAGCGAACCGCCGGGATGCCCGCTTTGCACTGCGTGAACCATCCGAATGATATCGCGGCGCACCTGCGTCGCAATGGTTTTGAGTTCCTGAACGGTGGCCATTTTTTACTGCTGCAAAGATGAAACAGGATTCATAAAAACAGCTGCACAAGTTATACCCAGCGCAATGGGATACGCCAGATCATTGGGCGCTGCTTTCGGCTTTCCCCAGCATAAAGCTGATACGGTAACGCTCAGGCCCGAGGGGCTGGGTATCTGCTGCATTGGGGTAAGGCTTGAGCGATTGAAGCAACAGGCTCCGCTTGCCGTACACCCGGCTCTGCCCTTCCTGCAACACAAAACTGGAGTCGCCCATGCTCAGCTGTACCAAGGCCCTGCCTGCCTGAATGCAGTTTACACCTGTAGGGCAACGGCTGTCTTCCACGACCCATTGAAACTGAAGTATTTCCTTGCGGAAGCCTTGTGTCCGGTATTTCATTGCCTCCCCATAGGCCAGCGTGTATTCACAATCCATGCGCAAGCCCGGAGCGCAGGCTTGCATCAGGCATGTAAATAAAAATATGAATACGGCAGAACGAACAAGCTTCATTTGATTTCCAAGGTCGCTTCTTTACGCTTATCCGTTCTCTTTGTTACCTTGTCTTTCACATTCGGATATGGACTCAGCGCCTTGCAACGCACCCGGTAATCTTTCCAACTCACCCAAACGGAATCTGAATCAGCTACCTTCAGTTTCAGCTGTTCTCCATTGATAGAAACGGCAACAATCGCCTGGCCGGCCCAGAAACACATGGCTCCTTCCGGGCAACGGCTGTCTTCCACCACTTCATCGAACTTTACCATCAATGTGCGCTGATGCAATGGATCAGAAATGGCGGCCTTCTGGTTCACCTTCAATACGAAAGGCTTTCCTGTTTCGCCGTCTATGGTTTTCTTGCAGCCTGCTGTAAAAAACAAAGCCGCAGCCATCGCCATCATGAGGGTTCCTTTTTGCATGTTACAAGTATACCCCTTTCCGTCAACCTGTCTGACCCCATTTGATTATCGGAAACCACACGCGCCATTTTGTCGCAACTTCTTTCAAAAAAGCATCAACAAATGACTTTTTGTCACACAATTTGAATTGGACGAACAATTGCGCATGGAGAGCCAAAGCAAATTATGAATCTGAACAAATTCACGGTCAAAGCGCAGGAAGCGGTGGTTAAAGCCCAGCAATCGGCGCTGGAATTCGGTCAGCAGGCGATAGAACCCGCCCACCTGCTCCATGCTGTGCTGGAGGAAGATGCCGAGCTGATGAACTACCTGTTCGGTAAAACAGGCGCCAACCTCAAGCGCGTAAGCGATGCCAACAGCGCCCATCTCCGCAGCCTGCCAAAGGTGAGCGGCGGACAGGTTTACCTTTCCCAAAACACCAACCAGGTGATCATGCAGGCTGAAAAGGCGATGCGTGAGATGGACGACCAGTTTATCACCAACGAACATATCCTTTTGGGCTTGCTCGAATCGAAAGACACTACCGCCCAGTTATTGAAGGATGCAGGAGTGAAAGCCGATGAGCTGCGCAAAGCCATCAAAGAAGTGCGGGGCGGCCAGAAGGTGAGCAGCCAGACCCAGGAAACGCAGTTCGATGCCCTGGGCAAATACGCCATCAACCTGAACCAACTCGCCAGTATCGGCAAGCTGGATCCGGTGATCGGCCGCGACGACGAAATCAGGCGTGTGCTCCAGATCCTCTCCCGCCGCACCAAGAACAATCCGGTGCTGATCGGCGAACCGGGTGTGGGTAAAACAGCCATCGCCGAAGGCCTCGCTCACCGTATTGTTCGTGGCGACGTGCCTGAAAACCTGAAAAGCAAGACCATCTTCAGCCTCGACATGGGCGCACTCATCGCAGGCGCCAAATACAAAGGCGAATTTGAAGAGCGGCTGAAAAGTGTGGTGAAGGAAGTGATCGGCAGCGACGGCGATGTCGTGCTGTTCATTGACGAAATCCACACCCTCGTCGGAGCCGGGCGCAGCGAAGGCGCGATGGATGCCGCCAATATCCTCAAGCCGGCCCTGGCGCGCGGTGAACTCCGGGCCATCGGTGCCACTACCCTGGCCGAATACCAGAAATACATTGAAAACGACAAAGCCCTCGAACGCCGTTTCCAGAAGGTGATGGTGGAAGAGCCGGATACGCAGGACGCCATTTCCATCCTCCGCGGCCTCAAAGAGCGCTACGAAATGCACCACCGCGTGCGCATCAAAGACGAAGCCATCATCAGCTCGGTAGAGCTTTCCCAGCGCTATATCAGCGATCGTTTCCTTCCCGACAAGGCCATCGACCTGCTCGATGAAGCGGCATCCAAGCTCCGCCTGGAAATGGATTCGGTTCCTGAAGAACTCGACGAACTCAACCGCCGTATCATGCAATTGGAAATCGAACGCGAGGCCATCAAACGAGAGAACGATGAAGTGAAGGTGAACCAGCTCAGCGAGGAGATCGCCAACCTGAACGAACAGCGCACCGGCATCAACGCCCGCTGGCAGCAGGAAAAGGAAATTGTAGACGGCATCCAGGAAAAGAAGGAAGCGATCGAGCAATACAAGCTCGAAGCCGAACAAGCCGAACGCAACGGCGACTACGGCAAGGTGGCGGAGATACGCTACGGACTTGTAAAACAAGCCGAAGATGACTTGCGGACGTTGCAGGTTCAACTCGCTGAGGCACAATCAGACAAGCCCATGGTGAAGCAGGAAGTGGACAGCGAAGACATCGCCGAAGTGGTGAGCCGCTGGACGGGCATTCCCGTGCAGCGCATGTTGCAAAGCGAGCGCGACAAGCTGCTCCGCCTGGAAGACGAACTGCACCACCGCGTGGTTGGGCAGGAGGAAGCCATTGCCGCCATTTCAGACGCCGTGCGCCGCAGCCGGGCCGGTTTGCAGGATCCGAAGAAACCCATCGGTTCCTTTATATTCCTTGGCACTACGGGTGTGGGTAAGACAGAGCTCGCCAAGGCGCTGGCTGAATTCCTCTTCAACTCCGACCAGGCCATGATCCGGATCGACATGAGCGAATACCAGGAGAAGCATACCGTCAGCCGCCTGATCGGAGCGCCTCCGGGCTATGTGGGATACGATGAAGGCGGACAACTCACCGAAGCCGTGCGTCGCCGTCCGTACAGTGTGGTGCTGCTCGACGAAATCGAAAAAGCCCATCCCGATGTATTCAACATCCTGCTGCAGGTGCTTGATGACGGCCGACTCACGGATAACAAAGGGCGCACCGCGAACTTCCGCAACACCATCATCATCATGACATCTAACCTCGGTTCGGATGTGATCCGCGAGCAGTTCGAAACCCTCACTGATCTGAATAAGGAAGAAGTGGTGGCAAGGGCCAAGAGCCAGGTATTCGAAATCCTGAAGCGCAGCATACGGCCTGAGTTTTTGAACCGCATTGACGAAGTCATCATGTTCGAGCCGCTCAGCCGGGAGCATGTGCGCGAAATCGTCGGTTTGCAGATGAAGCATATCACCAGACAGCTCGCCGAGATGGGCATTGAGTTGCAGGCCGACGAGGCCGCGCTCGACTGGCTGGCACAGCTGGGATACGATCCCCAGTTCGGTGCCCGTCCGTTGAAGCGGGTTTTGCAGAAACGCGTGGTCAATGAACTCAGCAAGCGAATCCTGGCCGGCGAAGTGCATAAAGACAGCCGCATCATCTTGGCTTGCGATGGTCCGGAACTCGTTTTCCGCAACCAGCCCGAAGTATAAAATTAAACGGGCCGGTTGGCCCGAACCGCAACAAAACCTAAATTGCCCGGCATGCAACCCATGACCGGGCAATTTCGTATGCGACCTGTCATCGCCGCCGCTTCGCTCGGCACGGTGATCGAGTGGTACGATTTCTATCTTTTCGGCAGTTTAGCGCCAATCCTGGCCGCGCAGTTTTTCCCGAAAGACAATCCGACTACAGCGCTTCTCGCAACGCTGGCCACCTTCGCAGCCGGCTTCATCGTCAGGCCTTTCGGTGCGCTGGTATTCGGGCGCCTTGGCGACAAAGCCGGACGCAAACACACCTTTCTCCTCACCCTGCTCATCATGGGCGGAGCCACCTTCGCCATCGGCTGTGTGCCATCCTTTCAAAGCATTGGATATGCGGCACCTGTTCTGGTGTTGCTGTTGCGCCTCGTGCAAGGCCTGGCGCTCGGAGGCGAATACGGTGGCGCTGCAACCTATGTGGCAGAACACGCGCCGGAAGGCAAACGCGGTTATTACACCAGTTGGATTCAGACGACAGCTACCCTGGGGCTTCTGCTGTCGCTGGCGGTTATCCTTCTCACACGTGTAAGCCTGGATCCGGACAAGGCGCAATCCATCCAACATTTCGAAAGCTGGGGCTGGCGTATTCCGTTTTTTGTGTCGGCTGTTTTGGTGGCAGTGTCGGTATTCATCCGCTTGCGCATGGATGAATCACCGGGATTTAAGAAGATCAAGGAAGAAGGAAGGATTTCGGTGAATCCGCTGCGCGAGAGCTTCACCCATCGCCGCAACCTCAGCCTCGTTTTGCTGACACTTTTCGGCGCCGTCATGGGTCAGGGTGTTGTTTGGTATACCGGACAATTCTATGCCCAGACCTTCATGGAAAACAGCTGCCAGATTGACTTCGCCCAAACGCGCACCTTACTCATACTTGCGATTGTTCCGGCTACTCCCCTATTCATCCTTTTCGGCGCCTGGAGCGATCGCATCGGCCGCAAATGGATCATGATGGCCGGTATGTTACTGGCTGTAATTTGTTATCGTCCCATTTACCATAACATGCTGGAATTAACCAGGCCCGATGCGGTAATTCAGGAGCAAATGGCAACCGTGGCAACGAAACAGCTGGGGAACCAAACACTGCGCATTCAACGTTCGGAAGTACAGCACGAAAACGGTATCATTTCCACCCGTTCACAAACCGATACGGTGCAAAGCGATGGCAAGTTACTGGCAGGCAAACCGGGTAAAGAAAGCCGTCTCTTGCCAAGAAACAAAGCAATATGGATGGTGGCATTGGTATTCATCCAATTGCTCTTTGTCGCCATGGTATATGGTCCGATTGCCGCATTTCTGGTGGAACAATTCCCAACCCGCATCCGCTATTCATCCATGTCTTTGCCTTACCATATCGGCAACGGCGTATTTGGCGGCATGACACCTTTTATCGCGGTACTGCTCACGACTGCCTTCCCGCAAGAGCCACTTGCCGGATTGTGGTATCCGATTGGGGTTGCCTGCCTTTGCCTGCTAATCGGCACTTTGTATCTCAACAACCGCACAACAAGCCATGAAGACTAAACTGCAACGCTGGGCCGGATTGATCTGGATGCCTGCGGGCATCTTGCTTTTCGCTGCCCTTCTCTATACCGCTATTCTGCAAATAACAGCACATCCCCAACCCGACACATGGATACAATGGGGGATTTTCGTTTTCATTTCATTGCCCATTTGTGCCGGTCTCAGCTTGTTTGGTTGGTATGCCTGGCAAGGAGATTATGCGGATGAACCATCCGAACCTTCCTGACAGCCCCCGGTCAGGCCTTACTTTTGCGGCATGATTGCGCGCATCGAGTTCGTATTGACGCCGGAGGCAGCGGCCGATGCGGAAAAGGTGCATGCCACAGCCTGTAAAGAAGCTGGAAAAGGAACGCAGTCAAAAGTCAGGTTGTTGCGCAAAAGCCTCGATGCACGGGGCAAACAGCCCGTGTATCGATTCGTGGCCGAGGTGGCAGACAGGCAAGATTCTTTTCAATTGCCCGAGAACTTCAGGCCGACCGATGTAAGTAAGGCGGAGGAAGTGCATATCATCGGTGCCGGGCCGGCGGGTTTGTTCGCTGCACTCCAGCTGATTGAGCTTGGCTGCAAGCCTGTGATACTGGAACGGGGAAAAGAAGTACGCGAACGGCGGCGCGACCTTGCCCAGCTATGCCGGGGCGGGCAAGTAGACCCCGATTCGAATTATTGTTTTGGGGAAGGCGGCGCAGGAACCTATTCTGACGGAAAATTGTATACGCGTTCAGACAAACGTGGCGACGTGCCCCGGATCCTGCAGGCGTTTATTGAACATGGCGCGGCCGAAGAAATCGCCTGGGAAGCGCATCCGCATATCGGCACCAACAAGTTACCCGGGATCATCGAACACATCCGCGAACATATCCGGAACTGCGGCGGAGAAATCCGCTTCAATTGCCGGGTTGACGGGCTGTTGCGCGATTCAGAACGCATTACACACCTGATCCTGGGCGATGGCTGCCGGATGCCGGTCAGCCAGGTCATCCTCGCTACCGGGCATTCTGCGCGCGATATATTCAGATTGCTGCACCGCGAGAACATCCTGATCGAAGCGAAACCCTTCGCGCTCGGCGTGCGCATTGAGCACCCGCAGTCGGTGGTGGACTCCATGCGTTATCG
>CANHTS010000082.1 GCA_947463435.1 Flavobacteriales bacterium | reverse complement strand
GATGTTGGATTTTGGGTACATTGGCTGTGTTAAAAAAAAACTATGTCACCCCTGTTTCAACCTGTATTCCGAAAGAGTACTGTGCTCGTAATCTGCGGATTAGGCTCTTTGACCGGGCTGCGCGCGCAGCAGTTTTACGGACTGAACAATAGCAATTTCAACGGTGTACATGGCATGTACATCAATCCGTCTTCCATAGCCGATGGCAGATTCAGCCGGCATATCAACATCAGCACATTCGGTGCACAGTTCAGTAACGACTACCTCAACCTGGAAATACCATTCTCTTTGCGCGACCTGGTGAACGGTTCCGTGCCGGATGATGTGAAGAATCCTTCCGGGCAAATAAGATGGAACAATGCCTGGCTAAAGGAAAACCTGGACGGAAAGCCCAAAAACGCCTACTTCGGATTGGAATGGCGGGGGCCGGCGGGCATGACCAAACTGACCGATCGCTTTGCTGTGGGCTTTGGCATGAGAACCCGACTCGCGCTTTCAGCCACCAATATGGATGAGAACTTTGCCCGCACGGCCCGTAATGGCTTCGATACCGGTTACCTGCGTTCGTTTGCCAGCGACAACAGTTTCCATGTCAACATGAACTCCACGCAGGAAATTTCCGGTACCGCTGCTATGGTGCTCATTAACAAGAAGAGTTTTTATCTGAAAGTGGGTGGTTCGCTCAAAATGATGTTCGGTATCGGGAATGCACAAATTCAGAACAACGGACTGGAGTTAGACCTGCGCCAACCCGACTCCATTCGCATCAACCGCATCGATATGTCGGTCGGTTACAGCAACCCGGAATTCCTCAACAGCCTTCGGAACGGTATCCTCAGTGCATCGCTGCCCAAGTTCGATGTGAACGGCTTCGGCCTTGGATATGATCTGGGTGCGACCTGGGAATGGCGGCCCAAAGTGACCGAAGGCCTTACTTCAGGCAACAAGTACCAGTTGCGCGTGGCCGCCTCCTTGCTCGACTTGGGTGGGATCCGCTACAGCCGCAATTCTGTGAATTATTCCGTTCAAAGAAGTACTCCCCACACCTTCACCGAGCATGACGAATTTAACCGGGCTTTCGATCAGGGCCTCGACTCCGGTTTGAATTGGGTGAAAGGATATGCGCAACAACATTTTAATTACAAGGAAGACAACAAGAGCTACACGGTTGCCTTGCCCAGTATGTTCTGCCTCCAGGCCGATTACAATCTATTCAGGTTCATTTACCTCGGGTTGAATTGGAATCAGTCGTTTGTTAACAGGGAAGAAATCAGCTTCCGCAGGCCCTCTTCCATCGTGCTGCTTCCCCGGTTTGAAACCAAATTGCTGGAATTCAGCTTGCCCATGTCGCTTTATAATGACTATACCGACGCATCGGTCGGACTTTTTGCAAGGGTAGGTCCGGTTTTCATTGGCACAGACGACCTGGTGCGCTCGCTGAACCGTACATCATTCAACGGCTTCAACTTCTATTTCGGCGTGAGCAGTGGTTTGCCGGCGCGTAAGAAGAAGAAATCCTGATAGCGAAATACGGATGAAGAAAACGGCACTGATTATACTACTGGCGTTGGATTTTGGTTCTTGTACAGGCCCTATGCATCCGGAGCCTCAGGCCGCCGATTCAGTGCCTTCTGCCGGCTCGCAGCATCTGGCATTGCAAGCAGTTCCTGCATTGAAAGCAGATACAGCTGCCTTTTACCGCGCCGATACCCTTTCAACCCGCCTGTTGCGCTTATTGGCAGAAAACAAGCCACGGGCACTGGCTGACTGGGTCCATGAAGAAATGGGCATTTGTTTTTCGCCCTATGCATACGCCGATTCAGCCCGCATGCGCTGTATGACAGCCAAAGGCCTGCGTTACCTGGCGACGATACCAGACAGCACGAGGCGCTGGGGCGAACAGGATGGGACAGGGGAGCCGCTCCGACTCAGCTGGAACCAATACCGCCGCCGCTTTATATGGGACAAAGATTACAGCCAACTCGGAACCCGCCGCAATGCCCCATCCAATGCCCGCGGTAACAGTCTGCTGAATGTCTATACCCAATTCCCCGATGCCGCCGTAGTCGAATACCATGTTCCCGGTAATGAACGGTACGCGTTTATGGATTGGGGTAGCCTGTATCTCGTGTATGTATTCCGCGATGGCCGCTGGTGGCTACGCGCCATTGTGCACGATCAGTGGACTATCTGATCTTCCGTTGGCGGGAGAAAACGGATATTCCGGATCATTCCTTCGAAACCTGTTCGCTTGATGGCCGATTTGCCGAACAGATCCTCGAACACTTCCCGCGTCATTTCCAGCCAATCCGATTGTTTCAGTTTCAGGATGGCTTCGTCGGGTTGGAAAGATGGTTCCCGGTTTGGGCTACTGAAGCGGTTCCAGGGGCATACTTCCTGGCAGATATCGCAACCGAATGCCCAGTTTTCCATCTGGTTGCTGAAGCTATCGGGAATCCGGTCGCGCAATTCGATGGTGAGATAACTGATGCAACGGCCGGCATCGAGCAGGTTGGGTGCTACAATCGCATCGGTTGGGCAGGCATCGATGCAGGCAGTACAGGTGCCACAATGATCTGTTGCCGGCGCATCGGGTTCCAGCTCAAGATCGCAGACGATTTCGGCCAGAAAAAACCATGATCCGGCACCTTTTCGAAGCAGGAGGCCGTGTTTGCCTATCCAGCCCAAACCGGCAAGCGCAGCCCATTGGCGTTCCATGATGGGAGCGGAGTCGACAAACACACGCCCTTCCAGCTGTCCGAAACGATCCATCATGGCCTTGAACAAGCCTTTCATCTTGCGGCGTAAAACCTTGTGGTAGTCTTCACCGTAGGCATAACGGGCAATGCGGGGCAGGGCCGGATCTTGCACTTCGGTCGGGCAATAATTGAAAAGCAGGCAGATAACACTTTTGGCACCAGGCACCAATTGGCGCGGATCAAGGCGCATATCAAAATGCCGGTGCAGGTATTCCATCTTGCCTGCATAGCCGCTGTTCAACCAGTTTTCGAGGCGCTTTTCCTCTTCATCCAAGCGTCGTGCCCTGGCAATACCGCAAAAGCTGAAACCCGCTTCAGCAGCGAGTTGTTTGATGATGGCACTGCGTTCGGCGGGTGTAATCACGGGGCATTGAACAAGTCGGGACCTTTGCCCATGGGTACCCGGCCCAGATGCCGGTAAGCTTTTTCGGTGGCTTCGCGGCCCCGGGGAGTGCGCATCAGAAATCCTTCCTGAATCAGAAAAGGTTCGTATACTTCTTCAATGGTTCCGGATTCTTCACCGACAGCGGTAGCGATGGTGGTAATGCCCACAGGCCCGCCTTTGAATTTATCGATGATAGCCGCCAGGATGCGGTTGTCCATTTCATCCAGGCCAAACGCATCCACATTCAGGGCATCGAGTGCATATTGGGCAATGGGCAGATCGATGATGCCGTTGCCTTTGATTTGCGCAAAGTCGCGCGTCCGGCGCAGGAGTGCGTTGGCGATACGCGGCGTTCCGCGGCTGCGGCGTGCAATTTCAAAAGCTGCATCGCGAACGATTTCCGTATTCAGTATGGCAGCCGAACGCTGCAAAATACGCGTAAGCGTCTCTGCATTATAGTATTCAAGCCGGAAAGTGATACCAAAGCGCGCCCGCAGCGGAGCAGTCAGTAACCCTGAGCGGGTGGTGGCACCTACAAGGGTAAAAGGATTCAGGCTGATTTGCACACTGCGCGCATTCGGACCGGTATCGATCATGATGTCGATCTTATAATCTTCCATCGCAGAATACAGGTATTCTTCCACCACAGGGCTCAGGCGATGGATTTCATCGATGAAGAGCACATCGCCTTCTTCCAGATTAGTCAGCAGACCGGCCAGATCGCCGGGTTTTTCAAGTACCGGGCCGCTGGTGATGCGCAGGCCTGCTTCGAGTTCGTTGGCCACTATATGGCTCAGGGTTGTTTTACCCAAGCCCGGAGGGCCGTGCAGGAGGATATGATCCAATGCTTCGCCGCGTTGTTTGGCCGCCTGAACGAATACGCTCAGGTTTTCAAGCACTTTCTCCTGACCGCTGAATTCATCGAAACGATCGGGCCGGAGCACGCGTTCCCATTCGCGGTCTTTGCCACTGAGTTTTTCATTGTTCGGGTTCAGGTTTGGATTCATGTGCTGGTGCAAAAAACGTGAAATTAACCGAGCGCCGGTAAAATGCGCTGTCGGCGGCCATGAGGTCTAAGCAGTACAGGCCCGGTGGACACCGGTGGGAATCTATGGACGACAATTCGAATCATGAGTTTTTAGAATATTGATTATCAATGCATTAAGTGCTATAAATGGACTCATTCCAAATTGGAAATGCTGTTAAGAATTTGTTTTACGTGGATTTTACGCCAACCTATATTTGCAGCCAGAAAAGGTCTGAAAAAGAACGTTTTTAAAGGACTTATGACGGTTTTACACCATCTCAGCAAATCGCTCAGGCTCGCAGGTATTATCCTGCTCCTCGGGCAGACGAGTTGGATCTATGCGCAAGATCCAAAGGCAGGAAAGGAAATCTTCGATGCGAATTGTGCCAGTTGTCACGGTGTTTGTAACCGTGGTGCCGGTCCGGCGCTCAAAGATGTTAGCAATCGCCGCACAGAGGACTGGCTGCTCAAATGGATCCGCAACAACGAACAGTTGCGGAAGACAGGCGATGCCCAGGCTCTGCAGGTATTCAACGACAATGGTGGGTCGATCATGCCTGCCTTTGCCGGTTTGAGCGATGGTGACATCAAGAGCGTTCTCGCTTACATCAAGGAAGAATCACCCAATTGCGACAAGAAGAAAACAGTAGTTCCCGGTGCAGACGACGCTAACAAGAAAGCGGAATCGCCCGATGCTACTTTGTACATTCTGCTCGCGTTGATCGGACTCTTCCTGCTGGTATTCCTGCTGCTTGCGCGTGTTAAGAACACACTGAGCCGTCTGATTTCTGAGAAGACACCGGAAGAACTGCAGGCTTCGCCTTGGTATGTGCGCATACTCCCCGGAGCACTGTCACGCATGAATCCGGTCGTGCTTACGATGTTCACGGTTTCTATCTTTGGTCTCCTTGGATTTGTATGGTTCTACGATTTCGGTATGAACTATATTGGTGTGCAGAAAGGTTACGCACCTGATCAGCCTATCAATTTCTCGCACAAGATCCACGCCGGAGACTACGGTATCGATTGTAAGTATTGCCACAGCACTGCAGACAAGAGCAAGAGCGCGAGCATTCCCGCACTCAATACTTGTATGAACTGCCACAAGTCTGTTCAGGCACGCGATAAATACGAAGGTGAAATCTCACCCGAGATCAAGAAGATTTACGCAGCGCTGGATTACGATCCTGAAAAACCTGCCAATGAAGCCTATGGCAAGAACCCGCGTCCTGTGAAGTGGGTACGTATCCACAACCTGCCCGATCATGCGTACTTCAACCACAGCCAGCACGTTAACGTAGCAGGTCTGGCCTGTCAGAAGTGCCACGGACCGGTAGAGAAAATGGAGAAAGTTCAGCAGTGGTCAGCCCTCACCATGGGTTGGTGTATCAACTGTCACCGTGAAACCGGTATCGACGTTGAACACAACGACTATTACGAGAAGCTCCACGAGAAAGTTAAGGCAGATATTGCCAAGAACGGAGAAAAGAGCAAATACAAAGATCCCAACGGCCGCGTAGTGGTAACTGCAGGCATGAACGGAGGTCTTGAATGCTCCAAGTGTCACTATTGATTCATAACGCAAACCCTAATCAAAGCAACAGATATACATGGCTCCATCAGTAAAATACTGGAAGGGTGAAGAAGAGCTGGTAAAAGACCCGTCTTTTATCGCTGCACAGAAAAACGAATTCGCTGACGACCTGCCTTTGGCGGAGGTGCTCGAGGAATCGGATTTCGAACTCAATTCCAGCCGCCGCGATTTCCTGAAGTACTTCGGTTTCAGCGTGACGGCCGTCAGCCTCGCTGCCTGTTTCAAGGCACCCGTGCGCAAGGCAATACCTTATCTTGTGAAACCGGAAGAAATCACTCCCGGTGTAGCATTGTATTATTCTTCTACCTGCGGAAGCTGCACAGTAGCCTGCGGTGTGGAAGTCAAGACCCGCGAAGGCCGTCCGATAAAAATCGACGGCAGCAGCCGCTCTAACATCAGCCAGGGTGGTCTCTGCGCCGTTGGTCAGGCAGGAATTCTTTCCCTGTATGACAACGAGCGCCTCGCCAATCCGCTGAAGTCCGGCGGAAAAGCAGAATGGGCTGCCATCGACGATGACGTAGTTAAAGGATTGAGTGGCATCGCTGCCGCAGGTGGTCGCATTGTGATCATCAGCAATACCATCCACAGTCCTTCAACGCTGAAGGCCATTGCCGATTTCAAAACCAAATACCCTACCGCAGAGCATATCCAGTGGGATGCTGTTTCATATAGCGGTATCCTACAGGCCAACAAATCTGACTTTGGAAAGGCAGTAATTCCTTCTTACAATTTCGACAAAGCGAAGGTGATCGTGAGCTTCGGTGCCGATTTCCTCGGCACCTGGATTTCACCCGTTGAGTTCACCAAGGGTTATGTGAAGAACCGCATTCCTCAGGAAGGTCAGGAAATGAGCCGACACATTCAGTTTGAAAGCAATCTGAGTCTGACCGGATCTAACGCCGACCTGCGCTTCCCGATGAAGGCAAGCCGCGAAGGGGTATATCTCACTACCCTATACAATTACATCGCACAGGCCAAAGGTGGTAAGCAAATTCCTGCTGCCACACAAGGCGAACTGGCAGGTAACAGCATCAAGCAAACTGCTGATGCGCTGCTGGCAAATCCCGGTGCAGGTCTGGTTGTTTCAGGCAGCAACGATGCCCGTCTGCAAAGCATTGTAAACGGTATCAACCTGCTGCTTGGCAATATCGGAACCACGGTGGATATGGATAACTACAGCAAGCAATTCCAGGGCGACGATGTGGCCATGGACGCAGCTGTGAAGGATATCCAGGACGGCAAGATTTCAGCTGCCATCTTCTACGGCGTAAACCCTGTTTACAGCCACCGCGATGGCAAGAAATTTGGCGAAGCCATCGGCAAGCTCAAACTCAGCGTTTCATTTGCATCCGGTAACGACGAAACAGCTAAGCTCTGCGGTTTCGTTTGTCCCGACAACCATTACCTCGAAAGCTGGGGTGATGCTGAACCTAAGGTAGGTCAGTACCATTTCATTCAGCCTGTCATCAGCCCGGTATTCAATACCCGCCAGGCACAAGTGAGCCTGCTTACCTGGTCTGTTGGTATCACAGCGCCTGAAAAGGATCCGCTGGCTGACAAGCAAATCATGAACCAGAAGTTCGAAACTTCACCCTACTACACCTACATGCAAAATGCATGGCGTGAGCGCATGGGTGCAGACGGTTTCGATGCGAAGTTCAATACTGCATTGCACGACGGTGTGTGGACTGCACCTGGAGTTGCTGCCACTGTTCCTGCTTATGCAACAGATCTCAGTAGCTTCGGTTCTTACATCGACGCGCTTCCCAAAGACAATGCACTCGATCTGGTTCTGTACCAGAAAGTGGGAATGCGCGATGGGGAGCATGCAAACAATCCATGGCTGCATGAAATGCCCGATCCGATTTCCAAGGTTTGTTGGGATAACTACGTAAGCCTGCCCAAGTCACTTGCTGAAGAGCAAGGTATTAAATTGGGTGATACGGTGAATATCACCGCAGGTGGAGTGACCTATAACAATGTACCTGCGCTGGTTCAGCCGGGTCAAGCCAACGGAACCGTCGGCCTGGCACTCGGTTATGGCCGCACTGCTGCAGGCAAAGTAGGTGGCAGCAAAGAAAAAAGTGTTGACAGTGTTGGCGTGAATGCCTTCCCGATGGTACAGAACGGTGCGCAGTACATTGTACACGGCGTAACAATCACGAAAGGCGAAGACAGCTATACCCTGGCACAAACCCAAACGCATCATACGATTGAAGGTCGTAACCACGTGCGTGAAGCCAGCTTTGCAGATTGGAAAAAGAACAAGAAAGCCGGTAACGACGAGCCCAAGCCGCACATGTACACCGTGTGGCAGACCCCGGAATACCGCCGCCAAGGCGCTACCAACCATTTCTGGGCGATGGCAATCGACCTGAATGCTTGTACCGGTTGTGGCGCATGTGTGGTAAGTTGTTCTATTGAGAATAACGTACCGATTGTAGGCCGCAAGGAAATCATCCTGCGCCGCGAAATGACCTGGATCCGTATCGACCGCTACTATGCCTTCCCGAACGACGGCAAGGTGATCAATGCGGAGCACGAACGCTACGAAGGCAAGTTCCTTACCAAAGAAAAAGGCATCGCAGAATTGGATGCTGCCGTTGGCAAGGAAAAAGGTGCTGCATACAGCCACTACGAAAATGTGCGCGTTGTGCATCAGCCGATGATGTGCCAGCATTGCGGTCAGGCTCCATGCGAAACGGTTTGTCCGGTTCTGGCTACCACGCACAGCACCGAAGGCCTGAACCAGATGACTTACAACCGTTGCATCGGAACCAAGTATTGCGGTAACAACTGCCCTTACAAAGTGCGCCGATTCAACTGGTACCGCTTCAACAACAACAGCAACTTCGACTATCACTTCAACAACGAACTCGGCAAGATGGTTATCAACCCCGATGTTACAGTGCGTACCCGTGGTGTGATGGAAAAATGCAGCTTCTGTGTTCAGAAGATTCAGGAAGGCAAGCTAAAGGCCAAGCGCGAGCGCCGTACCGTAAAGGATGGCGAAGTAAAAACAGCCTGTCAGCGCACCTGTCCTGCCAACGCGATTGTGTTTGGTGACCTGAACGACGACCAGAGCGAAATTTCGAAGCTGTACCGCAACGAACGAGGATTCTTCGTACTTGAAGAACTCAACGTACAGAGCAGTGTGAAATACCTCACCAAAATCAGAAACACCGAAGCTTAATTAACCGGAAAGAAGCAGATCCATGAATCACGACAGCATCATCAGACAACCCCTGGTAGTTGGCGGTAAAACGCCGACCGATGTCACAGCAGACATCACCAGGCCCATCCTGAACAAGCCTACTACGGCATGGCGGGTTGGTTTTGTCATCTCCTTTATTTTCCTGCTCCTTCTGGTATGGACCATCGGTTATACCGTATGGACCGGTATCGGTGTCTGGAACATCAACAAGAGTGTAATGTGGGGTTGGGATATTACCAACTTCGTATTCTGGGTAGGTATCGGTCACGCCGGTACGCTCATCTCAGCAATCCTTTTGCTTTTCCGCCAGAAATGGAGGATGAGTATTAACCGTTCAGCTGAAGCGATGACCATTTTCGCGGTAATGTGCGCGGCCATTTTCCCTGTGTTCCACATGGGACGCGTATGGGTGGGTTATTGGGCATTGCCCCTTCCCAACTCATTCGGTTCGCTCTGGGCTAACTTCCAGTCGCCGCTGTTGTGGGACGTATTCGCGATTTCTACCTACTTCAGCGTATCGCTGTTGTTCTGGTACCTCGGTCTCATTCCAGATATCGCTACCATCCGCGACAAAACCAAAACCAAGCTTTCACGCTTCTGGTATCGTTTTTTCAGCATGGGTTGGACCGGTTCTACCCGCACCTGGGCGCGCTATGAAGTGGTTTCGCTGATTCTCGCAGGCTTGAGCACACCCCTGGTATTGTCAGTACACACCATTGTATCTACTGACTTTGCTACTTCGCTGGTTCCTGGCTGGCACACCACCATCTTCCCTCCATACTTCGTAGCCGGTGCGATTTTCTCCGGATTCGGTATGGTATTGACGCTGTTGATTGTGGTGCGCAAGGTGATGAACTATGAGAACTACATCACCATCGGTCACCTCGAAGCCATGGCTAAAGTGGTGATGCTTACCGGTACCATGGTAGGTATGGCTTACATCACTGAATTCTTTGTGGCCTGGTACTCTGGTGTTGAATACGAACAATACGCATTTGCGAACCGTATGAGCGGACCTTACTGGTGGGCATACTGGAGCATGATGTTCTGTAACCTCGTATCGCCGCAGGT
>CANHTS010000081.1 GCA_947463435.1 Flavobacteriales bacterium | reverse complement strand
TGACCGCTTCACTGCTGCCCCTGGTGCGCAGCGAAGGTTATGTGCTGTTGGCTGCCATTGGCCTGTGTCTTTTACTGGAGAAAAAATACCGCTTATTGCCCTGGTTGCTGGGTGGAACGATATTGCTTGCGCTGGCCGGCTGGGCCATAAATGGCGATATCACCTGGATCGTCAGCAGCAATCCGTATATCCGCTTTGAGCAGGAAAGCCGCTGGCATCCGGGAAGCGGTTCACTCTTGCATTATGTGCAGCAGCAGCGGCATATCATTGGAAGCCTGGGACTGGCCCTTGCATTGGGTGGCTGGTTGTTCGCCGCGTTTGATATGCGCAGTAAGGAACAGGCATTTGGTGCACGGCTTGTTTTCCTGCTTTGTGGGGGAATGGCAGCGGCGTATTTCCTTGCCCATACGATGATCTGGTGGATGGGCAGCATGGGTTCGCACGGACTGATCCGGGTATTTGCGGTAATTGTTCCTTGCTGGGTGATGGCGCAGCTGTGGCTGGTGCATCGCCTGGCGCAGCAATTCGGCAAGGCGCGTTGGCTGCCGCCGGTTTACCTGGCCTTGGTTCCGGCGTTGGCCTGGTTTGCATACGATGGCAATGGCTATGCAGCACCATGGAAAGCTGAAAAGCCGGTAATCGCCGCGCCGCCGCAGGCCGTTACCGTGCAGCAGGCGCTTGCCTGGGGCGACAGTATGGGTTTGCAAAACCGCATCCTCGTGCATCAGCTGCCGTATATCGACGTCTTGCTCGGCATCGATCCGTTCACCAAGCCGGAGCATGCGCGCAGTTTCCGCATCTGGAGTATCGACTGGCGCGATGGCTTCCGCCGCGACTGGATGCCCGATTCCTGCCTGGTCATCTACGACGGCTATCACGCTGCCCGCGACGGCTTTCTTCCCTTCGACAGCCTCATGGCCGCACCCCGGTACCGCCTGCTGAAGCATTTCCCGCATCCCGCGCCACCGGAAAAGGGAAGCACCCAGTTTGATGTTTGGGTTTTTGAGAAGAGAAAAGGGCGGGAGTAGGGGCTAATTGTCCACTTTTAATCTGTAAATTCGTTTATCTGATAATGCAGGTTTTCAAATGACGCATTACGACAAAACGAATCATAACGACGCAGCGCATTACGCCCGCCTCTTGCAGATTTTGGGTGCAGCGGATGTTCCCATAACCATAGAGAGTTCGTTTGATTTTATACGCATAGCATCGCAAGGAATCGATGCGCAGGCCATTTTGAATTTTCAGGATTACTTCGGGTTTACACGCGATCGTACCGCAGGTATGTTGCAGGTTTCTGAGCCAACGGTCTACCGTTGGGTGCGCGCTGAAAAGAAGCTCGACAAGCGTATTTCGATGCAGGTTCTCGAACTGGTGAATCTGTTGCTTTATGGAATCGAAGTAATTGGCAACAAGGAGCATTTTACGCAATGGCTCGAACTACCGAATATGGCATTGGGTGGCATGGAGCCGGTTCAATTGCTCGAATTACCGGGTGGCATAGAGAAAGTGAGGCAATTGCTGGGCCGCATTGAACATGGCGTATTCAGCTGATTGTCATGCGCATTTTTCGCTTGTGCAACAGTGCTTATGCAGATGATCTGAGCGGGCAAGGTGCGGCAATGTATCCGGGTCGTTGGAACAGGCAAGGCACAGCAGTATTGTATTGCAGCGAACGGCCGGAAACTGCATTGCTTGAAATCCTCGTCAATCTGCCGCCCATGATGACTCCTCAGCTCACGTTACTCACCTTGGATATTCCGGATGATTCAGTGCGCGTTTTGTCAAGCGCAGAACTTCCTGCCAACTGGTTCCATTTTCCTGCTCCAACGGTATTGGCTTCGATCGGCCAGGAGTGGATTCAAGCGGCAACGCAGCTGGCTTTGCAGGTTCCCTCTGCCGTTGTGCACAGCGCGAATAATGTAATGCTGAACACCCGTCATCCGCTCATGGCTGAGCTTCGGGTTATCAGCAAAGAACCTTTTTATCTGGATCGCCGGCTGCTTACTTAGTGCTGCGCGGTGGCGAAACCGGTATCTGAAGCGAGGCTTTCCCAGCGGTCTATTTCGGCGCTGAGCTGGCGCATTTTCACGCGGAAACCGTCAATGGCGAGCGGACCCAGGGGAAGGTGCATGGGAGTCTGAGGATTGGCGAGTGCCTGGAGGATGACAGCTGCTGCGCGATCGGGGTCGCCGGGTTGCTGCCCGCTATAGGCTTCAATTTGGGCGATGCGGGCACCGGCGGTATCCGCGTAGGCATCCAAACGGCGTTCGGTGCGTATGGCGCTGCTGCCCGCCCAGTTGGTGCGGAAAGGTCCGGGTTCGACGCACATCACCTTTACCCCGTGCGGCTGCATTTCCTGGGCGAGTGCTTCGCTGAAGCCTTCCACTGCGAACTTGCTGGCATTGTAGATGGAGAGGCCATTGGTGCCGCGGAAGCCGGCCACAGAGCTGATTTGCACGATGCCGCCGGAACGGCGCTGGCGCATGCCGGGCAATACAGCTTGTGTCATGGCGAGCAGGCCGAAGAAATTGGTTTCCATCTGGGCGCGTGCTTCTTCCATGCTGGTTTCTTCCACTGCGCCAAAGAGTCCGTAGCCGGCGTTATTCACCAACACATCAATGCGTCCTTCACGGCTTTCGATTGCCGCCACTTCGCGGCTTACCGCCTGGTGATCGTTAACGTCGAGCAAAATGGCATGGGTGCGGCCGGGCACCAAGGCCTCGAAAGCAGCCAGTTGGTCGGCGCGGCGCAGGGTTCCGTAAACGGTATGTCCGGCTGCGGCTGCGGCCAATGCGATGGAGCGACCCAATCCGCCGGAAACGCCTGTGACTATCCAAATTTGTGCTGCTTCAGTAAGGCTCATGGTTTGCAAAATTAGCACCACCCGCCGGAAGTCATTCCCGCAAATGAGCCAAAACAGTACAATTCGATGACGATTTGCGAAGTTTGCATAATGAAAGTACGGAGTTTGTTGTGGGCTATGGCCTGTTCGTTCCCGGCCCTGCAGGCTCAGACTGTGGCACTGGAACTGAGTGTGCAACCCAAAGGGCACGAGAGTATCTGGTACCTGCATAATACAGGAACAGCAATGCTCGACATCAACAGTCTGGTGGTGCAGTCGTTCTACCGGCAGCAGAACACCTTTGTGCAATCGCTGCATATCGGCCGGCCTTTTGTTCCCGGGGGGAATACCTTCCGCGGCAGCTTCCGCGCTTCGGGCAGAACATATACTTACAAGCAGATTTCGAATGTGGGCCTGGATACGGCTTTGGCGCCGGGCGATTCGGTCGCATTTCTGAACATTGCCAACACCGACCTGAAAATCCGCGATACGGTGCTTGTGGGCGGGGTTGTGGTGAATTACAACCTTACGCCTGTGACAGGAGCCAGCGCCATGGCTTATCCCCGCAACGGAGCTGCATGTAAGAACGAGTTCATCTTTCTTGATGCCGGCGTAACCGGGCAGGGTATCAAATACCACAGTTTTTTGGCCACCAATATTCAATACGGAACCTGCGAGCCTGGGGCGGTGATTGTGGTTTTCGACGGACAAACGCTGGAGCGCAAGCCGATTCCCGGTTTCACTCCGCAGTGTTATTGGGGAAGGGCCTGGATGGATTTCTCTTTCCCTGAAAACTTCCAGGTTTTTTACAGCGCTAACCTGAATACCGAAGCAGGTCGTTTGCGCGCCGACAGCCTGATCCGCGCTGTTCCCGCAGGGGATTACATTGCCTGGTTCAACCACAGTCTGGTGGATACCCGTACTTACAGCAGCCTGGCCACAACGCTTGGCTTGTTTGGTGTTCCGCCGCTGAACCGCAGCGACAGCACACCCGCATATCTGGCTGCTATTGGGCGCAAAGGGCTGGTTTCCGGCCTAGCCAATTTCGATACCTGTTCGTCGATTCACCTCAATTGCAATATAAAGATTCAACAAGCCATGGTTGGCGGAGCAGCGGGCGGCACGATGCCTGCTTTTGCTGCTTGTTTCGAGATCCTGCGCACACCGCTCGGTCTGGCGCCGGAAGAGCAAAGTGTACGCGGATATGCCACTCCTGAGCTTCGTTTTTACCCTAATCCCGGGCAGGGAAACTATCGCCTCAGCAGCGCTATCGGGGGCTTTCGCTTGCTGCGATGCACCGATCTGGGTGGTCGTGAGATTCAGGTAGCGTTTGACGGGAATGTGTTGCAGCTCGGCCAACGTGCTCCGGCCGGCGTTTATCTATTGCAACTCGCCGATAAGGACGGACGTGCGCATCACTTCCGGCTGATCCGCGAGTAACTTTGCTGCATGTCTGCCCGCCGCGAAGACCGCGATATACCCAAGGCCCGTATCAGCAAGGAGAACCTTGGCAAAAGCCTTCGTCTTTTCCGCTACCTCGGTGCTTCCGACCGTTGGCTTTTCCTCGCCGGAACCCTGTTTTTGCTTGCCACGGCGGTAACGGCTCTGCTCTTCCCTAAACTCACCGGCAGCTTGGTCGATACCGCCCTGCCCGGCAAAGGCGATGCGACCAGTATCGGTGAACTGCAGCGCGTTGCTTACTGGTTCATATGGTTGTTCCTGGCCCAGGCGGTTTTCAGTTTCCTGCGGATTTCGATTTATGTGCGCGTCACCGAAAACATGGTTTTCCGCCTGCGCGAAGACCTGTTTGCGAACCTCTTGCTCAAGCCGATGGACTATTTCCACCGGAACAGGGGAGGCGATATCCTCAGCCGTTTCAGCACGGATATTGCCCAGATTCAGGACACATTTACCACGCATATCGCCATGTTCCTGCGCCAGATTCTGGTGATTGCCGGCGGTTTGTTCATGCTCTTCTTCACCAGCCTCAAGCTCGCTGCCCTGATGTTGCTCACGGTACCGGTTGTTGTGCTCGTTTCGCTCGTTTTCGGTCGCTATATCCGCAAGGTTTCCAAGGAGGTGCAGCAGATGAACGGCGATAACAATGTGATTGTGGATGAAGTGATTACAGGCATTGTGAACGTGAAGAGTTTTACGAATGAACTCTTCGAGCGCCTGCGTTTTGGTGGAAGCGCTGAGAAGATACGCCGCGAGAGCATTCGCCGTGGCTTGTTGCGCGGTGCTTTTTCCTCCTTCATCATTGTGTGCCTTTTTGGCGCGATGACCTTCCTCATTTACCGCGGCTTGCAAATGGTGCAGGCGGGTGATTTGCGGATTGGTGAAATGATCCAATTCATGTTTATCACTGGTTTTGTTGGTGGAAGTATTGGTGGACTGGCAGAGCAGTACGTGCAGATCCAGCGCACACTTGGCGCCGTAGAACGGGTTTTCGATGTGATTGACGGTGAGAAGGAAGCGTCTTGGGAAAGCGATGCCACGCGTCGTTTCCGCGGTGATTTGCGCTTTGAAGATATCCATTTCCATTACCCTTCCCGGCCCGGAATGGAAGTGCTTGCCGGCATCAGCTTTGATGTGAAGGCCGGAGAACAGGTGGCGCTGGTTGGCAGCAGCGGTTCAGGTAAGAGCACGCTCGCATCGCTGCTGTTGGGCTTGTACGCGCCGGTAAGCGGAAAGCTGCTGATTGACGCGGAAGACACGGCGGGGATGCCATTGCACGAGCGCCGTTCGAATATGGCATTGGTTCCACAGGAAGTGATACTCTTTGGCGGCACGATTTACGATAATATCCGCTACGGCAAGCCGGATGCCGACGCTGCTGCTATTGAAGCGGCCGCGCGGCAGGCCAATGCACACGATTTCATTGTTTCTTTTCCGGAAGGATATCAGACAATGGTGGGAGACCGGGGCATACGCTTGTCTGGCGGGCAAAAACAGCGGATTGCGATTGCGCGGGCCATCTTGCGCAATCCGAGTATTCTCATTCTGGATGAGGCCACCAGTTCGCTCGACACTGCCAGCGAGCAGCAGGTGCAAACGGCCCTCGACTACCTGATGCAGGGCCGCACTTCGCTGGTGATTGCGCACCGGCTGAGCACGATACGCAATGCGGACCGCATTCTTGTGCTGGATCAGGGTCGGATAGCCGAAGCGGGTAACCACGAAGCATTGATGGCCAAGCCGGATGGCTTATACCGCAAGATGTACGAGTTGCAGGAGCAGGATTAAGCTATCATTGCCTGGTTTTGAAAAAGCAGATGCAACCCTGTTTCCGAAGGATTAATCAGTTAGCCAGCACCGGGCTCAGCCATTTCTCAGCTGTCTCCAGGCTCCAGCCTTTGCGGCGGGCGTAGTCGGCCAACTGATCGCGACCGATTTTGCCAAGCCCAAAATAACGCGCTTCCGGATGGGCGAAATACCAACCGCTCACGGAAGCTGTGGGCAACATTGCCATGCTTTCTGTGAGTTGCATGCCCAATGTTTTTTCGGCTTCCAGGAGTTGGAACAGCGTTGTTTTCTCGGTGTGGTCGGGGCAGGCGGGATAGCCGGGGGCGGGACGGATGCCGCGGTATTTTTCGCGGATCAGTTCGTGGTTGCTCAGGTTTTCATTTGGCGCATAGCCCCAGTATTTTTTCCGCAGCTGCATGTGGAGGGTTTCGGCAAAGCTCTCCGCCAGGCGGTCTGCAATGGCTTTGGCCAGGATGCTGTGGTAATCGTCGAGGTCTTTTTCGTACGCCTCAACGATGGCATCCAAACCGATACCGGCTGTCACGGCAAAACCGCCCAGGTAATCGCCATCCGGTGAGAGGTAATCGGCGAGGCTCAGATTGGGAACACCATCGCCCATTTTGCGCTGTTGGCGCAGGAAATGGAAGCGGGTGAGTTCAGTTTCGCGTGCGGCATCGCTGTACACGACTGCATCTTCACCGTCGCGGCGCACAGGGTATAGGAAGAAGGCACCTTTGGCTTTGAGCGACTTTTCGGAGATGAAGCGGTCGAGCATGGCATTGGCATCGGCAAAGAGGCGTCGCGCTTCCTCACCTACCACAGCATCATCAAGGATATCCGGATACCGTCCGGCAAGTTCCCAGGTCTGAAAGAAGGGCGTCCAATCGATGGTTTCGCGCAATTGTTCAAGCGGGAAATCGTCGAATGTAAAGACCCCGGTTGATTTAGGAACCGGTATTTCATCCGGTCCGAAATTCAGTTTTACCTGGTTTTGAAGGGCTGTTTCGAAAGGAACGATGTTTTTGTCTTCCTGGCGGCGGGCGTGATCGGCGGCAAGTTTATCGTATTCGGCACGCATTTTGGCGCTGAATTCCTCGCGCTGTTCATGGCTCAGCAGGCTGCCGGCAACGGGTACACTGCGGCTGGCGTCCAGCACATGCAGCACGCTTCCGCTGTATTTTGGAGCGATTTTCACGGCGGTATGCACACGGCTGGTGGTTGCGCCGCCGATAAGCAGGGGGATTTTCATGCCGGTACGTTCCATCTCTGCAGCCATATGTACCATTTCATCGAGGCTAGGCGTTATGAGTCCGCTGAGCCCGATGATATCGGCGCCCCATTCGCGGGCTTCTTTCAGGATGCGGTCGGCCGGCACCATAACACCCAAATCTTTGATTTCGTAGTTGTTACAAGCCAGTACCACCCCGACGATGTTTTTTCCGATGTCGTGCACATCGCCTTTCACCGTAGCCAGCAGGATTTTCCCTTTGCCGGAGTTGCCGGTTTCCTGGCCTAAGGCTTCGGCTTCTGCTTTGGCCGCGAGCAGGAAAGGTTCGAGGTAGGCCACGGCTTTTTTCATCACCCGCGCACTTTTTACTACCTGGGGGAGGAACATTTTACCAGCGCCAAAAAGGTCGCCTACGATGTTCATTCCATCCATCAGCGGACCTTCGATCACGGCCAGGGGCGCACCGAGTTGCTGGCGTGCTTCTTCTGTATCCTGGTCGATAAAAGCATCGATACCTTTCACCAAGGCATGGCGCATGCGTTCCTGCACGGGTGCATTGCGCCAGGCCAGTTCTTCGGTCTTTTCTTCTTTTTTGCCTTTTACCGTTTCGGCATAGGTTACCAGTCTTTCGGTGGCATCCGGACGGCGGTTGAGCAGGACATCTTCGACACGTTCCAGCATTTCAGCCGGTATTTCTTCGTACACCTCGATCATGCCTGCGTTCACGATACCCATATCCAGTCCGGCGCGGATAGCATGAAACAGGAATGCGCTGTGCATGGCTTCGCGCACGATATCGTTGCCGCGGAAGCTGAAGGAGATATTGGAAATGCCGCCGGAGACGCGCGCTCCGGGCAGGTTTTTTTTAATCCAAGCGGTGGCTTGGATGAAATCGACCGCGTAGTTGTTGTGTTCTTCGATACCGGTTGCGACAGTCAGGATATTCGGGTCGAAGATGATATCGGTGGGAGGGAAGTGGACCTTTTCGGTGAGGATGCGGTAGCTGCGTTCGCAGATTTCGATGCGTCGCTCGTACGAATCTGCCTGGCCTTGTTCATCGAATGCCATCACCACCACCGCAGCACCATAGCGGCGCACCAGCTTAGCACGGCGGATGAATTCTTCTTCTCCGTCTTTGAGGCTGATGGAATTGACGATACCTTTTCCCTGCAGGCATTTCAAACCAGCTTCGATCACTTCCCACTTTGAGCTGTCGATCATCACCGGCACCCGGCTTATATCGGGTTCGGCTGCGACCAGGTTAAGGAAAGTTGTCATGGCCTGGGCGCCGTCGAGCATGCCTTCGTCCATGTTTACATCGATCACCTGCGCGCCGTTTTCCACCTGTTGGCGTGCGATGTCCAGCCCAGCGTTGTAGTTGCCCGCCAGGATCAGGCGCGCGAATTTTTTGGAACCGGTAACATTGGTGCGTTCACCGATATTGACAAAATTGGTTTCGCGCGTCAGGGTAAAGGGCTCGAGCCCGCTCAGGCGCAGTGTATTGGTGATATGCAGGGGTTCTTGTTCTTGGGACATGGAAACGGTCGCAAAGTTCGTTCATTCAATGGAAAAAGAGGCAACTAAAATGACCACTCAAGGCACGGTACTCAACCGTTTCCGAGCTTAAATTGGCAAGATTTTACAAGAACAGGTTCTCCCGGCTAGGAAGCGGTTTTCTAACTGCGCATCTTTGAGCTATTCAACAGACACTTGCCTGAAGCCGTATGTACAAAATGCCTTATTTCAAGGATAATGACGCAGATAGCGTATCTGCATTCATGGAGTCGCATCCCTTCGCGCTTGTCATCGGAGCCGGTGAGCGTGGTCAAGCGGTGGCGACGCAGATTCCTCTTCTTCTTTTGGAGCGGGCGGGTGTCTACTATTTGCAAGGTCATGTGATGCGGAATACCGACCACTGCCGCGCATTTGAATCGAACCCAAATGTATTAGCGGTTTTCACGGGCCCGAGTGCCTATGTGAGTGCTACTTGGTATACCGAACCGCAAGGTGGTTCAACCTGGAATTACATGACGGTCCATGCCCGCGGTACCTTGCGTTTCATGGAGGATCATGAAATGCTGGATTTCATGCAGCGAATGAGTCTGCATTTCGAAGCGGGAGATACTATTTCGCCCACAGTATTTGCCAACCTTCCCCAAAGGTATAGGGATGCTTTAATGCCTGCTATCGCCGGATTTGAAATGCGGATTGATAGCCTGGAACATACGTTCAAACTCAGTCAGAACCGCGATGAGCTCAGCTATAAGAAAATAATCAGTCACTTGGAAGAGCAGGGTGGACAAGCAGCAGAGGTAGCAGAGGAAATGAAACGGCGTCAGCGTTTGATTTTCCCACCGGGAGGTGGCTGATGGAGTAATTCTTGTTTGAATAGGCTATGCAGAATGAGGGCTTGAAACGAGCTGAGCAGGTGGAAAGGGTGTAAAGCGGTAGCATGACCTGACGGAGGCGAGGCGTCAATTGGGAGGGAAGAAAAGATTGGGTTGTTGGGGGGATTTGGTGGGATATGGCAACAGAACGGTGGGGAGTATCTTCCGACTGAGCGGAAAATTATAGATTAGTCTGAAGCCTCCACTATGTATGGCAGATTCCATGCCTTACTGACGAACAATGCGAACATTTGTTCAAGTTTTTGAAAACCACTGTAGCGCCGGTTGGTGAGGTAGCAGAACTCGCCCACATAGTTCCGCATGTACCTTTTCCATACGTAGTGGTGAATGCCATCCAGGTTGCGCTTGGCGTTCACTTTCATGATCTCTGTATACCACAATTTCCCGCTATCCGGGTCATCTTCGAACCAGGGGCGAGGG
>CANHTS010000080.1 GCA_947463435.1 Flavobacteriales bacterium | reverse complement strand
GAATCTCCGTTCGCATCGTACAAAACTGCCGAAGCGGTAATCCAGCCGGCGAGTATGCAGTTTCCTTCGCTGTCCACATGCAAGTCCAACGGGCGGTCGTCGTTATCACCGCTCACCCTTGCCAGCCAGCGCAACTTGCCCTTGGCGTCATAGCGGATGAGGAAGTAATCGTACCAATTGGTCAGGTATTTCTTTCCTCCGGCCTGCAGCTTAAAGCGCCGGCCATAGGATTCGGTGGGATAGGCCATGGTCAGGCAGAAATGTCCGCCACCCGGAGCCGCTTTGATCTGGTGGATAGACGCATCCTTCAAATCAAAATGGAGTGAATCGTAACGCAGGAGCGAACCGTCGTTCCTGTCGATATACAAAAGGGTGTAGCGGAGTTCGGGGCCATGACTCGGGATGGTGTATGCCTTGCTGTTGGTGTTCCACAGCTTAAATCTTTCCTGATGAAAAACCGTCATCACCGGGTTGCCGCTGGAATCAATATCAAAGAAACGGGCGTTGGCGCTTCCCCCGTAAAACACCCATTCCTCGCGACCTTCCGGCGTATACTTGAGCAGGATGATGGAGTAATTGTAGGTGTAGTCGGCACCGCTACCTGTAAGCAGGGTATGCCGGTCGAATGCGATGGAATTAGCATGGGCATAGGCCTTGACATAGACATTGCCTTCACGGTCGCAGCGCACGTCCATCATTGCGCTGTGGTCTTTCGACATGCCGCTGCGGGCCCAGAGCAGTTTGCCGGTAGGACTATATTTGGCTACAAAGCTGCAGTACACCGGTATTTTGATGGACGCATCGGTGTAGGTGCTTACAGGCATCGGCATGCCGGAACCGCCCATTTCATTCAGACGCACTTCGCCCTGGTAATTGCCCGTAACGAGGATATTGCCTTCAGGGTCATGTGTGATTGCCCAGGCGTGTAAACTGCCCGTTCCGCTGCTTTCCAGGTGCCAGAGCAATTTACCGGTGCTGTCGTAACGCCCGATCAGCATACGCGACGGATTCTTGTGCTGAATCGGCTGAAACCCGCTGCTGTCGATGAATTTCTTTCCGCTGTAGTAATGCACATTGCCGCGGTTTTCGCCACCGCCGATGAAGCTGATATCGTCGTTTGGTGCCAGCGCTATGCCATTGATTCCTTGCGTGTAATGCCCGCTCAGCCGGTTAACCCATTCCGCCGGAACAAAATCGGGTTTCTGGGCAAGGAGTGCCGAACCGGCCAGTGCGAACAGGGTGAACAGGATGTTTTTCATGATTGTTGCCCCAGTCGTGCGAGCAAGAGGTCTTTCTTGGAGGGTGAAACTTCGATTTCGCTGCCGTCTTCGAGCACCGCATAGCCGCCTTTGCCGCGGTGCCAGGCCTGCACGGCATCGAGGCGCACGAGATGGCTCTTGTGCACGCGCATGAAGCCCTGGCCTTCAAGGAGTTCATCGAAATAGCGGAGCACGCGGCTGACGGTTTTCTTGCGCCCGTCGCGGAGGTAGATGTCGGTATAGTTGCCGTTGCCGCTGAAGCGCAATACTTCGTCGAGTTTCAGCACTTCGGCGCCCTGGAGCGTCGGGATGAGCAGCTTTTTCAATCCGCCGGGGCCAAGGTTGTCGCGGAGCACGCTGAGATCGCTGAGGGTATGCGGTGACTGCTGCACTTTTTCAACAGCTTTGATGAGTTCGTTGATATTCAGCGGCTTCAGCAGGTAATAGGCCGCGCTGGAGTTCAATGCACGCAGTGCATACTCACTGAAAGCAGTCACAAAAATGGTTTGGAAGGGGATGCCGGCTGTTTGTTCCAATACGTCGAAGGCATTCCCGAAAGGCATTTCGACATCCAGGAAAACGAGATCGGGCTTGAGTTGCCTGATCTGCGCCACGCAATTGGGAACATCGGAGGCTTCGCCGATGCATTCAACCTGCGGACAGTATTTCTGCAGGTAATGGATCAGGGTTTCGCGGCAGGCGGTTTCGTCGTCTGCGATCAGGGCCTGTAGGCGGCGTTCATGCATAGGCGTGGCTGAGTAGGGGGATGGTGATGGTGACGCGGGTGCCGGGACTGCTTTCGCCGGGGAAGGCATCTGCAACCTGAACGGCCACGCGGGTGCGGTGCAGCTTGTTGAGGATGTCCAGCCGCTCGGCGGTGTTCCTCAGTCCGGTGCCTTCGCTGAGTTTTTGGTTGGCCGTTTTGATGGCTGCGCTTTTCTGCCTTCCGATGCCGTTGTCCGTGATTACGGCCTCGAGCTGGTTGTCGCGCAGGCCGATGGCAATGTGCAGGATGCCGGGCGTTTCGCGGTAGCGCAAGCCATGCCAGACCGCATTTTCGACATAAGGCTGGAAAAGAAGCGGGGGAACATCGATTTCGTCCAGCGGCAGCATTTCGTCGAGTTCCCAGCTCAGCTCGAAGCGGTCGGAAAAACGCGCCTGTTCGAGGGAGGCGTATATTTTGAGCATATCGAGCTCTTCCCGCAGGGGAATAAAATCGCGGGCGCTGTTGCTCATCACGCGGCGCATGAGCACGCTGAAGTCGCTGAGGAACTGGTTGGCCGCCCTTTCGTTGTGGACGCTGATATAATGGTTGACCGAATTGAGCGAGTTGAAGATGAAATGCGGATTCATCTGGTTGCGCAGCGATTGCAGGCGGTTGCGCAGGCTGGCGCGCTGCCGTTCGCGCAAGGTGCGGATCAGCCAGAAGAGGAGTCCGCTGAATAACAGCAACACCACAGCCATGGCGATCAGCGCCTGTCGTTGCCGGCCGAGCTCCCATTGTTTGCGCAATTCGTTGGTTTCCAGGTTGCGGATGCGCTCTTCCTGCCGCGCAAACTGCTCGTTGAGCCCCAGCTGCCGTACCTCCTTCAGGATGTCTTCCTGCCTGAACGAGTCGGCCAGGGCGATGTATTGCCGGTAAGCTGACAGCGCTGACTTCAGGTCTCCGTTCTTTTCATGGGCTTCGCTGAGCTTGAGCCAGCTTTCGCGTTCTGCTGACGCATCGCGGATCTTTTGCGCCGTTTCCAGGCTCGCCGTATACATGCGGATGGCCGGCGCCGTCTCTCCCTGCAACAGGTAGGTTCCGCCCAGGTTGAAATAGGCCTGCTGCATCACCGGGAAATTGCCGCTCGACAAAGCCCCGGTAACGATCTTGTTGTACATGGGAATCAGCGTCTGACCAGCATTGTAGCCCGAAGAGGTGCTAACGCCATCGCCAAAATTCCATTTGTATGATTTGGCCGCAAATGTGTTGGAATGCACAATCAGTCCCTGGTTGCTCATAACAAGGGCCACCGCACTATCGGTTTTCCCGGTCTTCATGTAGATATTGCTGAGCTGGTTGATGGCGTTTAACTGTGCGACGGTATCGGCGCTGGTATTGCGGATGTTTTCCTTCAGCATTTCAATCGCCTTGTCGTTGTTGCCGCCGGAAGATTCCATGTCGGCAATCTGGTTCACGATTTCCGCTTTTTGTTTGGAAGGAAGTACCGTGCTCTTCACTACCTTCTTCTTGAGCTTAAGCGCATCGTCGGCTTTACCGGCACGCGCCAGGGCATCGCTTTGCTGGTTCTCTGCCAGGGCGCTTTCCTTCAGCCTGTTGATGGAACGAAAACCTGCTGCAGCATAACCGAAATAGGTGGCGGCGCGGGCATAATTGCCGTTTTCGTAATGCAGTTCGCCGAGCAATTGGTAGGCCCGGCTGCTGCCCAGTTTGTCGTCAGTCGCCTGGCTTTTCTCGAGCGCTGCGGTTGCAAGTTCCATGCTGCGCGCTGGCTCACTGGCCTTGATCTTTCTCGCTTCCAATAATTCTGTGCCGGAATTCACTTGCTGCGCCTGCATTTCCCGCAGCGAAGTGCAGGAAAGGAGCAGGGCGAGGAGCAGAATCCGGATAGACACAGCACAAAGATATTCAGGCATTTTTCCCGCCTGCCGGAAAACAGCGGTTTTCACCCGCACTTTCTTCCCTTTTACACGTTCAAAATGCCGTTTTACGTATCCGGAAGCGTGTTTGAGTCATTGCAGAAAAAGCGCATGGGCAGGCGGGGCACCTTTGTTTCGGAAACCAAGCCAATCAACACCATGAAAACCACATTGCTAACCCTCTGCCTGCTCAGCGCCGGCGCCGCCCTCCAAGGCCAGTACAACAAGGAAAACCTGGGCTTGTACAAGAACAAGATTTCGACGGCCGATTCGGTCTATACCGTTGTGGGCAACCAAAGCGCCGGATCCGCTTCCCATCAGTGGAATTTCGGAGATATGGGAGAAAAAGGCCGCGAGATGTACCAGCAGGTGAGTGCCGAAGAACAGCGCTTTACCTTCCGCAACCTGCGCATCTACATGATCACAGCCGAGAATCAGTTCAAATCGGCCCATGGCCATGTGGGGCATTACCTCAACCTCACCGAAGGACTGGCCAAAGGGAAGGTAAAAGTGACCGAAGCCGGTGGCGGGGTGGTGAATACCCTGATGTTCAGCAATGTTAGCCAGGACACGATCATGATCCTTGCCGGCGAGGTAATCACCGGTGGTAAGCAAGATCGTGTGGTGGCGAAAGATCTGTTGCTGCTGCCGGGCATGACCAATGTGCCGGTGGCGGTATTCTGCGTGGAGCAAGGCCGCTGGACGCCCAACGGAACCGGTATGCAGTTCAACGGCCATTTCGGTTTCTCTGCCCCGGCCGTGCGCAAAGCCGCCGTGGTTGACAAAAACCAGCAGCAGGTCTGGCAAAACGTGGCCCAGAAGAACAAAGAAGTAGGCACATCGAGCAGTTCAGGTACCTATGCAGCCATCGCCAACTCCGAAAAGCTAAAGGAAGAGCTCGATGCCTACCTGAAGCACTTCAATCAATTGATGCTGGCAGACAGCAATGCCATTGGTTTTGTGGCTGTTACCGGCGATACGGTGATATCCTGCGATCTTTTTGCCAACAACGCTTTGTACCGCAGCCAGGCCGGTTCGCTGTTGAAGGCTTCGGCAGTCGAAGCCATCGCCACCGGTGCTGCCGTGACCATCAAGGCGGCCGAAGTGATGGGCTTCCTGAACGAATTCCTGAGCGAAGAGAAAAAACAGGAAGAAAAGGTGGAATCAAGCGGTACTATCCTGAAATCAGGCGCGAGCAAGTTGCACATGAACTATTTCAAGCGATGAGCCCGATCCTCCGAACCTTATTGCTCATTCTGCTGAGCGCATGCAAACCCTGGCTGCCCCTGTTGGCGGCCGGGTCGGAGCCGGCAGGACTGACATTGCAGACCGATACGGTTTTGACATCCGGTTTTGTAGTCAATGATCCTCGGATTTTAGTTTCAAGGCCCGATGACTACCTGATTCCTCCGCCTCATTATTACTGGCAACCACAAACCATCAGCTACCAGCCTTGCTTCACTGTCGCTTTGCCCGATCCCAAGGTCGACAGCCTGAAGCAGGTGGTTGACTCCATGGCCGGATGGCAACGCGCACAGCTGCGTGCTGATTCGGTGCTGCAGGTACAACTGAAGCAGCAGCAGCAAAAGTTCAGCACTCTTCAGCAAGTGCATGCAACTACCTTGCGGGAAAAGAGTTGGTTTCGCGCAGCGAGTATGGTGATGGGTGGGGTCTTTCTTATTGGCCTGATATGGGTAGGATGGAGGTATAGAGGCAGGGCCTCGCCCTGACTGAGAAAGGGCGGGGCCCTTTCTTTTCGGTAGCGACCGCGTCCCGCCGATCCGACCGTTGAGTCAGGGCCCGGCCCTGACTAAGAAAGGGCAGGCCCTTTCTTTCCGGGCCAGTTCTCCGGGTTTTTATGGATATAGTTCGTGATGTTCTGATAGGCTTGATCGTCGCGGATGATGCTTTCGTGGAAGAGGGGCTGCCAGTTGAACGCAAAGCCTAAGCGGTGCGCGTGCTTGGATACGGAAGATTTATAAGAACCGACGATAGAAGATAGGGAGTTCTTCCCGATGTTCTGAAATCGTCGCTGTCCGATGGTTATGGATTCGGACTTGTTCAGGGTCTTCTCATCGTCCGTCTCCGGCAGTTGCTTTGCTGATGCGTTTCCCGATTCATCTTCAAATTGCCTGATGATGATAATTCCATGGATATGGTCTGGCATCACCACAAAAGCACCCAATTCAACACCCTTAGCGTGAATGGGAATTTTATGCCACAATACATCAGCAATCACACCAACATGGGATAACGCCATGCGTTGATTTGCTATTTCACCAAAATAATGTTCCCGATTCTTGGTGATGATGGTGATAAAATAAGCAGCTGCCCAACGGTAATCCCAATTCTGTAAGCGCGTAGAGGGAATACGATATTTGTTCTTGAACTTATTCATAAAGCAATAAAGAGTTCAAGAATATGAGATGTTTTTTGTACAAGTCGTATTTAAACGTATATTTTAAAGAAGTTCCTTTTGCTGGTAACAAACCGTGTTTAGTAATGCTATTCAAAAGTTGGTTACATAAAGGCCATTGGGTGTTATATCACCTTTCACCGCAACAAGCTCACACACTAACTTTGCCACATGGCAACGCGCATGGAGCAATTGCAGGCCTTTCTGCAGGACAGTCCCAACGATCCTTTCCTTCTTTACGCAATTGCGCAGGAGCATATCTCGGCCGGAGACGATGCAAATGCGCGAGAACTGTTTGAAAAACTCCGCAGCGAACAGCCCGATTATGTGGCCACCTATTACCACTTGGGCAAACTGCTGGAAAGGCAAGGCGATCGCGAAACGGCCCTGTTCATTTACCAGGAAGGCATAGAAGCCGCCACCCGCACCAACGAACGCCACGCGCTTTCCGAACTGCAAAGCGCTAAGCTGGAACTGGAATACGATTGAGCCAAACCGTCCTCAGTTCTTGAGGAAACGGTACTTGAACTTGAGGTCAGAACCGCCGGCATCGGAGTCGTCAACAGCAGGCGCATCGTTGGTTTTGGTTTCCATCATGCTGTCCAGGAATTCCTTCAGCTCCGGACAAACCTTTACCCCATATTCGGAAGCCAGCTGCACCCGCTGCTGTGCCTCGCGGTCGGAGATGTTCAGTTGGATGGGCGTATTGCCGGGATAATCTTCCAGGGCTGACTTGATCACCGAAATGAGCTTTTCGTTCACGTTCTCCTGGCTCACTTCCAGCTCCAGGCTCTTCACAAATCCCGTATGGGCATGGCTTAGGTGTTGGATGTGCAGGATTTCCATACGCGGTTGGGGTGGTTCTCCGAATCCTTTTTTGATCACCCCGCGCACGTTCAGGAAATAGTCTTTGTCGATCAGTGCCTTGAACTTGATATAGTCCTTGCTGAAGAGCCTGAATTCGTAGGAACCGCTGTAATCTTCCAGCGTGAAGCGACACCAGGGCTCGCCCTTCTTGGTGAGCAGGTCGAGTTTGTTGGTTACGATGCCGACGGCGCTGAATTCGTATCCGATAGTTTCTGCAAAGCCTTCCAGGTCTGCCAGGTCGACGCTGCTGAGCAATTCGGCTTCGAAGCGGAACATGTCCATCGGATGCTTCGAAATGTATACACCCACCACATTACATTCGTGCTTGAGCTCTTCGAGCAGGCTGTATTTTTCAACCGCCGGCATGCGGGGTTCCTGTGAATTGAAGGTATTGTCGCCGCCGAAGAGCGAGGTTTGTCCGCTGAGCTTTTCCTGCTGCAGACGCACACCGTATTCCACCGCCATTTCGATGCCTGTCTTGCCTTTGGTATCGGCTTCCTGGTATTGGCGTCTGTGGTAACGGCTGTCGAAGTCGAAGCAGCCGCCCATGGCCATGGCTTCGAGTGTTTTCTTGTTTACCGAGCGCAGGTTGATGCGGCTGGTGAGGTCGAAAATATTGAGATAGGGACCGTTCTTCTGCCTTTCTTCAATGATTTCTTCCAGCGCTGCTTCGCCCACGCCTTTGATGGCACCGAGCCCAAAGCGAACTTGTCCCTTGTCGTTTACGGAGAACTCAATCTGACTTTCGTTCAGATCCGGCCCGAGCACATTGAGCCCCATGCGGCGGCATTCATCCATAAAGAAGCTGACCTTTTTAATATCGCCCATGTTGTTCGCGAGCACGGCCGCCATGTATTCAGCCGGGTAATTCGCTTTGAGATAGGCTGTCTGGAAAGCAACCACTGAATAACAGGTAGAATGCGATTTGTTGAAGGCGTAGGAAGCAAATTCTTCCCAGTCGCTCCAGATCTTCTCGCAAATCTTCCGGTCGTGCCCGTTTTTCTCGCAACCGTCAAGGAACTCAGGCTTGAGCGCATCGATGATTTCCTTTTTCTTCTTACCCATGGCCTTGCGGAGCTCATCGGCTTTTCCCTTGGAGAAACCGGCCAGGCGCTGGCTGAGCAGCATCACCTGTTCCTGATAGACCGTGATGCCATACGTTTCGCGCAGCAGCTCCTCCTGGATGGGCAGGTCGTACTGGATGGGCGATTGCCCGAGTTTGCGCTTAATAAATTCGGGGATATACTTCAGCGGACCCGGCCGGTACAAGGCATTCATGGCGATCAGGTCGCCGAACTGCGATGGCTTAAGGTCTTTGAGGTATTTCTGCATCCCGGCGCTTTCGAACTGGAAAGTACCGTTGGTTTCGCCGCGTTGATAGAGTTCGTAGGTTTTGGCATCGTCGAGCGGAATCTCATCCGGATCAATCAGGATGCCATGGCGCTTTTGGATGATGCGGATCGCGTCTTTGATGATGGACAGCGTGCGCAGTCCGAGAAAGTCCATCTTGAGCAAGCCGGCTTTCTCAATCAGGTTTACATCGAACTGGGCGAGGTAATAGGGCGATTCCTTTGAGGTTGCGCAGGGGATATAATTCGTCAGGTCGTCGGGTGCGATGATCACACCGCAGGCATGCACGCCGGTTGAGCGCACGGAGCCTTCCAGCTGTTCTGCTGTTTTGAGCGTCTCGGCGACGAGGTCGCTTCCCTTGCGCAACTCCTTCAGCAGTTTTACGTTGTGCAACTCTTCCGGCTTGATGTTCTCGTGCTTGGCTTCGATTTCCTTCAGGTCTTTGTTGAAAATCTCTTCCAGGTTGAGGTTGTTCGGCACCATTTTGCTGAGGCGGTCGGTCTCTTTCGGCGTGAGCTGCAATACGCGTCCTACATCGCGGATGGAGCTCTTGGCTGCCATGGTTCCGTAGGTGACGATCTGTGCTATCTGACGCTGACCATATTTATCGGCCACATAGCGCAATACCCGGTCGCGGCCCTGGTCGTCGAAATCGATATCAATATCAGGCATGCTCACGCGTTCCGGATTCAGGAAGCGTTCGAACAGCAGGTCGTACTTCACCGGATCGACATTCGTGATGCCGAGGCAATACGCCACCACCGAACCGGCTGCCGAACCGCGGCCCGGACCAACCCAGACGCCCATTTCGCGGGCGGCTGTAGTGAAATCCTGAACAATCAGGAAATAGCCTTCGAATTTGTTATCGATGATGGTATTGAGTTCAAATTCAATGCGTTCGGCTGTTTCGGACGAGATTTCGCCGTATTTCTTTTTCGCGCCTTCCCAGGTGAGGTGCCGCAGGTAATCTGGCTGCGAATTGAAACCGGGCGGCAGCGTAAACGACGGCATCAGCAGATCGCTCTTCAGATTCGGCGTATCGATGCGGTCGAGCACAAGCATGGTATTGTCAATCGCTTCCGGGAGGTCATGGAAGAGTTCAGACATCTCCTGGGTGCTCTTGAAGTAGAACTGATCGTTGGCGAAACCGAAGCGGAAACCTTTGCCGTCGCCCACCGGCGTGGCTTTGTATTCACCGGTGTTGATGCACAACAGGGTGTCGTGTGCCTGCCAGTCGTCGCGCTCCACATAATGCGAGTCGTTCGTGGCGATGATCGGAATATTGTATTTCTTTCCCCAACCAATCAGAATCTGGTTGACGTCTTCCTGGCTCATGCCGGTTCCGTCGATATTCTGCAGATTGTGGCGCTGCAGTTCTATGAAGTAATCGTCGCCGAATATTTCCCTCCATTCCAGGAAGAGCTTTTCGGCTTCCTCTATGCCTTTGTGGAGGATGGCCTGCGGTACTTCAGCCCCGATGCAGCAGGTGGTAGCCACCAAACCGCCGCTGTATTTGCGGATCAGCTTCTTGTCGATCCGCGGGTATTTCTGATAGAAGCCGTCGATATAGCCCAGCGAACACAATTTGCTGAGGTTGCGGTAACCTTCGGCGTTTTTGGCGAGGATGAGCTGGTGATGGCGATGGTCGCGGGTGCCGCCCAGAAATTCGCGGCGCGTCATCTCTTCCACCACATAGAATTCGCATCCCAGCACCGGTTGGATGCCTACTTTCTTGGCGGCTTCGTAAAATTCAAAGGCACCGAACATGTTGCCGTGATCGGTAAGGGCCATGGCTTTCATGCCATCGGCTTTGGCTTTCTTTACCATGTCGTCG
>CANHTS010000079.1 GCA_947463435.1 Flavobacteriales bacterium | reverse complement strand
GGAATGCTCTGGTTGATGATCTTGAAGTATCCGCCGCCGCTGAGCTTCTTGTACTTCACCAGGGCGAAGTCGGGCTCGATGCCGGTGGTATCGCAATCCATCAGCAGTCCGATGGTTCCGGTTGGTGCAATTACCGTAGCCTGTGCGTTGCGGTAGCCATGGCGTTCGCCGAGTTGCAGGGCTTTGTCCCACGCGTTGCAGGCAGCCTTCAGCAGGTAATCGGGGCAATATTTCTCATCGATGCACATGGGCGCAACACCGAGACCTTCAAAATTGAGAGGCGAGTTGTAGGCGGCATAGCGGTGGTTGCGGATCACGCGCAGCATGTGTTTCTTGTTCTTCTCATACATGCGGAACGGACCTTTCACTGCGGCCATTTCGGCTGAAGTAGCGTAGGAAATACCGTTCAGGATGGCGGTGATGCTGCCGCAGAGGGCGAGGGCTTCGGGGCTGTCGTAAGGAATGCCGGCAACCATCAGTACGCTGCCGAGGTTGGCATAACCCAGGCCGAGTGTGCGGTAGTCGTAGCTGAGCTGGGCCACTTCCTTGCTGGGGAACTGTGCCATGAGCACGCTGATCTCGAGCACGGTAGTCCAGAGGCGGGTTGCGTATTCAAAGTAATCGACACGGAAACGGTTGTTCTCGGTATCGAAGAATTTGCGGAGGTTGAGCGAAGCCAGGTTGCAGGCAGTGTTGTCGAGGAACATGTACTCGCTGCAGGGATTGGATGCGTTGATGCGACCGCCTTCGGGGCAGGTATGCCATTCGTTGATGGTGTCGTCGTATTGCACACCCGGATCTGCGCAGGCCCAGGCTGCTTCGTTCACTGCATCCCATACTTCAGAAGCAGGCTTGGTCTTCATTACCTCTCCGGTGCTGCGGGCAGTGAATTCCCACTCTTCCCCTTTGGCCAGTTTCTCGAAGAAACGGTTGGGAATGCGGAGGGAGTTGTTCGAGTTCTGACCCGAAACGGTGGCATAGGCTTCGCCTTCGTAGTCGTTGCTGTAACCGGCTGCGATGAGGGCGGCTACCTTGCGCTCTTCCTCCTGCTTCCACTTGATAAACTCCATGGCTTCGGGGTGATCCAGGTCGAGGCATACCATTTTGGCTGCACGGCGGGTGGTTCCGCCCGACTTGATGGCACCGGCTGCGCGGTCGCCGATCTTGAGGAAGCTCATGAGGCCGGAAGAGGTTCCGCCGCCACTGAGCTTTTCACCGGCACCGCGGATGCGGCTGAAGTTGGTACCCACGCCGGAACCGTATTTGAAGATACGCGCTTCACGCACCCAGAGGTCCATGATGCCGCCTTCGTTTACCAGATCATCGTCAACGGAGAGGATGAAGCAGGCATGGGGCTGTGGACGCTCGTATGCGGAAGTAGAGCGCTGGAGTTTTTCAGTTTCAGGATCAACGTAGTAATGGCCCTGGGGTTTGCCTTGGATGCCGTAGCTGCTGTAGAGACCGGTATTGAACCATTGCGGAGAGTTCGGAGCCGATTCCTGATTGAGCATGGAATATACCAGCTCGTCGTAGAACACATCTGCATCTTTGGCGCTGGCGAAGTAGCCGTATTTGAAACCCCATTCGCGCCAGCAGTTGGCCATGCGGTGGACCACCTGCTTTACGCTGGTTTCGCGACCGGTGGAACCATCGGGCTGGGGGATACCGGCTTTGCGGAAATATTTTTGTGCGAGGATGTCGGTAGCTACCTGGCTCCAGCCGGAGGGAACTTCCACATCAAGCATTTCAAAGACCACTGACCCGTCGGGCTTCTTGATCACCGAACTGCGGTAATCGTAGGCAAACATGTCATAAGGTGATACGCCGTCTCTGGTATTCTTCCGCTCGAATACCATTCCTGCTGTGTTAACGGAAAAGTCTTTCATGGTCCTGATTTGTTTAATTTTTAAGGGTATTTTGGTGGGTGGGTTCTTCAAAACTATTGGTGTAGAAATGACTCCCGAATGGCACTTTTCCACAGAAATCAGCAGACCCTTGTTTGCCGTGCCTTTCGCCCCTGTTGATAACAATTTCTTTAAAGATTTGGCGGGATTTTGGACCCGCCTGCTTGCATTTTCCCCTTTATTTGCTAAGGTTTTCGTATGGCGGCGGTATTGGACATATTAAGGAAAGCGCGAGCGGAAAATCGCCGGTTGCTTGCGGTGCTATTCGACCCCGACGATGATCCACTTTTGGTGGATAAACTGGCTGAGCGCTGTGAGCATCAACAGGTTGATTTGGCATTGGTCGGAGGCAGCCTCCTCACCCGTGGACATACAGAAGATTGCCTGCGCCGCGTGAAAGCCGCGTACAGTGGGCCGGTGCTCTTGTTTCCGGGAAACGAAATCCAGGTGGTGCCGGGCGCCGATGGCCTGCTCCTGCTTTCGCTGCTGTCGGGCCGTAATGCAGACTACCTGATCGGCAAGCACGTCGTGGCCGCACCATTCATCAAGGAAAGCGGAATTCCGACCATCCCAACCGGCTACCTGCTGATTGAAAGCGGCGCACTTACCACCGCAAACTATATCAGCCAGTCGCTGCCCGTCCCGCATAATAAGCCGGATATCGCGGCTGTTACCGCACTGGCCGGCAGCCAGCTCGGTATGCAAATCATTTATCTCGATGCCGGGTCAGGGGCAGCGAAACCGGTATCAAGCGAGATGATACGACGCGTTGTTCAAACCCTCCCTGCCGATACCCCGGTTTTCGCAGGTGGCGGCATCCGCGATGCCGAAACCGCAGCCGCAGCCTGGGATGCAGGCGCAACAGTCGTGGTGGTTGGCAACGGACTTACGGCCAACCCTGAACTGATGACACTATTAACGGAAAAAAAGCGGCAAAAACAAGCATGAGCAATTTTTCAAACAATACCCTGTACCTAAAAACAGACAATACCCGGCAGGAAGTCCTCGACCGGATCCGGCAACATACGCTCCTCGAAACCAAAGACTATAAAAACGACCCTTCGACGAAGAAATTCTTCCGGGGCGAACTGTCTGAAGAGGAAGCCTGGCTCACCACCATCGACCCCAAAGCCAGATTGGCACCGCATATCCATGTAAGGCTGCGCGGCATCGAGCACGAGATGTTCCTGCTCGTCAACCTGCGCATGCATGGCAATATGGCCTTTCCCATCTTCTTTTTCCTTTTCTTCGGTGGAGCGGCATGGCTGCTGTTCAAGCAATTCTCGATCTGGGGTACAGAAGCACTTTCCCGGGCTGAAGTATGGTTGCTTGCGCCAATTGCATTGCTTTTGGTGATTTTCATGCTCTGGCGCTGGCTGCGGTTCAGGCGCGATGCGGAGAACACCCTGGACTTCATTCGCGGACTGACAGAAGCCGATCTGGTTAAGGAGGAAGACGTGCCGGTAGTTTTCAGGCTGCGTTAGGAAATGGAAGGCTGCAAAGCCGGAAACTTGCGCGCTTAATTCCCCATCGCCTGCGTACTTTCGTTTCAAGTTCAGAATTACGTTTATCGTTTCCGGACAGCCAAATGCTATTTCATCCATGAAAAGAATTTACACCTTATTCCTTGCGTTCATTTCCCTTGCGGCCCTGGATGCCAAACCGGTCAGCGAAGCCCAGGCCCTGAAAGTAGGGCGCCATTTCCTGGAACGCCGTGCATCGGTTTCTTTCGTTCCCGGCAGCTTTGATCTGCAACTGGCTTACCGCGCCTTATCAACGGCCGATAATCCACAGGCCAGCAGCGAAGCCCTCACCTACTTCTTTGTTTTCAATGCTGGCAACCGCGGTTTTGTGATGGTCTCGGGCGATGATATCCTCGAACCGGTGTTGGCTTATTCAGGCGAAGCCGCTTTTGAACCGAATAACTTGCCAGATGCCACGCGCAAATGGCTGGAAAACTACAAGGAACAAATACGCGAAGCCATAGCCCTGGAACTGGAAGCTACAGAATCCATCCGCACGGCATGGGAAAACTTGGAGCAAGACGGCGGACCTGCAGGGCCATTGGCCGGTGGTGTAACACCGCTGATCAGCACCAAATGGGATCAGGGTACCTATTATAACGCCCTTTGCCCTTATGATAACAGTTATCGTGAACGCACAGTTACCGGTTGTGTAGCCACAGCTATGGCGCAAATCATGAAATTCTGGAATTACCCCACGAACGGTTCGGGCTTCCATTCTTATAACCACAGCCGATACGGTACGCTCTCAGCCAATTTTGGCAATACAACCTATAATTGGTCTTCCATGCCCAACCGGGTGACCATCGCCAACAGCCCGGTTGCCACACTGATGTACCACTGCGGTGTAAGCATCGACATGAACTACGGCGTAAGCGCAACTGGTGGCAGCGGAGCTCAAACGCTCGATGTCGTTGATGCCCTCAAAACCTATTTCGGTTACCCTGCATCTGTTCAAGGTCTTTACCGCTCCAACTATACGGAAAGCCAGTGGAAGACGGTCCTGAAAAACGAACTAAACGCCGGAAGACCCATTCAATATGCCGGCACCGGAACCGGGGGAGGGCACTCTTTTGTTTGCGATGGTTACGACAACAACGATTTCTTCCATTTCAACTGGGGATGGAGTGGCAGTTCGGATGGTTATTTCAGTGTCAATGCACTGAACCCAGGCAATCTGGGAACCGGAGGCGGTTCCGGCGGATTCAATTCCAACCAACGCGCCATCATCGGTATCAGCGCGCCAACGGTCACCCAAAACGCAAAGATCCGACTCAATAAAGCACTCAGCCTTTCGGCGAGCACGATCTATTACGGCAACGCTTTCAGTGTTACAACCAATGTCGTCAACAACGGCACCAACAATTTCTCAGGTGATTTTGGTATGGCTGTATTCGATGCCGATTATAAGTTCGTAGAGTTTCTGGAAACCAAAACCGGGTATACGCTTCAGGTTAATTACACCTATACCAACGATCTGCAGTTCTCTACCAGCGGCAGCTTCGGGCTGGTACCCGGAACCTATTATGTGGCCTTGTATTCCAAACAAAGCGGTGGAAACTGGGTCCAGGCTTCCAACCACAACAGTTTCACCAACCTGGTTTCGTTTTCTGTAATTAATCCGGATGATATTGAGGTGAATGCGGCCATCACTACCAATCCATCCCCTATAACCCGGGGGAAAAGCCTGACGGTCAACACGAATATCCGAAACGATGGCAGCAGCACTTTTACCGGCCAATACGCCGTCAATCTCTACAACCTCGACGGAACCTTTGTGGAAACCATCGCCACAATGAATGAAAACAACGGGCTACCGGGCGGATACACCTACAACAGCCCATTCCTGAACTTCAGCACAAATTCACTCAACGCTGCACCGGGCACCTATTTGCTGGCGGTGATGCACAAGCGCAGCAGCAGTTCATCCTGGCAACTGACCGGCTCCAGCTACCATACCAATCCGATTAAAGTTACCGTGCAGGCGCCGGGGGAAAATCCCGACGCCTACGAGGTAAACAATACCGCTTCCACAGCCTATACCCTTCCGGTCAATTTCAGCGGCAACAATGCCAATCCGGCCACACCCGGTTCCAACTGCCACAACGGAACCGATTACGATTTCTACCGCATCGCCCTGGCCCCCGGTTTCACTTACACCCTCCGTCCTCGCCTGCACGACGCATACAACAGCAACAACGGCAATACCTATACCCTCGACGCGCTGTTCTCGTATTCCACCGATGGCAGCACCTGGTCAGATGCTTTCGATGATCTGCTCAGTCAGCCGCTGCAAATGAACGGAGGCAGTCAGTTGTTCATCAAGGTTTCTCCTTATTTCACCGGACAGACCGGTACCTATTTGCTCGATATTCCCATCACACGCAGTGCAGTTACCGGCCTGGATGAAATTGCAAGTGACCTCCAGGTTTATCCCAACCCCGGTACGGGTGCATTCCAAATAGAAACCCCCTCAAGCTTTCAGCCAGAACAGTTTCGCGTGTACGATGCCGGCGGCAAGTGTGTGCACAGCGAGCGCATCCGCAGTATGAGCAGCCGCAACCCCTTGCAGCTTGACTTGCCTGCGGGTGTCTATTTCCTGGAAGCCGAAGGCAAAACAGGCAAGCTCCGCCATAAACTCATTTTGCAGCCGTGAGGTATTTCACTTTACTGCTCGTGGCCGGCCTGGCATCCTGCGCAGCCCTTAAAAAGACCCGAGAAACGGGATCCGTGCCAGCCGAACAAAACTTGTCGCCCTTGTATATCTACAAAACCCGGGCAGATTACCATCGCTTCGTGCCGATCGGGCTTTCAGATGATCGCAAGTCAGTGGTATCGTATCCCGACCCTTCCGATCTGCGCTACGGTATTCCGCCTGAAAAGCTTGCGCACGGTTATTGGCTCGACACGCGCGGCATCGGACTGCAGGTTGCCTATACCAATTACACCTATAAGGAATACGCTGCGCTCAGCGCTCCGCCCTCTTTGGATAGCCTGATGATGCGCCTGGTTGATACCGATCCAATCAGCCGATTTTGCCAATGCGGCACCTGGAACGATTACGGGAATAGTAAAAAGGAACTCAACAAACTGATTCGGTCAGGCAAGCTCGAAACCCGCTGCAAGGTCTTGAAATGATGCCTTCGGAAATGTCAGAATCTGACCGTTCCTTAAAAATGAGCCGGTTTGTTTCAAAAGGAACCTGATACATACCGTTAGGTAATTCGGTACCATACCTGTACAGGGGTCTCCCCTGTCACCATGCCCGACTCGCGGCAAAATTGAACTTTATTTTACAGAATATCAATGATTTAGGAAAATACTAAGACCCCGGCAACAGCGCCTGTTTTGGGGGTTTCCTGAGCCACAGCACGGAAAACCTCTTGTAAAAACCCGCACCAGGGTCTAAAATATTTTCCAAACCCTGCGTATTTTGGTGGCACTATGTCCCCCATGGGCCACCAGGAAGAAATCGTTGAACCCGTTCGCCGTACCTATGCCATAGACCAAACCCTCACACAGGTGCGCGAGGAAAGGCAGGTAATCGTACATTGCCAATTGGAAGATGCAGAACCGGGCATGTTGGTGCGTATTTGGCAAAGCACCTACCTGATTGATACCCACACCGGTAACAGATCTGCTTTGCTGTATGCTGAAAATATCAGCACAGCTCCGGTATGGACGCGCATCAATGGCAGCCAATTCAACTTTACGCTCGTTTTCTCTGCTTTGCCGCAAGCCTGTGTATTGTTCGATCTGCAGGAGATTATCTCAGAACCCGGTGGTTTTGAAGTGAAAAATATCCTACGCAACGACAGCGATGTGTATCGTGTAATAATCTAAGCTTTTCAGGTGAAAGACCCCAGTCGGTAACGCTTGGATTGGCTAGGGATTGCAATCCGGACAGTTTCCAGGCTCTGCAGCTTCCACCCCCTCGGGATAAAGTTGTATTTCGAGATGGCCACAATGGCTGCACTTCGTTTCGATGGAAAGCACGCGTTCGGTAGGAGTTCCGCACCAGGCACAGGCAAGACCACGTTGGTAGTGCCGTTCTCCAAATCCGGGCTGGTTGCAGCCCTTACAGATACACAGTATGCGTTCCAGGAGTTCATCGCATAGCGTGGCGATGGCCCTCATGCGCGTTGGGTTGTGCATTGCGCGCATATCGGTCTGAACCGCAATGGTATCTGAACTGGTAATCAATGCACGGAAAGCTGACTCCAATTTTTCGGTTTGAGCCAAACCTTTGAAAACCTTTGTTTCACCCTCGATAACACCGGAAAGGATGAGGCTGTGTTCAGGGAATCCGGCACTTTTCGCGAAAGCCTGCAAAGCAGGCAAATCTGAAACTTCGGCATGCTGAAAATTAGTCAATCCGCTCAGGCTGCGCGCGCCGATTTCCAATCCATGCAAGCGGTCTATCATGAACAAACGCTCTTCACCCACTGCGGCAAAAGGCAACATGGGATGCGGACCAAATGAGCCTTCACTGGCAAGGGCGAGATCGCAATTTGTTGCTTCCATTGCTGCCTGGCATTTGAGCCGCAAGGTGAAATCAGCATCGCCGGGTCTTTCCACTTCACCCGAAAAAGTCCCAAAACGGTCCGTATCGAACGCCTCGGGTAGCACGCAATGGACACCGAGGGCTTTTTCCAGCGGTTCCGCCAACACTTTTTCCTTGCCGTGCATGGTGGCGATGGCGAGTGTACGTCCTGCAAACCAATCCCTTGCTACGGCTGCCATTATGCCCTTGCTCTTTCAAGCCGCATGCCGCGCACGCCGTCGTCGAAGATACCATGGTTGTAAACCAGCCTTCCATTCACAAAGGTGCTGATCACCCGGCTTCTGAAACGTGTACCCATTAGCGGCGACCAGCCACACTTGTAAAGGATATTCTCCGGAGTCACCGTCCACGGGCTGTCAAGATCGACCAGACAGGCATCGGCGTAATATCCTTCCCGGATATAACCCCGTCCTTCGAGTTGATAGAGGATGGCTGGGTTGTGGCACATTTTCTCGACCAGTTTTTCAAGGGAAACCTGTCCCCGTAAGTGACTCTCGAGCATGCAGGGCAAAGCGTGTTGAACGAGTGGGGCGCCAGACATTGCCTTGAAGTAGCCGCCGCTTTTCTCTTCGCGGGTATGGGGTGCGTGGTCGGTGGTGATAATATCGATGCGGTCGTCGAGCAATGCCTTCCAAAGCGCTGCACGGTCGTCTGCCGTCTTGATAGCCGGATTCCATTTGATGGAGGCCCCGAGCTGCGCGTAATCTGCATCGCTGAACCAAAGGTGGTGTACCGAAACCTCCGTTGTAATGCGCTTCTTTTCCAACGGAATATCATTGCGGAATAAGGCCGTTTCCATTCCGCTCGACAAATGGAGGATATGCAAGCGTGCGTCGTGTTTCTCCGCAATACGTATCGCTTCGCTGCTGGCGGCGTAACAACCCTCGGCAGAGCGAATCACCGGATGCAGATGAAAAGGGATATCCTCTCCGAACTGTTGCCGGTAAACCGCTTCGTTGGCCACAATGATGGCCTCTTTCTCCGCGTGGATGGCCACGATGCAGTCTGTGCCTGCCAGTAGCCGCTCAAGCGTTTCCGGATTATCGGCCAGCAGTTCGCCTTGTTTGGTGAAATACAATCCGTCGTCGGTCAGGGCCAGCAAGGACGAAGTATCCATTTGCAGCACGGAATCGAGGTTGTCGCCATTTACACCCAACAGAAAGCCATAGTTGGCAAGCGACTTTTCTGCGGCGAGCTGGTATTTCTCCTCCAGCGCTTGCAGGTCGAGCACATTCGGCCGCGTATTGGGCATGTCTATGAACGATGTAACGCCTCCTGCCACGGCTGCGCGGCTTTCCGAATGCAGATCGGCCTTGTGCGTGAGTCCGGGTTCACGAAAATGCACCTGGCAGTCGATGATGCCGGGGAGGAGGAATTTGCCACGCGCATCGATCACCTGCATACCAAGTTCAGGCGTGATGGAGCCGATGCGAAGGAATCGGCCTTCGCTCATTAACACATCGGCAATGGTGATTTTGCCTTCGTTCACAAGGTTCGCCTGCTGGATGAGTACAGTTGCAGCTTCCGGGTTCTTCATAAATGCCAGTGCGGCAATTTTACGCCCCGCAGCACTTGTGAACAGCTGCGCTCATTGTCAAAGAAGCATCACAAAAAGAATGGGTGCGTAAACGGAAGAAACATGGGAACAAAGCCACAATCCGGACGGTCCGATTCAAATCCCTAAGGAGCTGCTTTTGCATTTGGCTGTCATTGCCCTGGGCACAGCAAGCGTAGTGCTTCATGCCAAAATAGAAGGAACCATGTACAATCACGATGTTCTGCCGGCAATGAACCTGACTGAGGTGATTAAGGAAGATTTATTGCTTAGACAGTGACGAAAATGCGATCTTAAACATTCGATTCCGCAGGGATTTTGAGCCGGAATAGGATTTCCAATGCGTAGTTTGGGTTCATACGCGTTTCAAAGCCGCGTCCACCCAATACAACTTAACCCAATTCGTGCATTAGAAAACTAATTCGGGCTCGGAATCAAGAGAGAGCCGGAAGTGATCCAGATTTATCAGTTTCCAATTAGAAGTCGGTTGTTTGTCGTTTGGGGAGTGTCTATTCAGCAGGCTGTCGGAGTGGATGATTGACCCTGTAAGGAAATTGAGATACGCGATGAGGGGGCTGGAGGTGGAGGAAGGAATGGGTTAGATGGTTTGTGGCGTTTATAGATATATTATTAAACGTTTATAAGCGTGTAATTTCAGGCCAGATTAGGCATAAGCCGACTATTGGCCTTTGTGGTATATGTCGTTATCCCTATATTGCGCCTGGATTCTAATCACTTTTAATCATGGACTTTGTTACTTTTATCCAAACTTACAACACCGAAGAGCGATGCATCCTGTTGTGGAAGAATTTGCGCGATAAGCACGGTGTATTCTGTAACCGCTGCGGCAGCAATGAACATCTG
>CANHTS010000078.1 GCA_947463435.1 Flavobacteriales bacterium | reverse complement strand
GCCCTGGAAGTATTTCCGGAAATCAGGAAAACCTTGCCCGAAGCCACTTTCGTTATTGCGGGCCAACGCCCTGTGGAGTCGGTGCGCACACTGGCCGGACCGGGCATTGAAGTAACCGGATTCATCCCGGATTTGTCGGCCACCTATGCTGAAGCGGCTGTAGTGGTTGCGCCGATGCGATTTGGTGCCGGCACGCAGAACAAGGTACTCGAAGCCATGAGTACAGGCGTTCCAGTAGTTTGCAGTCCGCTGGCATTCAAAGGATTGGGCATCAGCGAAGGGCAAGGTGTGGTGCAAGCTGAAGACACCGCTGCCTTCAGCGCCGAGGTAATCCGCTTGTTGCAATATCCGGAAGCCGGCCATGAACTTGGGGCTCGCGGCGCAGCGGTGATTCGCGCGCGTTTTTCATGGGAAACCATCGCAGCCCGGCTCGAATCGTACTTGCGTGAAGTGGCGGCAAATTGACCATATACTCCTGGCGACGGCCTTGCTGTTGCTCTTGCTGAGTTTGCTCTGGTGGCCCTTGCGCATGTTATACGCAGACGGGGCATATATGTCGTGGCGCCTCATGCAATGGGAACAAATGGATGCCGGTCGCTGGCGCTGGCTTTCTTATCTCACCCAATTTTTCCCCTGGCTGGCGGTTAAAGCGCAGGCTCCTACAGCTGCGGTATTGGCCATTTATTCCTTCGCCCTGCAACTGCCCCATACCATGGTTTCTGTTTTGGCCTGGAAGAAAAGTGCAAGCGGAACGGCGCTGGCCTCCGTGTTATTGTCGGCTGTCTGGATGCAAAGCGCCTGGTTTATCCCCGTCAGCGAAATGCACCTTGCCGCTGCGGTGCTGTTGTTGTGGAATTTGTTTCCGCGGCATGGCTGGCTGACGGCATTGGCCTGGTTCACGCATCCGGGCATCGGCCCCATCCTGTTGGTGATGATCGTTTTGCCCGGATTTTCATCCGGTCGTTGGAGGGCGCTTTATTGGTTGCTCCCGGCGATCGTACTCAAGCAATGGTTTAGCGATGCGTATGAACAAGGTTTTGCCGCCGGATTGCTGGAATGGAACACCCTGTCGGAATCGTATGTATTTGCCTATTTGCGCCGGACCTGGAGTCAACCGGAATGGTTGCTCAGCCTGGCCTTCTTGCCACTGTCATGGCTATTTCTAAAGCGTCGCGAGGCCTTGCTGCATTTGTTGGCTTGTGGCATACTATTGGTGGGTTTGGCCTTGATTTACCGCAAGGGCGACAGCGATGTATGGATGCAAAAAAATCTCCTGCCCATGGCTATGGCTATGGCGGTTCCCGTCTTGGCATGGTTGGACCGAAAAACGGATACAAAAAGCCCGGACAAGGTTGTGTTGGCTGTGTTGCCCCTGTTTCCAATTATGGCTTTCAGCCTCTGGCAGGGCCAACAGGATGCCTTGCAGCGCCTGAAGCATTTGGAGGTTTACATGGAAAGCTGTTCCGGGTCAGGGAAATGGTTGATAAAGGAAGACGAGACCCTGCACCGCGCATTGGGCGCTGTTTGGGCCCTTCCCTACGAAAGCCTGCTGTTCAGTTCATGGAAAACGCCGGAATCACAAAAGACCCTGTTGCCGTTTCAAACAGCACCACCATCAGAAGCCCTTCGTCCGGATCTGTTTATCGGAGCTCCTTTTGCGCCGCCGGTATCGGTTCGACTCCTCAATCAGCCCTATTTTCAATTGCCATTGCACAAGTACCAATTCACAGACTCGGGTAAGATTTTGCGTTGAAAGCTGACAATTCCGCCTGAAGGATGTTTCTATCCGGTACATTTGCGAATTCCTGTCCAGTGAAATACAGCATTAAACAAATCTTACTTGCAGCTGCAGTTCTTTTTACTGCGGAAGCGAAAGCCCAGCATTGCGGAACCGATCATTACCTGCAGCGTTACCTCGAAGCGAATCCGGAAGCGGCTAAAGAAATTGCCCGTCTGAACGCGGAAGCAGCAAACCACCAACCCTTGGCCACCCGGGCACGCTACATCATACCGGTTGTATTTCATGTAATCCATACCAACGGAACTGAAAACATCAGCAAGGAGCAGATCCTCGATCAGATGCGCGTATTGAATCAGGATTTCAGCTACACCAATCCAAACAAGCGCAATATCCGCAGTGTATTTACCGGTGTGGCGGCGGATGTTGACATTGAATTCCGTCTGGCACGCATAGACCCCAATGGCAATTGCACAGACGGTATCAACCGCGTGTATTCTCCATTGGGAGTTGAAGTGGATCAGTCGTCTGAATCGATCAAATTCATTTCCGGCGCCCGTTGGGATTACCGCCGTTACCTGAACATCTGGGTGGTAACCAGCATTGCATCTGACCAGAGCGGCACGATTCTCGGTTACGCCACCTTGCCTTATGCCACATCGGCTAACCGCGATGGCATTGTGATGCGCCACGACCGTGTGGGCACTATTGGAACAGCAGTGGCATCAGACAGTGGTCGCACACTCACCCATGAACTCGGGCACTGGCTAGGTTTGCTGCATACTTTTCAGGATGGTTGCACCGGCGGTGATTTCTGCGACGATACACCACCCGTGGCATCCACATTCACCAATGCCAATTGCCCGACGAATGGCAATTCATGCAGCAACGATAATCCGGACCTTCCCGATCAGTGGGAGAACTATATGGATTATTCGAACGGCCGTTGCCAGGCCATGTTCTCACTCAAACAGCGCGACCGCATGTGGTTCTTCCTGCAAAACAGCACCCAGGGACGCGCGCTGAACGTCAGCACCAATAACCTTACCGTAAACACCGGCGTTGTGCCACAAACCACCGTTGCCCCGGTTGCCTTCTTCAGCGCAAATACCCGCGTGGTTTGTGCCGGCACACCGGTTACCTTCTTCGACGAATCGTGCAAGGGCAGCGTAACATCCCGCCTCTGGACACTCACCGGGTCGAGCCGCCCTTCAGCGACCGAAGAAAAGCCAACCGTGGTGTATCAGACGCCCGGCCTCTACAGCGTGACCCTGCGGGTTGAAAACAGCCGCGGCAACAATACTTCCACCAGGACCGATTATATCCTCGTTCGCCCCAAGGATGCCTCGCTTACCGGTGCATTGGTGGAAGGATTTGAAGACGGCGACATCACCCAGTTTGCCTGGGAGAACAACAAAGTGAACAACGTTGGCTTCGAGATCACCGGGGAAGCCGCGCATTACGGCAACAACTGCATTAAAGCGCCGGTGAATGGTTCCACAACTGCCGGTATACGTTACAGCATTGAAACGCCCTTGTTAAACCTTTCATCGTTGAAAGGTTCGAGTCCGCGCTTGTCGTTCATGGCAGCCTATGCACGTCCAAGCACGACCAGCAGCGAGGTGTTGCGCGTATATATAAGCACCGACTGCGGCGCGAGTTACAACCAGATTTTGGAACGCAGCAACAACGGACTCGCATCTGTAACCCAGATTACGTCGGTATTTGTTCCGAAGACGGCAGCCGAGTGGAAGCGCCAGAACATCAGCCTGACACCTTATGAGAATTCCACTTCCGTGCGCCTCAAGTTTGAAGTGGAAAGTGCTTCCGGCAATCCGGTGTACATCGACGACATCAATATCAGCCAGTTCTTCACCGGAATCGACGAGCAAGCCGGCGCATTGCGCACGATGGAATTGTTCCCCAATCCTACCCGCGAAAATCTGCAGGTGCAATTGGCAGCGCGTGAGCGTATGGAAGGCAAACTGGAGATCAGCGATGTAAGTGGAAGAACCCTATACACGACGCAGGTAAGCGCTGCTGCAGCCGGCAACCACGAAATCAGTTTACCCCTGCACCGCATCCTGCATCAGGGCGGCACCTATTTCGTACATATCCACGGAAACGGTTTCCACCTGAGCAAACCCTTTACTTTTGCACCCTGATGGCAGAACAAATTAAAAACCTTGTCATAGTCGAATCGCCTGCCAAGGCCAAGACCATCGAGAAATATCTCGGGAAGGATTTCGTGGTCAAATCGAGCATGGGGCATATCCGCGACTTGAAGAAAGGCGACGATGCCATCCTGATAGACAAAGGTTTTACACCCGTTTACGAAGTCACACCTGACAAGAAGACGCTCGTAAGCGAACTCAAGAAACTCGCAGGCAAGGCCGATTTGGTATGGCTGGCGACGGACGAAGACCGGGAGGGCGAAGCCATCTCCTGGCACCTTTACGACGTACTTGGGCTTACCGAAGCCCGCACACACCGCATTGTTTTCAACGAGATCACCAAGCCTGCCATCGAGCACGCCGTGCAGCATCCGCGCAAGATTGACCGCGGCCTGGTAGATGCACAACAAGCCCGTCGGGTATTGGATCGATTGGTAGGGTATGAATTATCTCCAATCCTGTGGCGCAAAGTGCGGCCTTCGCTGAGTGCAGGCCGTGTACAAAGTGTGGCTGTAAGGCTGATTGTGGAGCGGGAACGCGAAATCAACGAGTTTCAAACCCGCAGCGATTTTCGCGTAAGTGCTGAATTCACAACACCCGCCGGGAAGAAATTCAAGGCCGATCTCGACAAGCGTTTCGCGACGGAAGCCGAGGCCAATGCCTTTCTGGAAGCCTGCAAGCAAAGTGGCTTCAAGGTGCTGGATGTGGAAGTGAAACCTGCATTCCGCAACCCCGCCCCGCCATTCACTACTTCTACCTTGCAGCAGGAAGCCAGCCGCAAGCTCGGTTTCAGCGTAAGTCAGACCATGCAGATTGCCCAGCGTCTGTATGAAAACGGTTTGATCACCTATATGCGTACCGATTCGGTGAACCTTTCGAAGCTTGCCATCGGTGCCGCCAAAGGAGAAATCGAATCGCAGTACGGACCGCAGTACAGCAATCCGCGCAACTTCACAACCAAGAACGAATCGGCCCAGGAAGCGCACGAAGCCATCCGACCAACCTATTTCAATCAACACGAAGCCGGGAAAGACGCGGCGGAGAAAAAGCTCTACGCGCTGATCTGGAAAAGGGCCATTGCATCGCAGATGAGCCGTGCGGAACTCGAGCGCACCATCATCCGCATCAACAGCCCGGTGCAGGAACTGCGTTTCATTGCCGAAGGAGAAGTGATTCGCTTCGACGGTTTTCTGAGGGTTTATGAGGAAAGCAACGACGAACCGGGAGAAGAAGGCGAAGGCGGACTGCTGCCGAAGGTGATTCCCGGCGACGCGCTTGGCGTGGAATCTATCGCCGCAACCGAACGCTTCAGCCGTCCCGCTCCGCGCTATACAGAAGCGAGTCTCGTAAAAAAACTGGAAGAGCTTGGCATCGGGCGGCCTTCCACCTACGCCCCGACCATTTCCACCATCCAGAAACGGGAATATGTGGTAAAAGACAACCGGGAGGGAACCGAAAGGAAATTCGTTGCCTTAAAGCTGATTGGAAACCAAATCAGCCGTGAGGTTAAAAAGGAAATGACCGGTCAGGAGAAGAATAAACTCTTCCCGACCGATATCGGCAGTCTGGTTACCGACTTCCTCGCTTCGAACTTCCCTGAAATCATGGATTATGGTTTCACGGCAAGTGTAGAAAAAGAGTTTGACGAAATCGCCAAAGGGCAGACCAGCTGGGTTGAAATGATCGGTGAGTTCTACGGACCATTCCACGAGCACGTCGACAAGACCCTGAACGAAGCGGTCCGTGTTACCGGCGAGCGCATCATCGGGAAAGACCCCAAAACGGGCCTCACGATGTTGGTGCGCATGGGCAAATTTGGTCCGCTCGTTCAGATCGGTTCGCGCGAGGAGACTGCAGAGCCGCGTTATGCCAGCCTGCGCAAGGAACAATCGCTCGAAACCATCAGCCTGGAAGAAGCGCTCGACCTGTTCAAGCTGCCCCGAGAGGTGATGATGATGGACGGAGAGCCGGTGATTGCTGCATTGGGCCGTTACGGACCATACCTGAAGCACGGAACGCAGTATTATAACCTGCCCCGTGGTACCGATCCGATAACCATTTCTGCTGAGGAAGCTTTAGCTCTTATCGAACAGGCCAAGCTCACGCCCAAGATGCCACTTGAACTCGGCATGTATGAAGGCAAAGCTGTGCAGGTCAACAAAGGCCGTTTTGGTCCTTATGTGCGTTGGGGCGATTTGTTTGCCAATATTCCCAAGGGGGAAGACATGTTCGCCGTAACGCTTGAAAGGGCGACGGAACTGATTGTAGCCAAGCAGAAAACTGAGGCATCAAAGATTATTCAGTCGTTCGCGTCGCATCCTGATATCCAGGTATTGAATGGCCGTTATGGTGCGTATATCGGATACAAAAAGAACAACTATCTGATTCCGAAAGACCAGGACCCGGCTACGATCAGCATCGAGTTGATTCTGCAGATTATCGAAGCGAAAGACAAGGAGGGCGGAACGAAATCGAAGGCCAAGGCCCCAGCGAAGAAAGCCCCTGCGAAGAAGGTTGCTGCGAAAAAACCTGCTGCGGTAAAGAAACCCGGCAGCGGAAAGAAATAAAGCTTGATCAGTCCACAGGAACTCAAAGCCCTCGTATTCCTTCTCGACGACAGCGACGAAGAGGTATTGCAGCACGTGGAGCAAAAACTGCTCGACGAAGGCGCAACGATACTGCCTGAGCTGGAAGCGGTTTGGGAGCAGGAGGGCGATCCGGCGATCAGCCGCAAGCTTGAAGACATTATCCGCAGGATTCAAACCAGTGAAATTGTAGAAGGCCTGCGCACCTGGTATTCAGAAGGTCGGACCGATTTGCTGGAAGCCTGTATCATGCTCAGCCGCATCCAGTATCCGGATGTTTCGGCACAGGAAACAAAAATTCAGCTGGAGAAGCTGCGCCTCGATGCCTGGCTGGAATTTCATTACGACCTTTCCCCGCTCGAAAAGGTCAATATCCTGAACCATGTGTTTTTCCAGTTACACGGTTTCAAGGGCAATACCAGCGATTACCACGCGCCCGACAATTCATTCATACACAAGGTACTGGAAACCAAAACCGGCAATCCGATTACCCTGGCTTGCATTTATGCCATCGTGGCCCAGCGTCTCAATATGCCGGTTTTCGGCGTCAACCTGCCGCAGCATTTCGTATTGGTTTTCATGGACGATGCCGACCTCGAGAATCCGGAATACTTCAGCGAACAGCACAGTCTCGATCCTACGGATTTTAAGCGGGTATTGTTCTATATCAATCCGTTCAATCAGGGTCAGATATTTGGCAAGCGCAATATTGACGAGTTTTTGGAGGAGTTGAAGTTGCCGGCGCGGGTGGAATATTATATCCCTTGCCAGCCCATCGACATGATAAGGCGTATGCTGCGCAATCTGTTACACGCCTATACAAAGCTGAAGCGCGACGAGAAAGTGCAACTCATCCGCAGTGCGATGGAGGCGGTGGGCATGGAAGACGAGTTGGACGACGAGCGCCAGGGCCCACCCGAAGGAAATTTGTGATTCAAAAGGCTGAAGAAGCCCGATCAAATCTTATCTTTGCAGCCCGCTTTCAGCCCGAATGGCGGAACTGGTAGACGCGCCAGACTCAAAATCTGGTAACGGCAACGTTGTGCAGGTTCGATTCCTGTTTCGGGCACCGCATCAAAAATCCCGCTTTTGGGGCCCGCTTCCAGGGCTTTTGAAGGCGGGATTTTTGTTTTTAGGAGATTTGCGTCGTGCATGAGACGTACCTGACAATGGAATGTGCTTTTTCGCCTTTTCTTAAACCTTCCTATCTTGCCAACATCTAACACCCATGCAGGTCAATAAATTCCATTGGATGATTGCTGCTTCCCTCCTTCTGCTCGTTCCCGGCTGCAAGAAGAAAGAAGCTACCCCACAAAGCAAGACACCACTTGCCTGGGAAGGGCTGAAAACGCTACAGTACAACGGTATCAGTGTGCAGGCCCTGATCGATGCACCGGGAACCGCCAATGTCGATGTGGTAATGACTTACCACGGTACCGTCATCTACGACAGCCTCATCGTGCAGGCTGCCTACAATGCCCGCGATGGTTTCAAGCGGTTGAGCGACCGGAAGGATATCCTGTACGTGAGCGTGGCTTATCCGGAAGAAAACCTGCTCTTCGGCGATAACCTGGCCCATGCAGAGGCTGCCTTGCATTGGGTACGCGATTCGCTGGAAGGCGCTTTTGGCGTAAAAATCCGGAAACTATTCCTCGCCGGCCATTCACAAGGAGGTTACCTGGTTACCCGCATGGCTACACGGCATATCACAGACGGCGTTATTGCCAACGGACCTGGACCGCTGAACCTCGTTTACCGCTGCGGACTGGAAGAACAAGGTAAGATTGCTGCCGGTATCACCTGCAACCGCCTGCGCAGTGTATACGGCCGAACCGATAGCAATCCGGATGCGTATATGCAGCGTTCATTGCTCAACTTTACCCGTGGATTCAAGTCGGATATCCTATTTGTGCAGGGTCTGAACGACAGTCCGATCCAGATGTACTCCTGGCCGACATTCAGACAGGATGTGCAGCAATGTACGGATTGCCAAAAGGTCGAAATCCTCGAGCTACCCGGCCTGGGTCATCAGGCGCTCTTTGAAAGCGCTAGCGCACGCAGCCAGTATAATGCCTTTCTGGAAAGGGGTTGAAACCTTTACCGGCAAGGGTACTCAGCACTAATTAAAAAACGCCCTGTTCAACCGGCCTCCGGCGCAGCCCATGCGATCAGCTCCTGAGCCAGATTGACACCTTCTTTACAAATCGATACTTTCACATTGCCATCATAACCCATCGAAAGATGACAAGTAGCGTATCCACTATTCAGTACGCGCAGCATCTTCTTGTTCTGTTTGGCTATTTCCTCCCGGTACTTACGGATATCCGGGCGTCCTTTCATGGGTATCTTGTTTTCCAATGCCAACAACACACCATTCCAAAGGGTATTTCCCGCCATCTTTACATACTTGGGATCATCGTAATAAGCGCCTTCTTTACCCGCTTTTTTTAAGCACTCTTTCGCATTCTCCACATAACGCATGGCTTCTGCATGGGTGCTGACAGCTTCCTCATTTTTATTCCATGTAGCCATATCACAAAATTAACTGAACGGATTCTTTCATCCTTGCACCTGCAGGCAAATACACGTTTATACGCGTCTAAACGGTTCAGCTGTTGGTCAAACGTGAGGCCGTTACCTTCTCCTATTATCGTAACAAATGCACGGAAGTCTTGGTGCTGTAATTGCGGTTCTTGTAATCGGCATAATCCACCAACACTACATAGACGCCGTCCGGAGCATAGCGGTCCTTGAACTTACCATCCCAGCTGGCCTGCATGTCGGTGGTTTCGAACATCTTCTCACCCCAACGGTTGTAAACCGCCATCCGGAAGGTGCGGATACTGCCGGCGAAAACACCGAATCGGTCGTTATTGCCATCTTCGTTGGGACTAAAAGCATTGGGCACGAAAAGCGTCGGTTCGAAATCGAAGCAAACATCGTTACTCCAGCTTTCGAGCTGATCTCCACCGTTCTCCTGTGCGCGAACCCTGTAGCACTGGCTGAACCATTCCAAGCCGTTTTCGTAGGTTGAACGCACTGGCGCCGGAAAATTCGCGTAGTTCTCATAACCGGTTCTTTCCACCAATTGCCGCAGTAATTCATAATCGCGCACACCTGCCGTCCAGCCTTTGTAATCGGTGAAGTTCAGACCAACGCCGTAACGACCGATGCGTTCGCCGGTTAACAATACGGTTGTATGGATGCCGGTGCTGAAGGTGTCACCACAAAGATTAACGGCCAACACGCGGTAATCGTAGGCACGGCGGTCGGTCTGGACGTTAAAGTCGACGAATGAACCGGCATTCGCAGCGGCTGTTCCGGCCAGCACAAATGGCCCGACACTGCCCGCTTCGCGACGCATGATGAAGAACAGGTCGTTGTAACGCGGTGCATTGATCAATTCCCATTCAATAAGAATACCGCGGTCGTCTGCCGGTGGTGGGGTAACCGTCACACGGCGCATACGGATGGAAGGTTTGTCAATGAACACCGGCAATACAATGCTGTCGCCCTGGCAACCGAAACCACTGATTTCAACGACCGACAAGCTGCCGTTCTGAATATCGTTCCAGGTTACATTCACCGCAGGTCCTACCGGCGGATTCTGGAATATTCCACCCGACAAAGTCCAGCGGTAAGTACTTCCGGGGAAGCCGTTGACACTGTAATTGTAAGGACCAAGGTTTGGGTAGCAAATCACGGCATCGCCCTGAATGGCATTGATTATCGGGCGTGGATGAACGATCAGCAAGGTGTCGTTTTCAGGTCCCGGGCAACCCGCCGCCGTTGTCTCCCGCACACGGAGCCTGAATGAACCGGCTTCGGTGAAATTGATGGTGATGCTGTTGGTTCCCTGGCCCGAAAAACTGTTGTTGCCTTCGAGGCTCCATTGGTAGGTGCTGCCGGAAAAACCG